>CAZJRG010000019.1:0-22445 GCA_964548435.1 uncultured Sulfurimonas sp. | reverse complement strand
AGGCGGATCACAAGACAAAGACCACTCACTGCAAAAAAAACTACGAAATTTAGGCGTTTTAAACAACAAGCATATCCCTCATCACTACATTCAAAATAGTGAAAAAAATAGACTCCAACTTTTGGCGGGACTCATTGACAGTGATGGCTATTATGATGATAAATTTCATGTTTTTGAGATAGTGCAAAAAAGTGAAACGCTTGTAAATCAAATAAAATATCTTGCAGACTCCTTAGGTTTTCGAGTCTCTATAAAAACCAAAAAAGCACGCATAAAAAAAATAAACTATGAGTGTGATGTCTACAGACTCAGAATAGTTGGCGACCTAGATAGAATTCCTACAAAAATCCCAAGAAAACAAGCTAGAAAACTTCTTGCCAAACGAGATTTTCAACACACGGGCATTACTGTAAAATATGACAAGGTTGATGATTATTACGGCTTTGCGATTGATGGAAACCACCTATTTTTACTTGAAGATATGACAGTTACACACAACACTTCTTTCGTTCTAAACACCGTAAATTCCCTCATCACCAAAGGCAAAGGGGTGGCGTTTTTCTCGCTAGAGATGCCTGCTGAGCAGTTGATGCTGCGTCTGCTCTCTATTCAAACCTCTATACCGCTTCAAAAGCTGCGTGTGGGAGATATGGATGACAACCAGTGGAGCTCTCTTAATGGAGCAATTGATAGAATGAACTCCGCGAAACTCTTTGTGGACGATCAGGGAAGCATCAACATAAACCAGCTTAGGAGCAAGCTAAGAAAGCTCAAAAACCAACACCCAGAGATAGAGATAGCCGTCATCGACTACCTTCAGATCATGCAAGGCATCGGCAATCAAGACAGACACCTTCAAGTCTCTGAGATCTCGCGTGGACTCAAGATGCTCGCGCGTGAGCTCTCCATACCCATAGTCGCACTCTCGCAGCTCAACCGTGGGCTAGAGAGCAGAAACGACAAACGCCCGATGCTCAGCGACATCCGTGAGTCAGGCTCTATCGAGCAGGATGCCGACATCATTTTATTTGTCTACCGCGATGACGTTTACCTCTACAAAGAGGAAAAAGAGCGAGAAAAAGCTGCAAAAGCTGAAGGTAAAGAGTTTAAGTCCGAGTATGTCGAAAAAGAGGAAGAGGATGCCGAGATCATCATCGGTAAGCAGCGTAATGGTCCAACAGGTCACGTCAAACTCGTCTTTCAGAAAAAACTCACTCGCTTCGTCGATGCTCCAAGCTACGCCTCGGCTGTTGAGACCGTCTATGAAAACATCGACACGCGCTCGGCAAATATGGACATCGGCAACATAGAGATGCCGCCACTCTAAGAGGCTTTTGTGCTAGAGAGAGTCTCGCTTTTTGCCTCGCATCAGGAGAGACTCATCGCGTTTGGGCTTACCTTTTTACTCTTTTTACTCTCCCTCTCTTTAGAGTTTGCCGCCTACAAACGCTTCACCACATTTGACTCAGCGCTCGTAAACGCTAAAGTAATGCTTCAGTACACAAAATCAAAACCGACAAAAAAGGGAAAAATAAGAACTTACCAAGTCCTCAAGCTAAAAAGCGACAGCGGGCTTACTTTTTACACCATCGCTTCAAAAAATCTCCATCCCATCAAAGGCAAACGAGTCGAAATGGAGATCTGGGCGGGGAGTATCAGCTTTTATGAGTATCTGCGAACTTTTTTTGCTTATGGAAAAATACTCAATATTTATGAAGATGATTCACTGCGAGAGAGGGTCGCCGCGAAAATCACTTCACAACATCAAGATACCAACATATCAAGCATCTACAATGCCCTCTTTCTCGCAAAACCACTTGAGCGTGATCTTCAAACTCACTTCTCTTCGCTTGGCGTTTCCCACCTTATCGCCATTAGCGGTTTTCATCTAGGTGTGCTCTCTGGGGTGCTCTTTTTTCTACTGCGTTTGCCCTACAAAACGCTTCAAGAGCGCTACTTTCCCTTTAGAAGCTACAAACGCGATGTCTTTATCATCATCGCGTTTATCTTGCTCTCATATATGCTCTTTATTGGCTCGCCGCCCTCACTGATTCGTGCATTTGGCATGCTTGTTGTCGGCTTCGTTCTTTACGACAGAGGCATTGAGATTATCTCGATGCAGACACTCTTTGTCACACTCCTGCTACTGCTCGCCCTCTTTCCCACGCTCATCTTCTCACTTGGGTTTTGGCTGAGTGCGTTTGGAGTCTTTTACATCTTTTTGTTTCTCATCCATTTCAAAGATCTCTCTGGCGTTTGGCAGTTTTTTCTACTGCCGATTTGGGTTTACCTGATGATGCTCCCATTCTCGCTCGCCATCTTTGGCAATTTTTCCACGCTCCATCCGCTCTCAGTGCTTTGGACGGAGCTCTTTGTTCTCTTCTACCCGCTCTCGCTTTTTTTGCACCTTGTGGGGTTTGGCGATCTTCTTGATTTCGCACTGCATTTTTTGCTCCATCTTGCACCAAACGCCAGCCTCACAAAACTCCCCATGGCGTTTTTGATTTTAGAGCTACTCCTCTCTCTTATTGGCGTTTTCAAACGCAGCGGCGTTTATGCGTTAGTTCTTTTGTGCAGTGGCGTTTTTATATATTTTATCTATGATGTAGCAGAGTTTTAAGCCGTAGATAAAGATGATCCACGAGAGATAGATCCACAAAAAAAGAGATATAACAATGGCAAAAGAGCCATACATGGTGGCGTAGGACTTGTTCATAAAGATGTAGTAGATGAAGCCGTTTTTACTAAGGTTAAAGACGAGAGCGATGACAAAGGAGCTAATGGCAGCTGCACGAGGATCAACTTTGGCATTTGCAGCAATCTGAAAAAGTAAAAAAAAGAGTCCCCAGATGATGATGTAAGGAACGAGCGGCAAGATGTCAAAACCCTCGGTGAGTGAGTTCGACGCCATCAGCGCGGCAATGTAACCCGTGATGTAAAAAGAGACTCCAAGAGCGATGGGTGTGAGAGTGAGCATCGTCCAGTAGGTGGTGATAGACTCCCAAAGTGTTCTTGGGTTTGCATGAAATATCTTGTTGGCTATGTACTCGAAGTTTTTAAAGAAGAGCAGCGAAGATACTAAAATCATCACTAAACTTATAACACCCATCTTGGCTGTGTTTGCCAAAAATCTATCGATGTGCCCCATAATCGCCTCAGAGTTTACAGGCATAAGGTTAGAGAAGATAAAACTCTTGACACTGGCATAGTGCTCCTCAAAACTTGGCAGTGAAGTAAGCAGTGTCAGCGTTATGAGTAGAAGTGGGATGATAGTGAAGATAGTATAAAAACTCAGACTCGCCGCAAAGAGTGTGAGCTCTTTGTCAACAAAGGTGCTCGCCCAAAATTTTATCTCTTTAAAAATTTTAGAGCGAAGCGTTTGCATCGCTTAGTTGAGTCCCATTTTTGCGGGATTTAATATATTGTTTGGATCAAACGCCATCTTGATAGACTTAAAGAGTGCCATCTCTTCAGGGGTAAACGCCATCGACATATAGGGTGCTTTTGCAAGTCCGATGCCGTGCTCTCCTGAGAGCGTGCCACCAAGATCGATGGTGGCTTGAAAGACCTCTTCTATGGCTTTGTAGCCGATTTTTACCTGCTCTGGATCTTTTCCATCTACCATAACATTGGTGTGGACATTTCCATCACCTGTGTGTCCAAAACATGGGATTTTGATGTTGTACTTATCTGCGATAGCGTAAAAACGCTCTAAGAGTTCTGGTAAAACTGCGCGAGGGACAGTGACGTCTTCGTTGATTTTTTTACTTCCATAAACAGTAATAGACTGTGAAGCATTACGGCGTGCAAACCAGATGTCAGCTGCCTCTTTTTTATCTTGTGCGATTCTAAACTCGCTGCATCCATTCTCCTTAAAGACACGCTCTATCTCGCTAAGTTGATAGTCAAGATCATCTTCTAGATTTCCATCGACATCGGTCACAAGCAGCGCTCCTGCATCAACAGGGAGTCCTTTGTTAAAGGTCTGCTCCACCGCTCTTATGGTGAGATTGTCCAAAAACTCCATAGCAACTGGTGTTATACCACTTGCCATAGTTTTGTAAACCGCCTCCATCGCTTCAGTAACGGTTGGGAAGATTCCCATGGCGGTTTTAGTCATTTTTGGTTTTGGAAGTAGCTTAAGCGTGATCTCTGAGAGCACAGCGAGTGTACCTTCAGAGGCGATGAGAATTCCGCTGATGTTATACCCTGCGACATCTTTAATGGTACGTTTGCCCGCTTTGATGATGTCACCGTTTGGAAGCACTGCGCGCGTTGCCATAACATAATCTTTAGTGATGCCATATTTTGCCGCACGCATACCGCCTGCATTTTCACTCACATTTCCACCAATAGTCGAATACTCCTGACTCGCTGGATCTGGCGGATAGAAGAGCCCTACGGCTTCGACTGCACGTTGAAGTTCCATATTGATGACACCTGGCTGCACGACCGCGACCATATTTTTCATATCTATCTCTAAAATCTTGTTCATGTGCTTCTCAAGCGCTAAAACAATTCCCCCAGAACTCGGAAGTGCACCGCCCGTAAAACCGCTTCCAGCACCGCGTGGGACGATGACGATTTTATGTTCGTTACAGTATTTGAGCACTGCACTTATGTCTGCTTCATGACGAGGAAATATAACCGCATCTGGCTCAAAGTGCTCGCGTGTGGCGTCATACGAGTACGCTATAAGGTGCGCCTTATCGCTGTAGATATTTTCAGCACCAACTATATTTTTAAACACTTCTATATGTTTTGCATCAATCATTTTTTCTCCTCTATATCAAATTCTTCTAAAAGGTAATGAAACTTCGCATCACCACTCTTGATGGCGTTATAAAACGCACTATTTTTTTTGTTATGCTCTATCAAAAGCTCATAGTAGTGTGGTTCATACTCCTCAAGCTCATCGCTTCCCTCACCAAACCAGTTTGCCTCTATCTCCTCTACTCGTGAGTAAAAAGGGAGCTTTATACTCTCTTGCACAAGAGGCGCAGCAGCGATGCTGAGAATTTTAAAGCTCTGCATATCGACTGTGTAGACTTTTTGCTGCAAGTAAAGAAAGAGAAGTCCCGCACTCGCAGTGACTCCAAATGTTGCAAAGTCTGACTTGAGTGGTGTTGGGTGACCGTGAAAAGAGAGAATAGTAGCAAAAAGATCAGGATGAATCCAGTGAACATTGACACTTTTAGCAATACGATAATAGATCTCCTCATTTGGAGCAATGAGCAGAGCCCTAGAGTATCCAAACGCAAGCTCTACCATATCGCCTACTTTTGGTCTCCATTTACCCACGGGTAGGGAATTGTTTTTAAGCATATTGAACTCTTTGAGCGCGAGAGTAGCTCTTTTTGTAGAGGGATCAAACGAGGTTACGACTACATTGTTCAAAATGCTTGTGTGTGCATCAGCTACATTTTGCACCACAAAACCACTCACACCAAGGTCTATCTTCTCTATTTCGATAGTGACACTTTTTGCCTCTTCATCAACAGCGACAATAGGGGTTTGAATAGTAGCGCTCATGAGCTCTAACGCTAAAAAAACGAGTAAAAATATCTGTTTCATACGACTTCTTTCATTAGATGATTTGGTCGAGATTATAGCAAATAAACCTCAGACTAAGCCAAAATCTGATAATCTCTTGCGATTATTAATTTTAGGCTTAACATTTATGATACGAATTGTTCTCTTTTTATCTCTTGTTGCGACCCTTTTTGCGAGTGAAGTCGAGCGACTTAAATGGCAAAACAATCTCACTTACCTAGAGTATCTAGAAAAAGTAGGACTCCCAACCAAAGAGCTCTACTACAATCTCGATGAAGACAACCAAAGACTCACAGAGGAGATTCGTGCAGGCATCAGCTACCAAGTGCTGCGTAGTGATAAAGGTGCCATAGAACAGATACTCCTTCCTCTCAATGAAGAGCTCCAAGTTCACATCTACAAGAGCGAAGAGAGTTACGAGTTTGAAGCTATTCCTATCATTACAGAGACTCGAACTGAGGCATTTTTCACCACTGTCGTGAGCTCTCCGAGCTACTCCATCATGAAGGCCACAGGAAGCAATCGACTCACACAGATCTTTAACGCAAGCTTCAAAAACTCTCTCAACTTCAAAAATGGTGTGCGCGAAGGCGATAAGCTTGTCATGATTTATGATCAGATGTACAGGCTTGAGCGCCCCTTCTCGATGCCAAATCTTAAAGTTGCTATGATTGAGATTCAGGGTAAATACCACTATATATTTCTTGGAGATGATGAGAACTACTATGATGAGAAGGGTGAAGAGGTAGAGGAGTTTTTACTCGCAAATCCAGTCAGAGGTGCTCGTATCTCATCGCGTTTCACCAAACGTAGATTTCACCCTATTCTTAAACGCTGGAAAGCACACTTGGGTGTTGACTATGCAGCTCGTTCTGGAACTCCAGTATTTGCCGCAGGCGATGGAAGAATCGCACAAGCTTCCTATGCAGGAAGCTACGGAAACCTCGTAAGAATAAGACATGCTGGCGGCTATGAGACACGCTATGCGCATCTGAAATCTTTTAAAAAAGGCGTGCGAAACGGCGGCTCGGTAAAAAAAGGACAGATCATAGGCTATGTAGGCTCCACAGGACGCTCCACTGGACCACACCTTCACTTCGAACTGCGCAAAAACTCAAATGCCATCAACCCGCTCAAAGTAGTGCAAGTCGCCACCAAAAAGCTCCAAGGCAAAGAGTATAAAAAGTTTGTCGAACTTAAAAAGAGATACGAAAAGAGTGTAGCACAACACATAAAACAGCAGACTCCTTATGTCAAACGAACTGCGTTTAAAAACATGTGTTACATCTTTACTGCAGATGAGTTTCACGAGATGGCACTCAATGAGCACTAAAATAGATGCCACACTCCCTTTGGAGTCACCGCGTTTTGTCAAACCCATAAAAATAGAGTACACCCATAAGGACAAAGAGAGAACTTGGGAAGCAGTCCTCTCTCACAACAGTGTCAGCACTCTTTTGTGGCACAAAGAAAAAGATGCTTTTGTCTTGGTCAAACAGCTTCGTCCAGCCATCTTAAACGCAGATGGTATTGATGGCTACACCTATGAGCTCTGCGCAGGCATCATCGATAAAAACGCAAGCGATAAGCAGATAGCCAAAGAGGAGATAGAGGAGGAGTGCGGCTTTGATGTTCCTCTGGATACCATCGAGTATGTGACGAAGTTTTATCCTGCCGTAGGGATTACCGGTGCTTTCCAAAAGCTCTACTATGCGGAGTTGTGTGAGAGTATGCGAGTGAGTGATGGCGGAGGATTGCATGATGAGGAGATAGAAGTGATCTACCTTCCTCTCGTGGATGCCAAAACATTTATGTTCGATGAGAGCAAGAAAAAAGCACCTGGGCTTATGCTCGCGTTTTACTGGTTTTTTGAGAACAAGAGAGCTTAGGCTCTTAAGTCGCCATAGGCTCGCACTACTTTGAGTATGGCATCTGTAAGGCGTGTGAGCTGCTCTTTCGTGATGATGTAGGGTGGCATGATGTAGATGAGATTTAAGAAGGGACGCACCCAAACTCCCTCTCCTATAAACGCAGGTGTCATAAACGCAAGGTCGACATTTTTGTGCAGCTCCACCACTCCAATAGCTCCCAAAACGCGAACATCTTTGACTATCTCAAGCTCCATGCAAGGCTCAAGCTCTAAACGCAGCTGCGCTTGAATACTCTCTACTCTCTTCTGCCAAGGCGATGATAAAAGAAGTTCTAGCGAAGCAAACGCCACCGCACAGGCAAGTGGATTTGCCATAAAAGTCGGTCCGTGCATCAACACATTGCCCCCGCTCTCGATGCCTTGCATCACTTTTTTGCTTGTAAGTGTTGCAGCCAGAGACATATAGCCGCCAGTGAGGGCTTTTCCTACACACAAAATATCTGGAGCAACTCCAGCATGCTCATAAGCAAAGAGCTTGCCTGTACGACCAAACCCCGTTGCGACTTCATCTAAGATGAGCAACACATCATACAAGTCGCAAAGCTCTCGAACTCGTCTTAAGAAGTGTGGCGAGTAGATACGCATTCCCCCTGCTCCTTGAACAATCGGCTCTAGAATCACAGCGGCTATCTCTTTGTGATGTCTATGCAACTTGCGTTTAAAATCTTCTATGTAGGCTTCATTCCACACCTCATCAAAGCCCATTTTTGGAGCCTCTGCAAAGATGTTTTTATGGAGTATTCCCTCAAATGCAGTGTGCATTCCAGTGACAGGATCGCAGACACTCATCGCTCCAAAGGTGTCACCATGGTACCCTTTGCTAAACGCGAGAATTTTTGTTTTTTCTCTGTCTCCTTGTGAAGAGTGGTACTGAAATGCCATCTTCAAAGCCACCTCCACACTCACACTTCCCGAGTCGCTAAAGAAGATGTGCTCGAGTGATGGATGGGTGATTGCTATGAGCTTTTGGGCAAGCTTGATGGCGCTCTCATGGGTAAGCCCGCCAAACATCACATGGCTCATCTTCTGGAGTTGCACGACTGCTGCTGCGTTTAGTTCTGGGACATTATAACCATGAATAACCGACCACCAAGAACTCATCCCATCGATGATTTTGCGTCCATCATCAAGCTCTAAATACACGCCACTGGCACTCCTTACAAACTCCATCTCCACGCTCGGTTGTGATGGGGCATAAGGGTGGAGGATATGGGATCTGTCAAACTCTTTCATCTGCACCTTCTTTGTCATAATTGAAATGAAACTATACAAAAACAACCATTACACTTCGTTTTTAAAAAGAAACTTTTACTATAATTGCACATCTCAAACGCAAGGGGCATCCACCATGACAAGACTTCACCTCACACTCATCGCAACACTTTTTCTCTTTGCTGGATGTTCTAGCAAGGCTCCAAATGTTGTGATGTATGAAGAGAATCCTCCCGCCCCAAAACCCATCGTCATAGAGACCGAAGACGTGCCCGAGCAGAGTGATGGCTGGGTCTCAAAAGCACTCAAAGAGGAGTATGAAAAATGGGCAGATACTCCCTACCTCTACGGTGGAGAGACACTCAAAGGGACTGACTGCTCCTCACTGGTGCGTCAAGTCTACCAAGATGCGTTTAACATCACACTGCCAAGAAGCTCAACAGATCAAGCAAAACTAGGCGAGAGTGTTAAACGCGGCTCATGTAAAGAGGGGGATTTGGTCTTTTTTAAGATAAACGCCAAGACACATCACTCTGGTATCATAGTGGAAAAGGGGAAGTTTTTGCATGCATCTACAAAAGAGGGTGTAAAGATTTCGAGACTTAACAATCCTTACTGGACAAATAAGGTTGTTAAGATAAAACGCATTATCCCCCAAGAGGGAAATGTGGTATTAAAACCTACCAAATAGAGTTATATTCACTCTCTGTAAGTTTTACAACTTCAAGCTCTTCTAAGAAGTTGTAGAGTTCTCTCCATTTATCTGCATCTGCTTTGATGGCTGTTTTTAGACGCGGAAGTGTATCTTCGATGATTTTGTCCATAAGGGTGCTGCGCTCCTCTTTTGTGTAGTCATAGTACATACTTGTCGCCTCTACTGGGTGGCTTTGTGCGTATGCTGCCATCTCGTTTGTCACCTCAATGAACTTCGCGATCGCGTCGCCTTTTTCATCTAAAATCTTTTGAGTCGTCATAAACTCCAATGCCGAAAAGTTTGGATACGGAGACTCAAACTGGTCGATAAAGAGGTTTTCAAACCCTTCCATCTTCGCTTCAACGCCCTCAAAGTTATAAAAACAGAGCCAAGCCCCATCAAAACTCTCGTCGTTTTTCATGTTGTTGATGTGCCAAAAATCTGTCTCTACAAACTCTACATTTTCTCTATCTATAGTAAAACCGTTTTTATCGGCGTAGCGTTTGATGATCTCAAAGCCTATTTTATTTGTGACAGGATTTGAAGCTGGAGTGGTGATTTTGATCTTGCCGTTTGCTTTGAGTTTTTCAACTCTATCAGCTCTTATCATAACACCGCCTCGTGTTTCAAAAAAACAGCCAAGAGACTTGATGCCATCAAAGTAGTGCTCATAGAGATGCAGCGGCTCATTGGTGTGGATGTCTATTTTTCCAGATTTGAGATCTTCAAACCCATCATAATGCTCATGTGGCTGAATAATCTCCACATCTAAACCCGCCTCAGCATACTTCCCGCTAAAAACCCCAATCGCCATAGGAAGGTGATCTGGGTTTAAAAACCACTCTAGTGATATTTTTATCTTCATTGTATTCTCCCGAATTAAAGTGGGAAAATTGTAGCCCTTGTGCGGCGGCATTCATAGGCTTAAAATGTCATTTAATGATTTATTTCTCTTTTTTATAAGATTTATAATACTAACTACTACATACCTATGATAATGGCACTAGGATCTATCTGCAGATAGAGTCTCTCGCCAACTTGCATCCCCTCACACTCTTCGTTTGGTATGAGTGCGATGAACTCTTTGTGCTCATCTACTGTGAGTGTCAGCTCGCTTTTAAGATCATTACTCTGCATGGCACTGAGCTCTGCTTCCAAGATATTTTGCCCATCCGTTGAGTTTTGGGCTGTTTTACTCACTTTGACATCGCTGGACTTTACTATGGCATAGACTCCATCACCCACTTTAAGGTTGAGTGCTTGGAGTGATTTTGTCGTGATGATGGAGAGAAGTTTTTGGTGTTCGCCCAAACGCAGCAGCAGTTTTGCATAGATAGTGTCGTAGCTTATCTCCGTGATCTTGCACAGAAGCTGATTACGAGCACTTGTGGTGAGAAAATGGCGATTGAGTATCTTTGCGAGGTGTTCTGGAGAGTCTCCCGCTTCGCTAAAACGCTCTATAAACTCTTTATGGAGGGCTTCGAGCTTCTCATAGGTCTCAATCATCTCGTAAGCATAAGGAGTGAGCTTTGTCCCACCGCCACCTTTTCCGCCCGTTTGACGCTCTAGAAGTGGTTTTTGCGCCAGCTCATTCATAGAGTTGAGTCTATCCCAAGCGGCTTTGTAGCTCATTTTCATCTCTTTGGCAGCGGCATTCATGGAGCCGCTACTCTCTATGCGTTTGAGCAACTCGATGCGCCCCGCTCCCAAAAAGCTTTTTCCATCTTTTTCTAACCAAAAACGCCCATTGAGTCGTATCACACTGCTCTCCTTTTGTTTATAGACGCCATCTTAGCACGCCAAATCTAAGAGAAGTTTTTAGTATTTGTCTCAACTTTTATTAAGAAAGAGTGCTATATAATTCGTTATATATTTTAAAACATAAAGAAAAAATATATTTTAAAATATTGCATAACCAGTAAACGCAGGGGCATGATTTGCATACGAACCTATCAAACTCTCAACTTTTCCACAATAGAGCGGACAAACGTATCTTTATATCAAAAAAGATATATAAATATGACTCAAATACTATCACATCGTTTTTCATCTCCTTAACAATCCACGCTCTCCTCATAGCGGCTCTCTTTGGCTGGAACAAGCAAGAGACGATAACCCCACTGCCCCTGCAAAGCAAAAGCATCCCACTCAACCTCAAGATGTGGGAACCACAAAAAGTGTGCACGACAAGCAAAATGCAGCCGCAAACGCAGATGCAAAAAAAGCCGCAGCCAGCAGTTAAAAAAGTGCAACAAACACCCAAAAAGAGTCCTCCGCTCACCAAACAAAAAGTTCACAAGATCGTAGAGCCAAAAACGCAGCCACGATCTTCTAAGCTTTTGAAACAAACACAACCGCAAAAAACGATGCCAACGCCAGCCGCATCAATGCCAGTGCAAGCCGCTCCAGCGACACAAGCGGCTCCAACCGCACAAAAAGCACCGCAAAAGGAGCCAAAAGCGTCGCCACCCCCACCCAAAGAGCTCGCAAGTGTCTCTGATGAGCTGCTCGCGCACATCCGCTCTCTCATCCAAAGTTCGCTGCGTTACCCACCAATGGCGAAACGTCTGGGCATCGAGGGAGTGGTCGTCGTGGCGTTTGTGCTTGGAGAAGAGGGCGTTGTTAAGAGCGCAAACATCCTCACGCCAAGCGGCAACAAAAGTCTCGATGCACGAGCATTACAGACCGTCTTAGAGCTTAGTGGCGAGTACCCTCGACCAGAAAAAGCCATAGATCTTCGTATTCCCATCGCGTTTAACATCAAAAACTCTTAAAAACAAAGGAAAAAATAGTGAAAAAACTTAGCATACTCCTCTTAATGCTACTCATCTCAGGAGTTCTTGAAGCTGCACCAGCACAGAAAGTCTTTGGCTCATCTCCACCGATGAACTACCTCATCTACGCCATCAATCCCGACAAAATGGTCGGGCTCAACTTCAGTGCTAAAAACGCCAACAATGACACCGATGCCAAACTCATAAAACCAAGTTTTTTAAAACTCCCTATCATCGGCTCTTTTCATGGTTCGGGTGGCGGCATAAATGTTGAGACGATCTTAAAACACAAGCCAGATCTCATCTTCGTCTGGGAGGATGACTACTTAAACACTAAAGTAAGCCAAGCCATCGCCAAGACAAAGATCCCAACTCTTACCATCGCGTTTCGCAAAGTGGAGTCGATGCCAGACTCCATTCAAAAAGCAGCTGACGCCATGGGCGAGCATGAACGCGGCAAAGCACTCGCAAGCTTTGCCCTCAAAATGCTCCACGACGTCCAAACACTCACTAACCCTCTCAAAAAAGCACGCTACTACTATGCCGAGGGAAATGATGGGCTCGCGACCGAGTGTGACGACTCGTTTCACGTCGAAGCACTCAACTTCGCAGGAGGCGAAAACGTGCACAAATGTACACAGAGCAACCTGCAAGGGCTTGAACGCATCACCTTTGAGCAGCTGATACTCTACGACCCAGACGTCATCATCGTTCAAAACGCCATGGTGCAAAAAGCGATGCAAAACAATCCACTTTGGCAACATCTTCGCGCATTTAAAAACAAGAGAGTCCATCTCGCACCAAACTCGCCGTTTCACTGGCTTGATCGACCGCCCTCTTTTATGCGCATCATCGGCATAGAGTGGCTATCAAGCAAGTTTCATCCAGAGGTGTACAGAGGTGATTTACATCAAAAAATAGCTGCGTTTTACAGACTCTTTTTGGGTGTAGAACTTACAAACAAAGAAATAAAAAAAATTTTAGGAGAAAAATAGAATGATAAAAAAGAGCATAACCCTTTCACTTTTTGCAGCAGCAATACTTGGAGCAAATCCAATCAGTATAGAAAAGATCATCATCAGTGATGCCGCCTACGAAGATGAGACGCTCTTCTTGGAAGACACCAACCTTTCCAAGCCAGAAAACAAAGAGCGCTTTAGCACCAAAAGCATCTCCAGACTCTCAACCCATGCCAACATGAACCCTTACAATGTCATCGCCTTTTCACCTTCTGTGCACTTCACGCCAACCGATGCCGCAGGCTCAAACGAACCCTCTTTTCATGATCCTATACGCATCAGAGGAAAAAGCCAAACAGGACCTGGTGGCGTTTATATGTTAAATGGCACTCCTATCTCTTCAAATCCAGGTGGCGGCAAACAGATGGTAGACATGGAAAACGTCTCCTCCATCGATCTCTTCAAGGGCTACTTGCCAGTCGACAAAAACCTCGGCTTCTCAAGCCTCATCGGCAAGGTTGACATGAATGTCAAAGAGGCGCAAAAAAAAGCAGGGGCCAATCTTTCGCAGTCATTTGGTTCTTACGGATTTGCTCGAACATTTATGCGTTTTGACACAGGCAAGATAGGAGACTTTAGCGCATTTGGCTCCTACTCCATCCTCTCAAACGACAAGTACAAAGGTGAAGGAGATCTCAAACGTGTCAACTTTATGACGGGCATCATCTACGAGCCAAGCAGTAAGTTTAAAGCCCAGCTCTATGCCATCCACAACCAAAACAACAACCACGAGTATGGCTATCTCACCTACGATGAGACCAAAAACCTCAAAGCAAACTACGAAAAAGATTTTGCGACATCCAAGCCTACAAGCGCTAATGACGTAAACTTTTATGACTGGAACAAGCAAGCGTTTGAGACGACAAACGTCTTTGCCGACATTCTCTACAAGCCAACGTCACGAGACACCATCTCGTTCAACCCCTACTACAAGCAAGACAAAGGAGAGGTTTTTTTCTCAAGCACAAATGCCAATCCTGCACAAAACCGCGTGATAAACTGGCAGATGGATCACGATCTTTTTGGTGCGCTCACGGCTTACACGCATAGCTTCTCCAAAGAACTCAGCGCCAAAGTGGGCTACTCCATCCACAAACAGCTCCCTCCTGGACCGCCAACTGACAGACGTGCATACAGTGTCAATGCTTCAGGGGATTTGCAGTTTGCAAAATATGCCTCTTTAGCAGAGGTAGAGCACCACACCATCTCAGCACCATTTGCAGAGCTAAGCGGTGAAGTGGGTGACTTCGTCTATGCAGCAGGAGCGCAGTATCAAGAGTTTACACTCGGCTCCATTAAAAGCTACAACTCAAACGCCACCACGTCACTTGACTATGAGACCGCCATTGCAACATCAGCAGCAGACCCAAGAGCAAGTGTGACGTCTAAAACCTTTACCACATGGCTCCCATCTCTTTATGGGGCATACAATTTTGACAACAAAAACTCTCTTTATCTTGACTACTCGCGCTCTTATGGCTTTGATGTAAACCTCTACCCAACCTATGTAAGCAATCCAGCGCTTAGAACTGCCACACCACTCCAACAGCTCTGGGATACACTCGAGCTTGAGACCTCTGACAACATAGATTTTGGACACAAAACCACCATCGGTGCCATAACACTCCAGCCGAGTCTCTATGTCTCATTTGTAAAAAACAAACAAGCAAACATCTACGATAGCTCCATAAACGCCAACTACCCTGCAAATCTCGGCGATGCGTTTGGGTACGGTAGCGAGCTGGCGTCTTACGGACTGCTCAGTGATGAGCTGGAGTTTATGGCTTCGCTCTCCTACAACCGCTACTCCTTTAGCCAAGATTTTCAAACGAGTGCAAGTGGCACAAGCGACATCAAAGGCAACCAGCTTCCAGACGCTCCTGAAGTGATGGCAAAGGGTGCTCTCTCTTACTCACTTGACAAATGGACATTTACTCCAAGTGCACGTTACACCTCAAGCCGTTACGGCGATGTTGCCAACACCCAAAAGATAGATGCATACACGGTTGTTGATTTTGATCTCTCTTACAAACCGACGATCTTTATGGGTTCAAAAAACACCCTCTTTCGCGCCACTATCAACAACATCACCGATGAGCACTACATCTCAACGATCACTACCCCAGACAATGCGCTCGCTTCGCTAACAACATCAAGCACCTACCAAACAGGTGCGCCTAGAATGATATTTTTTAGCGCAAATCTAAGGTACTAAGAGAGATGTGCCTTTCAAAAAACAGCACGATTGTCGTGCTATCGCTCATTTTATTGAGTTGCGTGGCACTTCTCTGCCTTCTGTGGGGGCAGTACCCTATTAGTATTCAGCAGTTTGTAGCGTATGCAGATATGCAGTTTTTTGGCGGTGAGAGTTTTGCAAATGCGCCGCTCATCCATAACATCATCACCGAGATACGCCTACCGCGCATTTTGCTCGCCATGCTCATAGGTGCCTCGCTCGCCGTGAGTGGCGCGGTGTTTCAGGCAATGTTTGTCAATCCTCTGGTCTCTCCTGGCATCCTTGGCGTTTTAGCGGGGGCTTCTTTTGGCGCGGCGCTTGGGATGCTTTTGAGCGAAGAGTGGTTTGTGGTGCAGCTGCTGGCGTTTGCGTTTGGTTTTGTGGCGGTGGCGTTTGCGGTGCTCATTGGTTCCATGGTAAGCTCTTCGCGTTCAACCGTGCTGCTCGTTTTAGGTGGCGTTATCAGCGGTTCGCTCTTTACGTCTCTGCTCTCCATCATCAAGTATGTCGCCGACCCCTACTCCACGCTTCCCGCCATCGTCTACTGGCTTATGGGTTCGCTCTCCATGGCGCAGTTTGATGAAGTGATTTTAGTAGGCATTCCTATGACTCTGAGTATTTTGGGCATGGTGATGATGGCGAAGTATTTCGACATTCTCTCTCTTGGTGATGAGGAGGCGAAGGCTTTGGGTGTAGATGTCAAAAAGATCCGCATACTCGCCATCACTCTGGCTACATTAGCTAGTTCGCTTGCGGTGGTGATGGCGGGCATCATAGGTTGGGTGGGGCTCATCATTCCGCACATCATTCGTATGGCGGTGGGTCCATCGCATAGATTGCTTCTGCCACTCTCAGCTATTGTCGGAGCTGCATTTTTGCTCGCTGCCGATGCGGTGTCGCGTTTGGCTCTGAGTGTTGAGATTCCCATCGGGATTCTCACCTCGCTCATCGGCATTCCCATCTTCATCATCGTACTCAAAAACGCGAGGGCTGCATGGAACTAACGCCACTCATAGAGGTAAAAAACCTCCACTTCTCTTACAAAAAAAATGCGGTGCTCAAAGGGCTAGATTTTTCTATGCAAAAAGGCGAAGTGCTCTCTTTGCTTGGGCCAAACGGCTGTGGCAAGAGCACGCTCATCCGCCTCATCTTAAAGCTTTTAGAGGGCAAAGGCGACATAAAACTCCATGGAAAAAATCTAAGAAGCTACTCTCACAAGGAGATAGCGAGTCACATCGCCTACATTCCGCAGTATCACAACGTGCCATTTAACTACTCGGTCTTGGAGATGGTGCTCATGGGGCGAGTCTCAAAGCTAGGTATCTTCGCCATCCCGAGTAAACACGATGAGCAAGTCGCTAAAGACGCCCTTTTGAGAGTGGGCATAGAGCATCTTAGTGATCGTCCTTTTGGACAGCTCAGCGGTGGGCAAAAACAGCTCGTGCTTCTAGCTCGTGCCCTTGCGCAAGAGGTGAACTTCTTCATTATGGATGAGCCTGTAAATGGGCTAGACTATGGCAACCAGATACGTCTCCTAGAGCTCATCGCCTCTTTGGCACAAGAGGGCTACACCTTCTTAAAAACCACACACTACCCAGATCATGCACTGCTAATATCGAGCCGTGTTGTAGTTATGAGCGAGGGAATCATCGTCGCCGATGGAGCGCCAGACGAAGTGATAAACGCACAGATGATTCAAAACATCTATGGTGTGGAGTCGCAAATAATCGACTATGCTTCACATAAACGCTGCATTCCCACCTTCAAAACGCAAGAGAAAAAAGCATGAAAACAGGCATCTTTTTACTGCATGAAAACTTCCATGCCAATCAGCAAAACGCCATGCTTGGCGAGATGGATCTTGGCGTTTGGGCTGAGGAGCTGGGGTTTGATGAAGTGTGGTTTGCGGAACATCACTTCAACGACTTTAGCGTCATCCCCTCGCCAAGCCTTGCTATGGCGTATCTGGCGGCAAAGACGAAGGGTATTCGCATAGGGAGTGCCGCGTTTTTAGCACCTTTTTACCATAACGTGCGTTTGGCTGAAGAGATAGCCACGCTTGACATACTCAGCAATGGACGAGTAAACGCGGGCTTTGCCAAGGGTGGATTTACCCTTGACATGGAGCTCTTTGACAAGAGTGCAGAGGCACTACGAGAGGAGATGTTTGCAAATGTGCAAAAGATAGAGAAGCTCCTAAATAACGAGCCAGATCTCATGCCAAAACCGCTACAAAAAAACATTCCCTTTTTCATCGCCACCTTTAGCACCAAAGAGACCATAGAGTATGCAGCTCATCATGGCTACGGGCTACTCTTCTCTCAAGGTGCGAGTTTGGAGGAGTGTGTGAGTGCGAGCAAGCTTTACCACTCCATCAGCGGCGTTTACCCAGAAGCAGTGGTGATGCGGGTTTTTAGTGTAGATGAAGATGAAACGCAGGCACACACAAACGCCCTCATCGCCACCGATCACTTCATAAAGTGCATGCAGGCGGTAAAAGCCAAAAAAGAGCAGCCCCCGTTTGCACAGCAAAATTATGAGCAGCTCTTAGCGCAGCGTTATGACTTTTTTCATACCCAAAACTTCATAAACGCAGGTATCATCGGCTCGCTTGAGGAGTGCATAAACAAAACGCAAGCACTCAAAGACACCCTGCTAAATCTGCATCTTATCCTCAAACCAGCCGCGCTGAGTCACGAAAAAAGCAAAGCGATGCTAAGGGTTTTTAAAGAGGAGATCGAGCCTGCCTTAGTCTAAAATCAGACGATTCCTAGAACAATTTTGAGTTGCTTATCAAGAGCTTGAAGCTCTTGGGGTGTGAGTGAAGCGATTTTTTCTTTGATGATTCTTTGATTGTCGATGGTGCGAATCTGGTCACAGAGAATCTCGCTTGTAGATGCAAGTGCTTCTCTTTTTTCCACTCTAAAACGCAGTGGATAGCTCTCATTTATGAGCTGTGTGGAGAGGGGAAGCACCGTAGTGGTAGGGTGTGAGACTTCACTTAGTATATCGTTTTGGTAGATGAGCACTGGGCGAAGTTTGCCCACCTCATTGCCTTTTTTTGGGTTGAGATTTGCCAGATAGATATCACCGCGTTTAAACATTTTCAAGTCCATCTACAAGGGTCTCATCCCACTCTTTTACCATTTGACTTGAGTGTTCTCTTACTTTTTGTGATGCTTTTTGAAGCTGAGACTTGAGCGCTTCTTGCTCAAGTGTCTCTTTGTAGTTCAAGACCGCATTGCGAATAAGCTCGCTCTTGGTTGTCCCTAATCTAGAGACCATCTCACTGAGCATCTCAAAAAAATTATCATCCGTTTTAAGCGTTATTGTATGCATAATTACTCCTTTTTAGTATTATAATAAAAATACTATTAGTATTACTTTTTGAAGTAATTTAATGCTGCGTTTAGCAATTTAAACCTAGCCTCACCCCAAGCGTCTTCTCTTTTTGCGTACTCCATGCTATAAATGCCCATGTAAAACTCTTCACTCCGCGTTTGTCACTCAGTATGAACTTTTGAAAATACTCTCTTGCCTTTGTTTTCTGCGGCTCATCCAGTCCGCCAAGACTCCAGATGAGCGAGTTTACAAACTCCTCCTCGCTCACGCTCTTGATGCTCCCTTTTTGCGAAGCGATGTAGTCGATATATGGGAGATGCCCACCTTTGTAGAGCAGCAGTGGAATGTACCAAAAATCTGGCTTGGTAATGATCTTTTTGCCGATGAAGTCAAGTATCTCCAGATCGACAAAACTCCCACCCGCTTTGTAGGTGACATAGCATGCTTTTTTTGTCTTGGCGTTCATCTTCTCTAGCGCCTCGGCTATATCTTTAACCTCAATGCTGCGAGACGCCACAGTGATGTCCACCTCTGGCAAAACGCTCCAATCGTCATCCCAGCCTAAATGAAAAGTGGTAATGTTGCTCATGCCCTCGCGAGCGGCAAAAGCTTCTAGCTCGGCAAGCATATCTTTTGAGAAGTCTATGGCGATGACCTGCTTTACTCTTTTGGCGAGTGGAATGGCGAGTGTTCCTGGTCCACAACCGATGTCAAGCACTACCTCATCGCCGCTTATCTCCATGCGCGAGAGAAACTCCTCTACATAAGTGGAGTTTTGCATCGTGGGTGCAAGCTCCTTTGACTTGGCATCCCAATCACTGCTACTTTTGCCTTTAAAGACACTTCTCTCTTTATGCTCTTTGTACATCTTTGCAAAATCTAGGGGTTCTAAAAACATCTCTACTCCTCTATGGTTACTGGATAAAATATTGGATAGTGCTCAAAGCCTTTTAAACGCGATGCTGCAACTATCTTTTGCGCCTCTTTGCTTCTTAAAAAACGCAGCAGTTTTTGCGCGTCCTCATGTCTTGCTTGAGAGATTTTCGAAGCTGGCGCGATGGCGGCTAAAAATGGTCGCTGCAAAGCGGCATCTTCGATGTAAAACCCCTCTATCTTGGCATGGCTATGCTTTTGCATCAAAAACGGTATGACACCAAAGAGCGTGTAGCCACGCTCGGTGAGTACCTCTTTTAAGAAGCCGCGTTTGCTTTTGAGATAGTGTACCTTAGGTTTAAAATCATAACGCTCCTCAAGAGCGTGAATGACACTGAGTGTCCCCGTACTAGGGTAGAAGACAAAAGTAGAGTCGCCCTTCTCTATGGCGTTTAACGCCTCTTTGAGGCTCATCTTTAAAGTGAGTTTGGCAGGATTTTCTTTTGCACCTACTATCATTTGGGAGTTTCTCGCCCAAGGAGTGAGCTGCTCAAAGAGTCCATCAGCGGCGAGGTTGCTGATGGTGTCGCTTGAGTGCATGGTGATGAAGTCCACTTGATGCTCTCGCACATACTCATCGAGCACTTTTTTGTTCCCACTCACCACCATCTCTACTTTGATGCCATGTCTCTTCTCAAACGCGGCTGCGACTCGCTCCCACATGCCACTCATCTGCATACCGCCGATGATGGCTGCTCGAAGCGCCGTCTCTTTTGCTTCGGCGGTGTTTAGTGTCAAAGAGAGCAAAAACGCCACGCTCGCAAACAAACGCATCAAAATCTATAATCCAATGTCGCAAAATACTCACGTCCCGCCATAGGAAATGCATAGTCATAACGCACAAGCTCATCGGTGAGGTTTTTGATGCCCACTTCGGCACGAAGCTCTTTTGTAGCGTCATAAGTGAGTTTTACATCAAAGGTCGTGAAGTTTGGATTGGTCGCGTAAGTTCTGTCGAGCTTATTCTCTAAAGCGCCTGATCTATGCTTCATATTTGCGTAAACGCTAAGATCTTTTTGTAGTTCTTTTTGCACAAAAAGGAAGAGCTGATGCTTTGGAACATCCACAATCTCTTTGTCGTTATCTTCTGTATTTTTTATATGAAGTCGTGTATAGTTTCCTCCCACACGAGCACTCTCAAATGCGTACTCAAGCTCTAGCTCCGCACCTAAGTGATCGAAGGTTCCTATGTTTTGATTTTGCATGAGTGATGTGTTTTGATCCCAAGGCTCGCTCTGGATGGCGTCTTTTACGTTTGTATAAAAAAGATTTACTCCCGTTGTGAGTCCAGCTTGGATTTTTTTGTATCCTAGTTCATAATGTGTGGCGAGTTCATTTTTAAGGTCGACATTTGGCACTGCAGTCCCCAATCTTCTTGAGTATCTATCTTTCATGCTTGGCATATAAGTCTTTTGAGAGATACTCGCTCGTAGCTTTGAGGTGGCATCAAGGGTGTAAAGAAGTGCCGCTTGCGGCGAGAGAGCATCCTCTGAAGTGAGTGAAAGCATATCAAGGTTTGCCGTATTGGTGTCAAAGATCTTGTCACCCTTGCGCATGTCATAACTCACACCTGCGATAAGCTCCAAATCTTTTGAGATCTGGAAGTTGTCCTCCACGCCATAGGCAAAAGTCTGGTCTTCATAGTTTTCAGTCATGGTCTCGATGCCATTAAATTTTCCGATGTCATACCCTCGATGCACATCTTTTTTGTAGTTAAAAGAGAACTTCAAGAGATTATCTCCACTCTCTATGCCATACTCTAAGCGGCTTCCATAGCTGTAGTCGTCATAACGACTCTTAAAGCTAAAGCCCTGCGGTGCAAAGCTGGTAAATGTGGCATCTTTATAGGAATACAAAGAGTTTTTAAACGTATCGTGATAGAGAAGCGCTTTGAGGTAGCTGCTATCAAAGTTTTTCTGTGCGGCAAGCGAGATCGTCTCTTTGTCCCAGTATGGCCAATCCCAGTTTTTATTTTGCGAATATGCCGTATCAGTGGTAGGCGGCTGCTGTTTTTGCCCCTGTTGATTTGCGTAGCTGAGTGCTATTTCACTTCCATCATCTGCGACGTATCCCGCTTTGAGACTCACTTTTTTGTCTTCTGACTCGCTACGCAGACGATCGCCCTCTGGCTGCGTTGGTGTGGCTTCATAGTCGCCGCTCATTCTAAAATGGTCTTGTTTGGAGTATGAAGCCCCAAGCTGTGCGTACCATCCATCTTGCATAGTTCCAACATTGATGTTCTCTATGTGGCGAGCTTGATTTAAGGCGCTATCGAGCACAAGCATGCCTCTAACATTTCCTTCTAAAACTTTAGTCGGTTTTTTGGAGACGATGTTCACCACCCCCGCCATGGTGTTGCCGCCATAAGCGACGGATGAAAGACCTTTGGAGACGTCTATCTGCGCGATGTCGTTTGTCAAGAAACGTGCATAGTCAAAGTTGCCATCATAAGGGACATAAATAGGAATACCGTCTATAAAAACACCGATTCTTTGCGCGTTAAAACCTCTCATGTAGAGTGTCCCCTCGCCGCGTCCGCCTTGCATGTCTTGGTTGAGTCCCGCTATGTTGTCAAGCGCTTCTGAGACGATGATGGAGTTGTCTCTCTCGATTGTCTCGGATTTGATGGTAGTGCTTAGCATATCAACGTTTTCTACATTTTTAGCCGCTATGTTTACCTGTCCAAGATTATAAACCTCCGCGAGTGCCACCGAAGCCGCAAGCGAAATTGTAAGTAACTGTTTTTTCATTT
>CAZJRG010000018.1:20908-24285 GCA_964548435.1 uncultured Sulfurimonas sp. | reverse complement strand
GACAGAGTGGTGGCGTTTCACAAACCAAGTAAAAAACTCTCGCAAGTACACAAAAGTGTTGCGAGTCTTTTAGAGTTTAATGCTTTGGGAGAGAAGCTTGATCTTGGACTTATCGCTCGCACTCTTTTTAGTCGTCTCAAACGCAGGTCTCTCATTGTGATGGTGGGAGATTTTTTTGAGATTCCAGACTTCAGGCTTTTAGCCAAAAAAGCATGAGGTTTTGGCAGTTATAGTCCGAGACCATTTGGAGGAAAACCCCCCTGTCATGGGTTTTGGATCTTTGGTAGATCCAGAGAGCGGAGTGGTCTTAGAGGGAGACTTTAATGCCAAAAGTGTTGCAGAGTATGCCGCTCGTGTACGTAGCCATGACAGGGAGCTTTATGGCGTTTTACGAAGAGATCAGGTTCGTTTTACGAAAATTTATACCGATGCAAATGTCGCAGTAGGACTGCGTAGACTCTTTGAAGGAAGATAGATGCAGACGAGTTATGATATTCCACTTCATGATATAAAAGCAAATATACCCATTGAGGAGTATTCGCTTTATTATCTCATTGGGCTCAATGTAGCGCTTGTTTTACTCATTATGGCTGGGCTTTATCTCCTGCTGCGTTGGTTTAAAAACAAAAAACGCTACAGTAAACGTAAAGCAGATGCAAAGCTTTTGAAAAATCTTGATCTTACCAACACCAAAGAGGCAGCGTATGCACTTACTCTTTATGGAGCTACCTTTAAAGATGATACACCGCGTCATACAAAATCCTACGAGGAGCTCTTTGATGCACTTGAGTCCTACAAGTACAAAAAAGAGGTCGCAGCGTTTAGTGAAGAGACACTCCATTTTATTGAGCTTTATAGGGGTATGATAGATGAGTGATTGGTTTGGTGGTCTCTATTTTGAGTTACCAAAGCTCTTTTTTTTGATCTTCTTTTTTATAGCATGCCAAACCCTGTGCAAGATGAAACTTCCTCTGCTCTATTTTCCTCATACCGCTGCGTTTATGAAACAAAATATCGTCTCTTCAAAACTCCTTTTTTTACTCAAGTGGCTTGGAATTTTGATGATGATTTTGGCTCTGATGTCGCCTGTGAAAGAGGAACCCTACGAGCTCGCTCCAAAAGAGGGGCATGAGATAGCACTTATTTTAGATGCTTCAGAGTCTATGCGTGAGCGTGGTTTTGATATGCTTAATCCTATGCTTACGCGTTTTGATGTGGTCAAGCTCATCGTACAAGATTTTGTTGCCAAACGCAAAGATGACAATCTCGGACTCGTAGTATTTGGAAGCTATAGTTTTATAGCCTCGCCGCTCACTTACGATAGAGAAATTTTGTCGCATCTTTTAGGAGAGTTGCAGATTGGCATGGCGGGAAAATACACAGCACTGCACACCTCTTTAGCGCAAGGGGTCAATCTGCTAAAGATGAGCGAGGCAAAATCAAAAATTGCCATTTTGCTCACCGATGGTTACTCAACGCAGGGAGCTGATAAGATCCCTTTTGATGTGGCTCTGGGTATGGCAAAAAAAGAGCAGGTGAAAGTCTATCCCATAGGAATAGGACGCAGTGAAGATTATAATGGCGCACTCTTAGAACGCATCGCTTACGAGACGGGTGGAGTGGCGTTTGGAGCGGCAAGTGCAAGCGAGTTGGCAGATGTTTATGCCAAGATCGATGCACTTGAGAAGTCAGAGCTTCAAGGAGAGAGTTTTAAACAGTTGCGTTACTACTATTTTTACCCCCTCTTTATCGCGCTTATATCGCTACTGCTCTATGTCTACTTGAGAAATAAAAGAGGAGTAGGATGATGACATTTTTACACCCTGAGTTTTTGTATCTTATGTTACCTCCGCTTTTGATACTTTTTGCATTTTTGCTTACCCAAAAAGAGTCAAACGCAGACTGTTTTTCACCAGAAGTTCTTGCAAAACTGCGTGTAAGTGGAAACTTTTTGTCACTCAAAGCCAGAAATATTCTCTTTTTATTTATGTCTATTTTGATGGTCATAGCACTCAGTGCTCCTGTTATACCTGAGTCAAAAGTAGAGATAAAGAGTAAAAGTGCTGACATCATGATCGCACTTGATATCTCTGACTCCATGCTCGCGCAAGATCGTTACCCTAACCGTCTTGTATCGGCAAAACAAAAGGGAGTGGAGTTTTTAAGGCTTGCTCATGAAGATCGTGTTGGAGTGCTTGCATTTGCTCGTCACTCCTATCTTGTTTCGCCTTTAAGTGCAGATCATAACGCAGTGGCGTTTTTACTTGAGAAACTCTCTGTAGAGTCTATGAGCGAGAAGGGCACTGACATTATGAAGCTTTTAGAGGTTATGGCAAAGCAGGGCGATAAAGAGAGCAAAAAGTATCTGCTCATTTTGAGTGATGGTGGTGATGAGAGTGACTTTTCTAAGGAGATCGCGTTTGCAAAAGAGCAGGGCATCGTCATCTATGCTCTTGGTGTCGCCTCGCATAAGGGCGCACCTATTAAACTCGAAAATGGCGAGTTTATCAAGCAAAATGAGAAAATAATCATCACAAAACTCAACCCCGCTTTGAGTGAGCTTGCGACACAAACAGGTGGAGTTTTTGTCGAGAGTATGAGTGCAAATGATGACATTAAAGCACTCTACAATGAGATGGTACTTGAGAAAAAAGAGCGTAACACTAAAAGTGTAGAGCGCTATATTCCGCTCTTTTATTTTCCTCTTGGTGGGGCACTTTTGCTTCTGCTTTTTGCTACATCTTCTATGAGTAAACGCCAAAATGTCTCTTTGCCGAGTGCATTTTTACTCCTCTCATTTTTGAGTCTACAGAGTGATTTGCATGCTGGTTTGCTTGACTTTGTAGATCTGCAAAAAGCCAAAAAAGCGTATGAACAGGGCAGGTATGAAGAGAGTGCAAAACTCTACCAGGAGTATGCAGATGAGAGTGGTAACGCAGCTGCATTCTACAACGCTGCAAATGCGCTCTATAAAGCAAAAAGATATAAAGAGGCTCAAGAAGCCTACAAAAATGCCGCATTTGTCGAAAAAAAGCTTGAGGCAAAACGCAAAGCGAACTTAGGAAACAGCTATGCAAAAGAGGGGACTCAAGAGAGTCTAGAAAGTGCCATAAAAAGTTACGAAGCATCGCTTGGGCTAGAAGAAGATAAAGAGGTTCGAGAAAATCTAGCAGCAGCGCAAGAGGCTCTTAAAAAGATGCAAGAAGAGAAAGAAAACAGAGAGCAAAAAGATAAAGAAGATAAAGAAGATAAAGAAGATAAAGAAGATAAAAATCAGCAAGCGCAACAAGAAAAAGCTGAAAATAAAGAACAAAATCAAGAGAATCAAGAGAATCAAGAGAATCAAGAGAATCAAGAGAATCAAGAGAATCAAGAGA
>CAZJRG010000018.1:0-20808 GCA_964548435.1 uncultured Sulfurimonas sp. | reverse complement strand
GAGAATCAAGAGAATCAAGAGAATCAAGAGAATCAAGAGAATCAAGAGAATCAAGCGCAGGGTTCACAAGAAAATCATGCACAAGAGAGCTTTGCAGTGCCAGAGATGAAAGAGTCTGCATCAAACAATGCCACCCCCGAAGGAGGCATCACTTCACAAGAGATACGCAAGTGGGAGAGGGTGCTAGAAGAGGACGCAAAGATTTTTCTCTATAGACTCAGTGATGAGAAGACCACAAAGCAGGAGCAGTATAATGAAAAACCTTGGTAGAGGTATAGTTTTGTTGGTGATGGTGTCACTCTCTCTTCATGGTGCGATTCATGCTAGTTTGGAGCCTGATGTTATCTACAGAGGTGAGAGTGCTACTTACAAACTTACCATGAGTGGTAAAGATATACAAAAACCAAAAGTGGATGATATCTGTGGTAATGAGATTATTGCAAAAAGTTCACAAACAAGTATTGAGAGTATCAATGGTCATACAAAAAAAAGCTACATACTCTCTTATGAGTTTATGCCTCAGAGCTCCTGTCTCATTTCAGAAGTAGCAACACGTATCGATGGCAAGGAGGAGCTCTCTAACGCCATCAAGCTTGAACTCAAAGAGCCCTCAAAAGAGAGAAATGCACCTTTTGAGCTTACACTTGAGCCTTCAAAGAGCACGCTTTATGTAGGTGAGCCTTTTTTACTTACATTGACACTCAGACAAGATTTTAAGGCTCAAGTTTTGGAGAGTCAGTTTATCGCTCCAAAATTTGAAGGTTTCTGGCTGAAGTCACAAACAGAACCTTCAAGGGTGCAAAATGGCTCATCGAGCATCACGACTATAGTCTATACTCTTGCTCCGCAAAGAGAGGGCAATCTCACCATTAAGCCAGCCCAACTCAAAATAGCCTCACGCTCTAAAAGCAGAAATAGTTGGGGTGTTATGGTTCCTGAGTTGCAGTGGAAGAGTTACTACTCAAACGAGGTGCATTTTGATACAAAAGCACTCCCAAATGGAGCAAAACTCATAGGTGACTTTGTCATCTCTCTTGAGCTTGATAAGAGTAAAATTGGTGCCAATGAAGCACTTAACGCCACTATTAGTGTGAGTGGAGAGGGAAATTTAGAGGATATTCAAAGCTTCAAACCTCTCATCAACGGTGTAAGTGTATTTGAAGAAGATAGGGTGATTGTGGGTGATAGATTTACCCAAAAGTTAGCATTTGTAGCAGATGAAAATTTTACCATACCTGCGTTTGAGCTTGTCTACTTTGACACCAAAACAAAAAAGGTGCGTAAGATTCAAACGCAGAGTGTAGATATTGAGGTGTATAAAGATCCCGCTGCGACACAAGGGGTTCAGATTCAAAGGGCGAGCCAAACACAAGAGCCTTTAGAGAGGAGCGAAGTGCAGACGCATGGAGAGGGTCAGACTCTGTGGTGGTCTGTTGCGACACTCTTCTTGGGTTTTGTTATGGGTGTTTTAGTGATGGCATACTATCACTCTGGCAGATGGAGAGTAAAAAAAGAGTTCATCCCAAAAGATGAGAAGCTGCTTTTTATGAAGCTTCTTGCATTTAGAGATGATCCTGAAGTAGCAGCAATGCTTGATCGGCTAGAGCAAAATCTCTATACGCAAAGTAAAGTAAAAATAGATAAAAAAGAGCTCCAAAGCCTACTTAAACGCCATAAACTAGTCTAGTATATCGTGAAGTTTGTTCCCATCTGACATCTCTTGATGGACACGCTTCCAGTTCTCTTCTATGATGGCGTTTTTAAGTTGTGAGAGTTCGGCTTCAAAGAGTGTAATCGCCTCGAGCAGGTTTTCTCTGTTTTGACGAAAGATATCCTCCCACATATTTGGCGAACTCTTTGCAAGTCTACTCATCGAGCGGTACCCACCAGCTGCAAGGGCAAGAATGCTATGTTTGTCCTCTTGACGCATAACAGTGTTGGCTATGGCATATGAGATGGCATGGGGCATGTGGGAGATAAACGCAGCATGGCGATCGTGCTCGGCGGCATCCATGAAAGTCATCTTCATACGAAGCGCACTAAAGAGCTTTTTTGCCTGAGCGACCTGATGCGCTCCGCTTGCCTCAAGGTTACATAAAACGACTACCTTATCTTCATAGAGTCCCTCTACGGCTGCATTTGGTCCAAAGTTTTCGGTTCCTGTCATAGGGTGTGCAGCTACAAAGTTTTGGCGAATACTTTGAGGAATAGTCGCTACGATTTTGGATTTTGTACTTCCAAGGTCAATGATAGTCGTCTCTGGTGCAATCTTTGGGAGTTGATGAAGAACAGAGATGATACCATCTACGGGAATGGCCAAAAAGATCACATCGTACATTTTGAGATCTTCAAAAGGGATGATTTTCTCAACTAAAGAGAGTTCAAGAGCGATTTTCTCATGCTCTTTGTTGTGGTCGAGTCCCACGACGGAGCTTACAAAGTTTTGTTTTTGAAGAGTGAGCGCTAAAGAGCCACCCATGAGCCCAAGCCCGATTATCGCTATATTCATCTATTTATCTCTCTTTTATTTGCGAAATTATACTCAATTTACCCAGATTTAACCTCCTAGTGGATAGAATCTTTTCTATTTTTTTACTATTGGAATCTTTATGAAACGACTTTTACTTCTCCTGCTATTTCTCATTTTTTCATCTTTACATGCAGATAAAATCACAGAAATAAAATACGATGGAATGGTACAGATCTCAGAGTCTGTCGCCCTTAGAATGCTCCCTTTTGATGTTGGAGATGAGCTCGATGAGAAAAAGGTAAACGCAGCGATTAAAAAGTATTTCGATCAAGGCTACTTTAATGATGTTTGGGTGGAATTTGAAGCGGGTATACTCACCTTTTACTTTAAAGAAAAAGCAGTTATATCTAAAGTTGAGCTCAAGGGTTGGAAAGAGAGCGATGATGATGTTCATAACGATGTCATTCAGATCAAAAAAGGGACACTTTATGATGAAAAGAAGCTTGAAGCGGCAAAAAAACGAATCATAGAAGCTATAGAGCAAGATGGCAAGATTGACACTGTTGTAGAGATAGAGAAAGAGTATCTTGAAAATGGGAGTGTTAAGGTCACCTTTGTTGTAAATGAGGGTGAAGAGATTATTATTAACAATCTTGACTATAGTGGCGTTTATGGCATTGAAAGTGATGACTTTGACGAAGTGATAGCCAACAAAGAGCATGAGTTTATGGGGTGGTTTTGGGGACGAAATGATGGAAAAATGTCTCTTAAAGATCTTGAGTATGACAATCTGCGTATTCGTGATTACTACATGCAGTTTGGTTATTTAGATGCGAAGGTAGATGAGCCTTTTGTGCGTGTAAACTTTGACAATTATGCAGCAGATATGAGTTATCAAGTAGAAGAGGGTGAGCCTTACACTATCAGCAAAATCACTGTGTATCAGGCAAAAAAAGTTATCGAAGATGAAAAAATCTATGAAAAAATTTCACTTGATGTGAATGAAACTTTTAACATCAAAACATTTCGAGAAGATGCTGAAAAGATCAAAACACTTATAGCCGATTTGAGTTATGCGTATGTGCAGGTTGTGCCAGATCTCAAAAAAAACAAAAAAGATCACACAGTTGAGGTAGTTTTTAAAGTGACTCCAGGAGATAAAGTCAAAATCAGAAATGTTCTCATATCTGGAAACTCTCGAACACTCGATCGTATTATACGTCGTGAGATCTATCTTGGACCTGGTGATATGTATTCGCTCACAGACTTAAGTGATTCGCGTAATGCTTTGGGACGTTTAGGTTTTTTTGATGGCAACACCATAGAGGAAAAACGTGTTGACAATCAGACAATGGATCTTGTTGTGAAGGTAAAAGAGGCACCGACTGGTAACATCCAGCTTGGTGGTGGCTATGGCTCTTTTGGAGGGATTCTTCTTAGTGTGGCTGTCAATGATAGAAATGTTTTTGGTTCGGGAATCAATGTGGGAGTTCGACTTGAGAGATCTGAGAGAACAGAAAACTACTCCTTTAACATCTCTAACCCGCGTTTAAATGATAGCGATTTCTCTGGAAATCTTTCACTCTTTCACTCTGCGTATGACTACTTTGACTATTCGGTAAATTCCGATGGAGCCTCAGTGGGTGTTGGACATAGATTTTCTCGCTATGTGAGCGGATACTTGGGGTACGGATACTCCGCAAACTCTTATGACTTTAGTGAGCTCAGCACCCTTGCTAACAATAGTCTTTTCTTCCAGAATTTTACAAAAAGTGGTGTTACTGTGAGTGTAAGTTGGGATAATACAGATGACTTCTATCTTCCTCGTAAAGGTTTTATACTCTCACAAAGTTTTGAGAAAACAGGGGTGGGAGCAGATGCAAACTATCTAAAATCACGTACCAACTACAACAAATATTATGGACTTGAGGAGTGGGTCGGTTTTGATACTATATTTCGCTACAAAGCACGCTTTTACAATGTCGTAGACAATGGAAATATTCCTATCGCCGAGAAGTTTTATATGGGAGGTATAGGAAGTGTGCGCGGTTATGAAGCGTTTTCTTTGGCACCTGACTACATCGATCCCGTCACGGGAGAGCGATTTGTCTATGCGAGTGGTCGTAATGCTAAGGCTGGTGGAAAGATGACCTTCTCGAACTCAGTTGAGCTGAGTTTTCCACTCGTTCCTAAAGCAAAGATGCGTTTAGTCAGTTTTGTGGACTGGGGTTTTATTGGAGATAAGTCTTTAAATGAGATCTCGCGAGGTGGCTATGGACTTGGGCTAGAGTGGTTCTCCCCAGTTGGACCGATCCAACTTATGTTCGCAAATCCTCTCAATCAACAAGTGGGTGATAGAACGGCTGCGTTTGAGTTTACTATGGGGCAGAGATTTTAAAATCTGCTCTCTTTTTATTTTATTTAAATGATTTTATTTAAACACAAGTTGTAAAAACGGCTCTGGACACTCAAGTCGCAGGGCGGATTCTTGTGCTATGTAGAGAGTTTTTTCAGAGCTGATCTCTAGCACTCCCTCGTTGTAAGAGAGCTCAAAGTCTATGTTTCTTGGTCTGTGGCTTAGGAGTGCTATTGCAAGCGAGAAGATATAGCTCAGTGCATTGGTAACTGCAGCACTTGGAAGAAGCTCTGCATATTTTTCTAAGTGCGATGATGCGGGGAGCTTGCTCTTTGCATACTTCGCAAGTGTAGCTATAAGTGTTATCTCCTCATGCCTAAAGCCATACTCTAATGTTGTCTGTATGAGATAGTATGCATGTTTATTTTTAGAGTAGAAGTGGACATTGCTGCCACTTGGGTAGAGTTTCGCTGCAAGAGCCAACTCTCGACGATACTGCGTTTGAAGAGCAAAATGATCCCCAAGTAGATCAAAGAGTCTTTTGGCAAGTGAGCTAAGCTGATTTGCATAGTGAGTCTCTGGAATATGAGAATCGATGATGTACGCGATAGACGTGTTGTAGTTGTGTGGAAATTTGTCTTTTGCATTTCTGAGTAAGTCACTGAGGTAGACCCCCTCTCGTACACCAACACCACTTGTGATGACTCTGGTGAACTGCAGTTTTTTGAGAAGTCGTTTGAGTATGAGTGTTCCAGGCTTGATGACATCAAATCGGTTGCTTTTGATACCAAGTTTTATAAGCTCTCTCTCATCGGCATCTAAGACGGCGTTTATGAAGTTTTTAAAGAGATCGACTGAGTATTCATACCCATGGAGTTTGTTGAGAGGATAGCTACTCTGCTCCATAATGGCACTTGAAATGGCACGGAAAGTTCCACCAATACCGATAAGCTTTTCGATTTCAAAATTAGGAAGTGCTTCTAACTCTTTGTCTATGTAGGCTTTTGCTCCATTTAAATCATTTGTGTCGAAAAAGAGCTCTTTTAAACGCACTGTTCCTAGTTTGAGAGAGAGTGTATGTGAGACACTGTTGCCATCAATGTAGGCAAACTCAGTCGAGCCTCCACCAATATCTATACTTAGAGATTTGTGCTGTTGCGGAAGTAGATTTGCGCATGCTATTGCACCGAAATAAGCCTCTTTCTCACCACTGATTATCTTGATTTGTAGTCCAAGTTTCTCTTTGACTCTTTGAATAAAAAGTGATTTATTGGGTGCATCGCGGAGGGCTGAAGTGGCTACACAGAAAATCTTTCTGGCTTTAAAAGAGTTGCTTATTTGTAAAAAATCACTTAGTGCATCGAAGGTTCTTTGCATCGGGAGCTCTTGTAGGGCTCCTTCGTGTTTGTAAGCATTTTCGGAGATTCTAACTTTGCTCTTCTCTTCATGAAGAAGATGAAATGCAAAGCGGGAGGTCTTCTCAAAGATAACCATTCTAACGGAGTTAGAACCGATATCTATGACAGAGACACGTTTTGCCAAACGATTACTCTTCCATCTCGAGCTGTTTAGCCTTAAACTGAAGCTCAGCAATCGACTCTATATTGTCTTTGTCTGGCACAATACAATCAACTGGGCATACAGAAATACACGCAGGTTCATCATAAACACCGACACACTCTGTACAGCGATCTGGATCTATGAAGTATATCGGATCACCCTCTTCAATAGCGATAGTTGGACACTCTTCACGGCATGCATCGCATGCTATACACTCATCATTTATTATCAATGCCATATTTAAAAACCTTATATTGTTCTGTTTTTTAAGTCCACGATTTATAGCGAAACTAAGCTTTATTAAATTTGAAACTTTTGGGTAGTCTTACTTTCTCATTGGTAATATACAAGAGAGTTTAGAGTTAAGTTGCAAAGAGGCAACAGCTCCCTCAATTCCATCACTTCTATTGGTGATTTTTATCTTCGCTCCAAGTGCATCAGCAGCACTCTTTGCTAAAAATAGTCCAAGCCCTACACCCGACTTGTTGCCTTGGCGTTTAAAAGGTGCAAAAAGATCCATGCTCTCATCAATGCCACACCCTTCATCAACCACCTCTATGAGTAACCCTACATCATCTTGTGAGCTTCTGAGGATCACTTTTTTATTTGGAGGAGTAAATTTAAGCGCATTTTGTAAAAAGTTTTGAATGATTTGATTGAGTAGTGTCACCTGAAGTGTCGCCATAAAACCATTTGGCTCGAAATGCATTACAAGCTCTTTACCTTCATTTTCTGCAAGAAGCTTAAAATCATTTGCTTTTTGTTTGAGTATGGCGATGATATCTACCTCTTCAGGTTTGTCGAGTTGCGCTCCCTCTTGGCGACCTATGTTTAAGATGTTGGAGACAATGATGTTCATCTCATCGATTGTTTTGTTGGTGACTTTAAGTGCATCTATGTACTCCTCGGCAGGACGTGTTTTAATGAGAGTGACTTGGTTTTTGAGCTTGATGACAGCAAGTGGCGTCTTAAGTTCATGCGCAGTTCCGATGAAGAGCTCTTTTTGATACTTCACAAAGTTTTGAATCCTTGAAATAAGGTGATTGATGGTGATTCCAAGCGGTTCAAACTCTTTTGGAAGGGTGTCTGTTTGAATAGGTTTCATAAGGTGTTCATTCATATTTGCAAGTCTGGCACTGAGTGTTTTGATGGGTGCGACGAGCATTTTTGAAAGAGCAATCGCATAGAGTATCACAAGAAAAAAGCCCACAATATTGATGATGAAAATGTAGTTGAGAATTTTTCCTAGTAGCTTGATTGTAGGCGTGATCTCTTTTGTAAGTCTGAGATAACTTTTTGTGCTGCTATCAAAGGGAAACACAAGTGTCATATAGTGCTTCCCATCTATCTCGTTTTCATACACATTTTGCTCTGCGTTTGGGTTTTTCAGGGTAATGATCTCCACACTCAGTGAAAAAAAGCTCTCTGTGACTGTTTCGTCAAGATTGTAAACAAACTTGTTCTCGATGATATTTTTTGCATGCAGTTCTAGCTCCTCTCTCTTCTCATCATAGACAGATTTTGCGATGTAAAAATAGAGCAATGAGGAGAATAAAACAATCAAAATCGCTGAAGAGAATATGAGTTGAATGAGAAAATTTTTACGGATACTTTTTTTTGAGAACATCATTTTCCCTTTGGATTGGATGGGATGATTATAACTTACTCATTTTAAAAATAGTGTTAGAGGAGATCTAAAGAGGTGAGGTTGACTCACTTCTTTAGAGTTTTAGGAGGATTGGAGCTTTTTAGTTTGCTTCTTTTGGAAAACAAAATCTATAACCACGGCGACGTACAGTCTCAATAGTGGTAATGTTAAGTGGTTTATCCATTTTTTGACGGATTTGGTTGATCGCTACCTCTATAACATTTGGTGTGACAAGCTCAGGCTCTTCCCAAATAGCGTCAAGAAGCTGCTCTTTTGAGACGATCTGATCACGGTGACGGGCAAGGTGAGTAAGCACTTCAAAAGGTTTTCCTTTGAGCTCGATCTCTTGCTCTTTATAGGTAATTTTTTCCTCTTCTGGGTTAATAGTAAGATCTTCGATCTCTATAATGTTGCTGCCACCAAAACGTAGTCTCGCTTCGATTCTAGCTACGAGTACATCAAAATCAAATGGTTTTCTAATATAGTCATCAGCACCGCTACGAAGTGCTTCTACTTCGCTTTCATTATCATCACGTGCTGAGAGCACAACTACAACAGTTTTTGGTGTTTTTGATTTGATGTCACCAATGATGTCTACTGAGTTTCCATCAGGGAGCATCCAGTCCATAAGCACTAGGTCGTAGTTACGAATGTCAAGATAGTACTCGCCATCTTTGAGTGTTTCAACAACATCGCTTTGATAGCCAAACTCTTTGAGTCCCTCAGCGAGCATTTTGTTTAGGGTTACTTCATCTTCTATAATGAGAATGCGCATTAATTTGATTCCTACTCTGAATTATTTTGGCGGAATCATATCATAATTTTAGTTTTCTTTAAAGTTTTTTTCAATTTTCTTTAAAGAAATGTGAAGTTTATATTAAGATTTAAACTCATAAGTGTCACTCAGACTTACTTTGCAATCTGGCAGTATGGATGGTTTTGTAATTTTTATATGGAGTTTTTGCATAGAAGAAAACTCCTCTTTGAGATGTTTGCTCAAAGAGAGTAGCGCCTCTTCAAGGAGAAAAAATTTGCTCTCTTGAATATGGCGTTTGGTATAGAGGCTCACCTCTGCATAGTTGATAAAGACTCCATTAAAATCATAATCAATCAAGATATTGAGAATGAGTTGTTGTGGCTGGGTGCGTTCAAAATCCAAAATTCCAATGATGGCATCAAAGGTGAGATCTTCGATGTGAATGTGCATCAGACTACGCGCTTCTCTTCACCCTTGAGAAGACGAATGATGTTTGGAATGTGTTTGTAAAAGAGAATAAAAACTATAAACGCAACGGGAGCATGTGCCATCTCTGGATGGATAATAAAGCTTGAGACTAAAAGTGCCAAAACACCCGTAAGTGAAGAGATAGAGGAGATGCGCAGCGTTTTTGCCATCACCCCCCAAACCGCTAACGCAATGAGTGTCTCATATGGGAGCATAAACATCATGACACCCATTCCAGTGGCGATACCTTTGCCGCCCTCGAAGTTGAGATATGGCGAGAAACAGTGACCAATAACAGCTAAAACTGAGATGCCCCAGAGTGTTGCCTCACTCACTCCTGCAAAATATGCGGCTACGACGACTAAAACTCCCTTAAGTGCATCAAGAACAAGTGTAGCAATACCGAGTTTTTTTGCTAACGCGGGGTTGCTCTCTTTGACCACGCGCAGGACATTTGTAGCCCCGATGCTTCCACTGCCGCTTGATTTTATGTCGACTCCAGCAAATTTTTTTGCAAGTAAAAGGCCAAATGGAATCCCGCCTATGAGATATGCTGCGATGAAAAACTGTACATTGGTATTAAATAAAAACTCCATGACCATCCTTAGTGGTAATTTTAAGAACAAAATTCTACACTTTTTATAGTTATAGCCAAATAAAATTTTTTGATATAATTGCGGCCACTTACAAAAGGGCAGGATATATTTTGAAATTTACAAACGAAGAATTAAAAGAGAAAATCCAAGAGCTGAAAAAGAAGCTCGATGTAACGGTTGTTGCGCACTTTTATCAGCGTGACGAGGTTTTTGAGATGGCGGACATCACTGGTGATTCGCTTGAACTTGCCATGCGCACACAGGCTGATGATGCAGAGTTTGTTCTCTTCTGCGGTGTTGGTTTCATGGGTCAGAGTGTTAAGGTCCTCTCCCCGCATAAGCGTGTGGTAATGCCAAAAATAGCCTGTTGCGCGATGGCTCGTATGATTGATTCGCTTTACTTTGACGATGCCGTGAAGTTTTTAAACGCCGCAGGCATACCAAATGAGCAGATACTCCCAATAACTTACATAAACTCAAACGCGGACGTTAAAGCAAAAGTGGGAGAGATGGGTGGTATGGTTTGCACCAGCTCAAATGCGAAAAAAATCATCACCACTGCGTTAAAAGAGGGTAAAAAAATACTCTTTGTTCCAGATAGATGTTTAGGACAAAATATCGCTAATCAGATGGGGCTGAAGTCTATGGTGATCGGGCAAGAGGGCAATCCACTTGAGTGTGACATACTCTGTTATGATGGATTTTGTTCGGTGCATCAGCTCTTTAGTGTGGATGACATCGCGTTTTACAGAAAAAAATATCCTGGAATTCTCATTGCCACACACCCTGAGTGCGATCCAGCTATTTGCGACGCGAGTGACTTCGTGGGCTCGACTTCGCAGCTCATTAAGTACATCACAGAGCTTCCAGAGGATCAAAAAGTGGCCGTTGGAACCGAGTTTAACATGGTAAATCGTCTGCGCCCAAAAAACACCTATGTTCTTAGCTCCACAAAACCAGAGTGCCCCACTATGAATGAGACCACTTTGGAAGATCTTTACATGACTCTTAAAGCCATAGATGATGGTGAACCTATCAATGAGATATTTGTAGATGAGAAAACGCAGCACTGGGCGAAGATAGCGCTTGAGAGAATGTTAGCGCTATGATAGTCAAGTTTGTAAAAGAGGCATTGGCTGAGGATGTGGGACGTGGGGATCTTTTTGCGCTTGTAGAGCCTGCAAAAGAGGCGAGTGCATATATTGTTGCCAAGAGTGATGGCGTTTTGGCGGGAGAGAAATATATTGATACTTTAGCCGCGCTTGAAGGCTTAGAGATACTTTGGCTCAAACGCGACGGCGAACGTTTTGTTCAGGGAGAGAGACTTTTGAACATAAACGCAGACTCTCATACACTCTTGCGAACTGAGCGTACACTTTTGGATATGCTCTTGCATGCAAGTTCAATCGCAACACTGACAAGAAAGTATGTCGATATCATCGCTCCTTATGGTGTGAAGCTGCTTGACACCCGTAAAACGCGACCACTCCTTCGTGTCTTTGAGAAGTATGCCACGCGTGTGGGTGGAGCGATAAATCATCGTATGGGTCTTGATGATGCTCTCATGATAAAAGATACGCATCTAAAAACCATAGACGATCTTGCAAGCTACATCCAAAACGCCAGAACAAAAATACCGTTTACTGCAAAGATAGAGGTAGAAGCCGAGACATTGCATGCAGCTTCAAGAGCTATGCAAGCCGCATGTGACATTGTGATGTGTGACAATATGACACCAGATCAAGTACGAGAAGTCGTGGCGTTTAGAGATGCAAATTTTCCTCATATTTTACTAGAAGCAAGTGGTAACATTTCGCTAAGTACCATCGAATCCTATGCAAAGACGGGTGTAGATGCCATAAGTAGCGGTTCGCTTATTCATCAGGCGAACTGGATAGATCTGTCTATGAAAATGGAGTAGAGGAACTCTTTGATATATGGCTGAGGATCAGGAAAAGACAGAAGAACCCACCTCCAAAAAGATAGAAGATGCACGTCGTGAAGGCAATGTGCCTAAGTCTCAGGACGCTTCTGGAGTCGTCACACTTTTTGTAGCTATTTTAGCTGTTTTAATGCTTTTTCCATTTATGGCAGAGCATACTGTTTTTTTGGTCAAATACTACTTCTCTCTTATCGGAATGAGCTTAGATAAGGAGTCGATGCTCGATATAACCCTTGTGACCATCAGAGAGTTTTTGTTCATTGTGATGCCACTCTCTATAGCTGTAGCCATTGCAGGGGTTCTTGCAGCCCTTTTTCAGTTTGGCTTTTTATTTACCACAAAGGCGATAGTTCCAGATCTTAAAAAAATAGATCCTATCAAGGGTATTAAAAATCTCTTTTCACTCAAGAAAGTTCTTGACTCCATAAAGATAACACTCAAATCTTTCGTCACACTTGGTGTAGGCTTTATATTTCTATTTTACTACATCTTAGAGCTTCCAACAGTGGCACTCTTTGGGCTTGGAGATCAGATGGATTGGCTTTTGGAGAAGATGCTTGTCATCGCTGCGGTGATGCTATTTATCATACTCATCTTTGCACTTATTGATTTGATTATTGTTCGAAAGCAGTATTTTGATGGTCTCAAAATGTCAAAGCAAGAGGTGAAAGATGAGATGAAAAATATGGAGGGGGATCCACTTGTAAAGGCAAAAATTCGTCAAATTCAGATGCAAACTGCTCGCAAAAGAATGATGGCTGAAGTGCCAAAAGCAGATGTCGTCATAACAAATCCTACACACTATGCAGTCGCCATAAAGTACGATACACAAAAAGCAAGTGCGCCTGTGGTTGTAGCAAAAGGGATGGACTTTGTTGCGCAACAGATTAAAGAGATTGCTCGAGAAAATGGTGTGCATATAGTACAAAATCCTCCGCTGGCAAGAAGTTTGTACAGTGAAGTTGAAGTCGATGGGGTGATCCCTGAGACACTCTTTGCAGCAGTAGCTGAAGTGCTTGCATATGTCTATAAGATCAATAAAAAATAGTATATAATTCGATTTTAAAAAGGAGTCTGCTTGGAACTACAAAATATAGAAAACTCCAAGCACATTCTTTTGCTAGCACAAAACAGATCTTTAGCAAACGCCACTGCGTTATATAGCTATCTGCTTACACTTCACAAAAAGGTCTCTTTACATCTCAAGGAGCCTGTTTCAAAGCAACTCTCTTTTTTGCCTTGGTTTGAGAAGATTACAGATCACAAAAGCACGAGTGCTGATCTTGTAATAGAGGTTGGTGATGAGCCCTTGGAGTATCTGCGTTTCTTTGAGGCAAACGCCATCAAGATAAATGCCAAAATGGCGACAAGCCTCTATTGTGCACTTAAAGTTTACTACAAAGAGTTTGGCGAAAATCCTATGGCTGGCATGCTATTTGCTCGTGCGAGTGAGTTAATAGCTTTAGGTGCAAAGCATCAAGAAGTAGAGAAGTGTCTCGCAAAAAGTCAATCACTCGCTTTCATGAGACTCAAAGCAAAGCTTTATGAGAGTTTTACTCTGTGTAAGAGTGCACAAGAGGTGGCACTCTTTGTAAGTGATGAGGAGTTAGATGCAACGGGTGGCGTTTTAGAAGATGCCTTTGTCATTATGGAGGAGTTTTTAAACTATCTCCATGCACGAAGCGTGGTGCTCTATAAGAGAGATGAAGAGATGCGAGTGATTAAAATTATTAAGGAGAGTAGAGATTGAAAAGTAGTGCAAATGGGTCTATGTTTGTCACAGGTTTGGTGTTTGTAGTTTTAGTTGCAGCCGCTGCATTTGTGTCGTTTTCTTCTATGTTTGAAAAAAATGAACCAGAGATTAGTGTCGATTTAGATGGGTATTGGAATCTAAAAAAACCACTCAATATAAAGATAAATGATGATAGTGGCGTTATCGCTTATAGAGTTTCACTTGTAACACCAGAGGGAACAAAAGAGCTTCAGTATGAACAACTTTTAGCACCACAAACGCAGATAGCGTTAGAGTTGCAACCGCCAAGAACCCTTCATGCTCTCAAAGAGAAATCAGTTCGTATTGTTATTCAAGCTAAAGACATCAGTAAGTGGAACTTCTTTCGCGGAAATAGCTCTGTCAAAGAGTTAGAGCTCGTAATAGACAAAAAGAGACCCCAGCTCAGTGTAGTGAGCAACTCATACAGTATCTCAAAAGGGGGGTGTGCTCTTGTCATTTTTAGAGCAGATGATGCCAACCTTAATGAGCTCTACATTGAGGGAAACAGTGGTAAAAAGTTTAAACCACAAACATTTATGCAAAATGGTTACTATATCTCTCTTATAGCATGGCCTATCATAGATGAGAGTTTTAAAGCGACTGTGGTTGCAACAGATAAAGCAGGCAATATAGCAAAAGCACATGTGCCACTCTATCTTATAGACAAACCTTACAAAGTCTCTAACATAACAATCAGTGACTCTTTTTTACAAGGAAAAATTGCTGATTTGGCTGAGGAGTTTGAAGAGACTCAAGGCGTCGATGTTCCACTTGAACAGTTTAAAATCATCAATGAAAAGGTGCGTTATAAAAATGAAAAACTGATCTATGAACTCTCTTCGCAGGTAAGAGATGAGGTCGTCAATGATTTTAAGATTGATAAGATGTATCCACTAAGAAACGGACAGGTTGTCGCTCATTTTGGAGATCATCGTAAATACTTTTATGGTGAAAACTATGTAAGTGAATCCTACCATATGGGACTTGATTTAGCGAGTAATGCTATGGCACCAATCAAACCACAAAACGGTGGAGAAGTGGTCTTTAGTGATTATAATGGACTGTATGGAAATATGCCTATGCTCTATCACGGGCTTGGACTCTACACTATATATGGACACTGCTCAAGCATAGCGGTCTCAACAGGCGATATGGTAACAAAGGGACAGACTATCGCCAACACAGGAACAAGCGGATATGCTATGGGGGATCACCTCCATTTTGGTATACTGGTACAAGGGATCGAAGTGCGTCCGCAAGAGTGGATGGACTCACAGTGGATTCGTCTTAATGTGAGTGATGTAATTAAGAGTGCCAAAGAGACCTTGCAAAGAAAATAGGAGTCAGTATGTATCAGACAACAATTAAAAAGAGTGTAGAGCTAGTAGGAATCGGGCTACATAAAGGCTCAGCCGTAAAGCTAAGACTCGAGCCTTTGGAGTCTAATAGCGGCATCGTTTTTTATAGAAGTGATGTTGATGTCTCTATACCGCTACTTCCATCGAACGTTGTTGATACAAAAATGGCGACTGTTATCGGAAAAGATGGATATGTCATCTCTACAATTGAGCATCTTCTCTCTGCTGTCTATGCATATGGCATTGATAATTTGCGCATAGTCGTTGATGCTGATGAAGTGCCTGTCATGGATGGAAGTAGTGCAAGCTTTTGTATGCTTTTGGATGAGGCGGGTCTCTTGGCTCAAGATGTACCAAAACGTATAATGAAAATAGCTAAAGAGATCACAATTCAAGAGGGTGACAAATATGTAAAACTCTCTCCATCTGCTGATCTCTGCTACGATTTTACGATTAAATTTTCCCACCCTTCCATACAAAGACAGGAGTATGTACTCAGATTTACTAAAGAGTCTTACAGAAACGAGATAGCAAGAGCAAGAACTTTTGGATTTTTGCATGAAGTGCAGTACCTGCGCTCCAAAGGGCTTGCTCTTGGGGGTTCTTTGGAAAACGCCATAGTTTTGGACGAAAAAAAGATTTTAAACCCTGAAGGCTTGCGTTTTGATGATGAATTTGTTCGACATAAGATCCTTGATGCCATTGGTGATATGAGTCTTATTGGCATGAATTTTATAGGAAACTACGAAGCGTTTGCTGGTAGTCATGATCTTAATCATAAACTCACACTTGAGCTTTTAAAAGATCCTCAAAACTATGAGGTGATAGAGCTTGTTGGTGAAAAAAATCGTGAGCTTGAAAAAGCTTATGCCTAAAAGGGTTGAACTCCTTCTCATACCTTTGGCTTCACCGCTTTTAGTAGGCGTTTATGAAGATGCTAGGCTGATTAGAAGCATAGAGTCTCATGAAAAAAGCTCCGAATACCTCCCGCTACTTTTTCGAGAGCTCTTAGAGGAGTATGAGATTAAAGCCCTCTATTATGCCAATGGACCAGGGAGTTTTATGGCTATAAAAGTGGCATACATCTTTTTGAAATCTTTGAGTATTTTAAAAGAGATACCTCTTTACGGCGCAGATGCTTTTTGTTTTAATGACAATGCACCAATCAAAGCGATTGGAAAGCTATGTTTTGTTAAAATCGCATCTCAAATAGAGACACAAAAGCTACAAAGTGTGCCAGAGTCTACTTTTAGGCTTCCGCAGCAGCTTGTATATGAAAAATTTACCCCAAACGCAGCACCACTTTATATGATAAGTGCTGTTGGATCATAGGAAAAACATACGTGATAGTAAGTGTACCCGCAACAAGTGCCAACCTTGGACCTGGATTTGACTCCTTGGGACTCGCAGTAGATTTGAGAAATAGAGTTGAGTTTGCCCCTTCTAAGTTTTTTGGTGTGAGCATTAAAGGTGAAGGAGAGAATAATCCACGTCTTAAAGGCAACAATCTCTTTATTAGCATTTTTAATGAACACTATTCGCGTTTGACCACTAAAAAGCAGAATTTTAAATTTACGTTTTATAACTCAATTCCTATGTCTCGAGGGCTTGGAAGTTCATCGGCTGTTATAGTTTCTGCTATTGCTTCTGCACATGAAGCCGCTGGTATAAAGGTTTCTAAACGCCGTATCTTAAACCATGCACTCGTTTACGAGTCTCATCCAGATAACATTACACCAGCAGTTATGGGTGGATTTAACGCGGCAACTGTTGAAAAAAATAAAGTATTTTCTCAAAGAAAACACCTTCCAGACTATCTCAAAGCGGTTGTGGTCATACCAAACAAGCAGATGAATACTTCAAAGTCACGAACTATACTCCCTAAATCATACTCAAAAGAGAATGCAGTTTACAATCTTTCTCACACTGCTGTTACAGTAGCTGCGTTTTTCAATGAAGATTGGGAGATGTTAAAACTCTCAACTCAAGATAGATTTCACCAAAAAGCGAGAATGAAAACACTTCCAGAACTCTTTGCTGTACAAAAAGCTGCATATGAGAGCGGTGCACTTATGAGTACACTCTCAGGAAGTGGTTCAACTTTTTTCTCGTTGGTGTATGATGATGATTCTGCAATGATCGCCAATAAGCTACAACAAAAATTCCCAGAATTCATTGTAAAAGTGCTTAACTTCGATAATGAAGGGCTTATAATAGAGCGCTAGCTTCTATTAAATAAAGCAAGTTTTAGATATAATGCCAAAAAATTTTCATCGACCAACGAGAATGTGTATAGCTTGTCGTACAAAAGATTTTCAAGGAGATCTTTTAAGACTTGTTTGTGTCGATGCAGAGTTGAGTATGTTCTTGGGCAGAGGTAGAAGTTTTTATCTTTGTAAAGAGTGCTTTCTTGATGAGAAGATGAGCTCAAAGGCGCTTATGCGCCAATGTAGAAGTAACAAAAAAGAACAACTTATGAACAAACTAAAGGAGATCATCATTGATGACAGATAAAGTTAGCGTTAGCGAGATTGCAAAAGAGCTGGGGATTTCTTCTAAAGATGTCTTAGAAAAAGCTAAGAACATGGGTGTAGATGTAAAAGCAGCACAAAGTAAAGTGAGTATGGAACAAGCAGAAGAGATTGCAAATTTCATAATGAACGGCGGAGAGGCTGAGCCAAGCAAGCCGGAGATCACTATTGTCAAAAAAGCTAACCAAGAGACTCCAAAAGAGGAGACTGTCACTCAAGTTGAGCCCGCAGAGAGTTCCGCAGAGGATGCTCTAGCCCTCACAACAGCCCAAAAAGTGGAAACACCAAAGAGTGAAACTCAAAAAGATGAGCCACAAAAGTCACAACTCAAAGTTGTTGCTCAAGATCCAAAAGCATCTTTAAGCAAATCGGGACTCAAAATTGTTAAGAAAAAAGTAGTTGAAGAGGAGCAGGTGTCACAAGCTGTTGTGTTTGATGCTCCACAAACAGCTCAAAAACACTCTGCATCGGTATCATCGTACGGTAAGATGAGTGCAGAAGCACTTGAAGAGCTCGCCAGAAAGAAAAAAGCAGCCACAAAACAAGCACCTACATCTAAAAAAGAGCAGGGTGTTAAAATAGATATTTTTGGTGGCTCTTTAGCGGAGGTCTCGATGGACTTTGATGATCAGGTAGTTTTACTTGATCTTAATGCGACAGAGCGAGCCTCGTACGAGGATGATGAGCCTAAAAAACCGCGTGCACCAAAACCAGTCGGTAGAAACGCAAACAAAAAAACAGCTTCAACTGGAAGAAAAGTACGTAAAGATGTACGTAAAAAATACACTAAAGAGAAAGCAAGTGATGAGGTTATTACTCATGTGGAGATTCCAGAAGATATTCGTGTTTATGAGTTTGCAGAGGCTCTAAACCGCCCGATGTCTGAAGTTATCAAAAAGCTCTTTGATCTTGGTGTCATGATGACGAAAAATGACTTTTTGGGCAAAGATGAGATTGAAATTCTTTCAGAAGAGTTTGAAGTCGAAGTAACTATTATCGATCCAAAAGATGAGTTCACACACGAAGAAGAGGATATAGAAGCTGATCCAGATGCTACAGAAAGAGCACCTGTCATTACTATCATGGGGCATGTTGACCACGGTAAAACATCACTTCTCGATGCTATTCGCAAAGCAAAGGTTACAGCCACTGAGGCTGGCGGTATTACGCAGCACATCGGGGCATACACTATTGAACAGCATGGTAAGCCTATCACATTTATAGATACTCCAGGGCATGCTGCGTTTTCACACATGCGTCAAAAAGGTACACAGATTACAGATATTATAGTTATCGTTGTAGCTGCTGATGATGGAGTGAAGCCACAAACATTGGAAGTAATTAAATTAGCTAAAGAGTCAGGCGCACCTATAATTGTAGCGCTCAATAAAATGGATAAAGAGAGTGCCCAGCCCGATATGGTTAAAGGGCAAATGGCAGAACATGGAATTTCACCTATTGATTGGGGTGGAGATATTGAGTTCGTTCCAATCTCTGCAAAATCTGGCATGGGTATCGATGAGCTTTTAGAAAATATTCTTGTAACTGCCGAGATTCTAGATCTCAAAGCAAATACAAAAGCACTCGCAAAAGCAGCAGTAATTGAGTCTTCTCTTGAAAAAGGTCGTGGACCTGTTGCAACTGTCATAGTCCAAAACGGTACACTTAAAATTGGTGATTATGTGGTTTGTGGTGCTGCATATGGTCGCGTTAAAGCGATGATAGATGAGAACAACAAACAACTCAAAGAGCTACTCCCATCACACACAGCAGTGATCACAGGACTCAATGAAGTACCTGCATCAGGTGAGATTATGATGGTGATGAAGAGTGATAAAGAGGCAAAAGAGTTTGCTCAAAAACGCCACGAGTATGACAGACACAAAGAGCTCTCTGTCTCTACAAAATCTACACTTGAAGATATGACGACGATGATCGCAGAGGGGAACCTCAAGTCTCTCAAAGTGGTTCTTAAAACTGATGTTCACGGAACACTCGAAGCGATTCGCTCTTCTATTTCGGTGCTTAGAAATGACGAAGTTAAAGTTAACATTATCTCTTCAGGAGTCGGTGGTATCACTGAAAATGATGTTGAACTTGTTAATAACTCAGAAAACTGTGTACTTTTAGGTTTTAATGTTCGTCCAACTGGTTCTGTTAGAGCACTTGCGAAACAGAAAAATGTAGAGATTAGAACTTACTCTATCATCTATCAGCTCATAGATGACATCACAAATATGCTCACAGGTATGATGGCACCGAAGTTCAGCGAGCAAAATACGGGTCAAGCAGAAGTCAGAGAGGTCTTTAAGATACCAAAAGGTCTTGTTGCTGGATGTGTGGTCGTCGATGGTAAATTGGTACGTGGCGGAATGGTTCGCGTCATCCGTGAGGGAGTCGTCTACTACGAGGGTGCTCTTACTTCACTCAAACGTTTCAAAGATGATGTCGAAGAGGTCACTAACGGATACGAGTGTGGTGTTGTTATCAATGGTTATGATGATGTGCGTCCTGGAGATGTACTCGAGACATTTAAAAAAGTCGAGCAAAAGGTAACTCTCTAGTTTATGACTGAAGCAGAGATAAAGCTAAAACGCACCGAGTCACTTCTTTTGGAGCTTGTACCGCAAGCACTTGGATCACTGAATGATGTACGTTTGCATGAACTTGACATTATAGAGATCAAGTGCTCGCGTGGCAAGAGTGATGCTAAAGTGTACATAAATCCTCACAGTTATTCAGCAGAGCAGCAGCGAGAGTTCTTAAAGCTACTCTCTAAAGCAAGACCACTCATTGAGACATACTGTCTTAAAGATCAAGGGTGGTATCGCTGTCCAAAATTTACTTTTGAGTTTGACGATACTCTTGCAAAACGCCAAAACATAGAAGAGCTGTTTAAAAAAATAGCCAAGGAGTCTAAAAATGAGTCTTGAGAGTGATATAAAGTCTCTTGTAGCTTCTCTAGATTTAGAGCTATATGATACAAGCATTGTGAATGAGTATGATGAGACCATCTATCGTATTAGTGTTATATCGTCACTTATGGATGGTGGTAAACGCAAGGGTGTCTCTTTAGATGAGTGTGTTGCTTTAACACATCTTATCTCGCCACTTTTAGATGTTACACCTCCAGTTGCTGGAGAGTATAGGCTTGAGGTAAGCAGTGCTGGTATTGAGAGAAAGATTGTTACGCCTGAGCAGTTTAAAATGTCCGTTGGCGAGAATGTCTCTTTGCTATTGCGCGATAAAAGAAAGTTTAAAGGAGTCTTAACTGCTATCAAAGGCGAGACTTTAGAGATACAAACAGCAGATGGCGAAGAAGCCATTGCATTGAGTGAAATATCAAAG
>CAZJRG010000017.1:0-25655 GCA_964548435.1 uncultured Sulfurimonas sp. | reverse complement strand
AGGCAAACGCCATAAGTCATGGCGTTTAGATATATAAAAAATGGGGTTATTTGAGGGTTTTAAGGATTGCGCTTTTTTTGATGGCGGCTCTTGCTTTTATCTTCTCGTATCCAAGCGGCATTCCATCTTTTGCAGTTGTTTTGATGCCACAGATGTGTGCATAGGATTCGCACTTTTTCTCAAGTGCAGCGAGATCTTTTGTTGAGGCTGTTTGCATCTTCTGTTTTCCAGCCACAAGAGCCACCACTGCGTTTACTTCATCTTTTGAGAGTTCGTACTCTTTTTTAAGCAGTGCGAGCAGTCTTTTATCTGAGTGTTTTGGCGTTTGAATTGCTAAAATCTCATTACAGATGTTTTGAAGTTCTGCAAGCTGTAATACTTCTAAATTTGACTCATTTTGTTTCATTTTTCGTTCCTAAAATTATTATGCTTTTATGTAAAAAATTTATTATACTTTATTATTTGACAAAATTCTTTTTATTTTCCCAAACAGAGTGTAAAAACGCCACTAAAATAAGCCCTATTCCTATGGTTCCCGTGAGCATTTCACTGACGTGAACGTTTATTTTTACAAGCATGATGAGTGCTAAAACACCAATGGCATAGTGTGCACCATGTTCAAGGTAGCGAAAGTGAGAAAGTGTTTTGTGCTCCACAAAGAAGATAGTCATGCTTCTCACAAACATCGCACCCACACCAAGACCTATCATAATAATAAAGATGTTACTCGTAAGCGCAAATGCCCCAATAACGCCATCAAAACTAAAACTCGCGTCAAGCACTTCAAGGTAGATAAAACCCGCGATACCGCTCTTCATAGTGTCACTTGAGAGAAAATGGTCAAGCATTCCAAGAAGCGAGTGAAGCAAAACGCCATACATAAATGCAAGCACCACGCCAAAATCTTGCGTCACGTGACCAAGTACAATCCCAGCTAAAATAGCAACAATAAGCTCGATATTATCCACACCCGAAGCGCTTCTCATCACAGAAGAACCCTCCACAAAACGCAGCCACTTCACATCTCGCTCTTCAAAGAAAAAGTCCAAAAAGACCATCAGTAAAAACGCACCACCAAAAGCAAATATTGTCGACTCTGTCGCTTTGAGTACCTTCTCATACTCTGCTGGCTGATCCATCGCCACATGAAGTGTCTCCATCATTCCCATGCCAGTCACCACAGAGACGATGGCAAGCGGAAACACAAGACGCATACCAAAAACAGCTATGGGAATACCAAAAAGTATGAAGCGTTTTTGCCAAATCGGATCCATGGTTTCAAGCACTTTGGCATTGACCACCGCGTTGTCAAATGAGAGTGATATCTCTAAAATAATAAGTAAAAAAGTGATGTAAATGGCGGCGATGCCTCCAAGATAAAACGCAGCAACAAGCCCTATGAGCATAATTGCAAACGAAGAGTAGAAGTATTTCATTAAGCATTTCCTTTGAAAAAATTGTGCAATTATATCTAACTCTGCACTTCTTTACTATAATACCATCACAACTCTACAGAGGGATGAGCGATGGGATTTTTAAGCACTTTTTTTGAGGGTCTCTTCATTGGTTTTGGAGCCGCCATTCCACTTGGACCTATCAATCTTCTTATCATGAACGAAGCACTCAAAAGCTACAAAAATGCTCTCTTTATAGGAGTTGGTGCTATGAGTGCAGATGTGAGTTATCTTGCATTGATTCTCTTTGGTGCATCACATCTGCTTGAAGGAACTCCTCTCTTTGAGATGCTCTTAATCTTTGGAGGCTCTTTTTTACTCTTTATCGCCTACAAAATCTTCGCCTCTCGTAACAACACCATAGAAAAAACGCAGTATATAAAAGAGCGACGAGTCATTTTTTACCTCATCAAAGGGTATCTCCTCACACTTCTCAACCCTTACACAATGCTCTTTTGGCTCAGCATGAGCAGCTACTCCTTAGCTACAAACTCACTCTTTGCCACACTCTTTGGGATGCTCTGCGCCATTGGATTGTGGATTGTGCTGATGCCACTCTTTATCTACTCGCGCCGAACACTCATCTCTACAAAGCTCTCCTTTATACTTGCCATCCTCTCTTCACTTCTTATTGCGTTTTTTGGTATCTCTATGTTACTTAAAAGCAAAATGACAAATTTTCTCTACTAAAAGTCGGCTCATCTCCCTACAATAGTTTTTAAAAAGAGAGAAAAAATGGACACCAAAACACCACTGAGCATCGTCATCTTTGCAAACAACCTGCGAACGGATGACAATCTTGCACTCCAAAGAGCCTCCCATCATCATCTAAACGCCACTAATGCCACAAATGCAACTCTCATTGGACTCTACAGTCTAGAGATACTCGAGGGGAGTTTTTTAGGGCATCCAAAATTTTCACCACAAAGAAGAGCCACAACCCTAGGTGCGCTTCTTGAGCTTCAAAAAGAGCTACAAAGCCTCAACATCTCTCTTTACATTGTGAGCTCTTTTAAAGAGACACTCCAGGCACTCGCACAAAACTACAGACTCAAGATCTTCTTTTCGCACGAAGTTGGGAGCCAAGAGCGCAAACGCGAAGAGCTTTTTAGCACTTATGAGCATGAATCTTTTTTTGAACAGATCCTTATAGAGCCATTTGCATTTGACCCAACCAAGAGCTTCTCCCACTTCAAACACAAAGCACTCAAAGCCCCCATAAATCCACCCCAAAACCCCATAACAAAAGTTAGCCATAACAACCACTCTATAGGGATCACCTCGCTACAGATAAACGAGCCTATACTCTCCCCTTTTACACAAAAAACGGCACACCAGAGAGTGGCATTTTATTTTAAACACCATCTGCACCACTACGAAACATCGCGATGGCTCATTGATGGCCAAGAGATCTCAACACAATTCTCGCCCTATCTCTCGCTTGGTATTCTCTCCCCTAAAAGGCTCTATGAGTCACTAAAAGCTGCAGAAGCAAAGTATGCAGAGAGCAGCTCGTCGCGTTTCATCTTTATGGAGCTGTTGTGGCGTGATTTTTTTCATCTTGTGATGGAGCAGAGTGGCAATAGGCTCTTTTTAAAAAATGGACTCTCATCAAAAACGCAAGAGAGCAGCCAAGAGAGTTGTCTGCTTGAGCGTTTTTACACTGCACAAACTGGCGAACCTCTCATCGATGCAGGGGTAAAGGAGCTGCGTTTGAGTGGCTGGCTTAGTAACCGTATGCGTCAACTCCTTGCAAACTACTTTTGTAAAGTTTTAGGACTCGATTTTCGATATGGTGCTGCGTTTTTTGAGTCTTTTCTACTCGACTACAATCCTGCTGCAAACTGGGGAAATTGGGCATACCAAGCGGGAGTTGGCAATGACAAAAGAGATCGTGTTTTTGACTTTAAAGCACAATGCGCCCGCTACGGCGGTGACGCATATATAAAAAAATGGGAGAGTCTTAGAGTGTGATAACGCGGATATCTTCGGAGAGCATTCTATTAAAAATATTCTCAATGGACTTATGTGTCCCACCAGCAGAGTCACAAGAGACACAGGCTCCTTGAAACTCAATGTAGACGAGAATAAGACCATTTTTTTCAACAACATTTAAAAGCTCCATATCTCCATTGTCCTTGACTAAAAAATCTCTGATATTTTCTGTAATAACTTTATCGATGATATTAATCTTCTGAACAAGGGTTGCAGCTGCAAACTCTTCACGTAGGGACATTGTATTTCCTTGAATTTTTTTTGTAAAGTATCATTTCACACTTAAAGTTAGGCTAAGAGATTTTTTTATCTCTAAGTTGCTCAATTTTCATTAATCTCCACATGTTTGGCCACAATAAAAAGCGGAGCATTGTGAACATGGAGCATCGCGCTCCCTTGCCCAAGCGCAAAACCATAAAGTTCATGCTCTTTTACAAGCGTAATCCCACTCATCATATCCATAAACGCTAAGACACTATTATCTAAAATGCGTGACTCTACAACCTCATCAAAACGCAAGACAACACTGCTAACATCTTCGCCATCATCATCTTGAATCACAATAGTGACCACTTTTGAGCCCTCTGCGACTGCAGCAATTGAGCGAATTTGAGCAGCTTTGAAGTGGTTGTATTTTTCTAAAATTGGGGTGATTTTTTCCATAGTTTTCCTTTTTGGCGGATTATAGCAAAATAAGCTACCAAGCGGTAGTTCGCCTTAAAAAATCAAAGTTTAAACTACTCTGAGCTATAATCCGCGAAAATAAACTATAGGCTAAATCATCATGGTAACAGTACAAAATCTCACTATGCGCTACGGAAATAGAGTGCTATTTCAAGACATCAACCTTAAACTCGATCGCAACAAAAGATATGGTCTCATCGGTGCAAATGGTGCTGGAAAAACGACATTTTTAAAAATTCTTTCAGGACAAATCAATGAGTACGAAGGAGAGATCATCATCCCAAAAGCGAATAAAGTTGGTGTTTTAGGACAGAACCAATTCGCCTTTGAAAGCTACACTATAGCTGATGCGGTTCTCTACGGAAACAAACGTCTCTACGATGCCATCAAAGAGAAAGAGGAGCTCTACATGAGCGGAGATTTTGAAGATGAAGCGACAAATAATCGACTTGCTGAACTTGAGACTATCTGTGTTGAAGAGGACCCAACTTATGAGTATGACGTAAACATTGGCAAGATTCTTGAAAATGTCGGTATTCCAGTTGATCAACACCAAGAGCTCATGAGCACTCTTGACAGTGCCGACAAGTTCAAAGTGCTCCTCGCACAGGTGCTTTACCCAAAACCAGACGTTCTCTTCCTCGATGAGCCAACAAACAACCTCGACATCGAAACAATCAGCTGGCTAGAACACGAACTCCAACGCCACGAGGGAACAATGGTAGTTATCTCTCACGATAGACACTTCCTCAACGCCGTTGTTACAAATATTCTCGATGTAGACTACCAAAAAATCCGTGAGTTTACAGGAAACTATGATGACTGGTACATCGCTGCAAATGTTTTGTCAAAACAGATGGAGCTTGATAATGCGAAAAAAGAGAAAGAAAAAGAGCAGCTCGAAGCTTTCGTTCGCCGTTTCTCCGCAAACGCTTCAAAGGCAAAACAGGCTACTTCGCGCCAAAAGCAGCTTGAAAAACTCGTTATCGAAGATATCAAACCATCTTCAAGACGTGATCCAAGTATCGTCTTTAAAGCCAAACGCACCATGGGAGATGAGGCACTCAATGTCGTAAATATCTCGCATGCTTATGGTGAGAATGCAGTGCTTAACAACATCAGCTTTAAAGTAGTTCCAGGCGAGAAGATCGCGCTCATCGGTGGTAATGGTGTGGGGAAAACAACACTGATGAAGATACTCATGGAGGAGATGAAACCTAACGCGGGTGAAGTGCAGTGGGGAGCAACCATTGAGCCATCTTACTTTCCGCAAGATACCGCAGACATCATCAAAGGCGATGGTACACTTTATGATTGGCTGAGAGGATTTGATCCTAAACGCGACATCGCCGAAATACGTAACTGTCTTGGGCGCATGCTCTTTAATGGTGAGCAGCAAGAGAAGTCTGTCGTGAGTATTTCAGGGGGTGAAAAACACCGTATGATGCTCAGTAAAATGATGCTAGAGGGTGGAAACTTCTTACTGCTCGATGAGCCATCAAACCACCTTGACCTTGAAGCCATCGTAGCGCTTGGCGAGGCTCTGCATGAGTTCAAAGGAAATGTTATCTGTGTCTCACACGACCGTGAGCTTCTTGATGCATTTGCAACGCGTGTTATTGAGATACAGCACGATGGTACACTCATAGACTTCATGGGTAGCTATGAAGAGTTTGCAGCAGAGAGAGCTGCAGGAAAACTCTAATGAGCAAATATAAGCACTTTTTAGGGTTTGGGATCGCGGGTAATTTTGCTCTGCATCTTGCACAAGCTGGCGAACTTGAAGATTTTAAAGAGATCATCACTGCAGATGAAGCAGCCCCAAAAGGGATGTTTCCTTTTTACCTTCCTAAACCTTCAAATCCTGTTGATATGGCAAACATTCATGCAAAAGAGATGCTCTATACGTATCCACTCTCGAGCGAATACATACGTCTCCCACAAGAGCCAAAAAACATTCAAGCAGAGCCTGAAGTAGGACTCATCTGTGAGCTTGAATACACTCTGGGAAAACTCTCTAAAATCACTCCGACGCATTTTGGTGCTTACAACGACTGCTCCATCAGAGTCGCAGGCGCTTCTAAAATCAGCGATAAAAAAAACTGGGGTGCAGATACAAAAGGTTTCTCAGATCAGCTCATCGAGATCGATAGATTTAGTGCAGGTGGTATTATGGACCACTACTCCATCTGCAGCTTCTTACGTCGTGAGGGTCAACTTCATGCTTATGGTGAAGATGTAGAGCTACATGGATATAGTTACTTCTATGAAAAACTCACAGATTGGATGCAGGAGCAGATAGTAACTCAAGAGGATTTTGGTCCGCTTGAAGCACTAGAGAGTTACATAGATGGCTGTGGACACCCACAAAACGCCATCATAAGCATCGGTGCGACACGATACACCTCTTATGGGGAGCATACATTTTTGCAAAAGGGTGATGAAGTGCTCGTCGTACTCTATGACAGAAGATTTTACACACTAGAGAGAGTAAAACAAGAGCTTCAAAACCACAACTACACACTCCAAAACATAAGCATTCTCGCGCAAAAAGTGATCTAATGAGCAGAGGAAAAAAACTCGACATCTTTATTGGTGCCGAGATAGAAGATGGCTGGGCTTCGATTGGCTCTCAAAGAAAAACAGAGCTACAAGAGGAGATTCTCCATCCTCAAAAACACTTTTTATACTTTCAAAAAGAGAAACGCAGGGGTAAAGTGGTGACTCTCGTAGGGAGGTTTTACCTTGAAAACGAGAGTGCAAACACACTTCTCTCAAAGATAAAAAAAGCACTCGGATGTGGCGGAACTTACAAAGAGGGGTTTATGGAGTTTCAAGGTGAACTCAAAGAGAAACTTCGTCCACTCCTCGCTCAAGAGGATTTTCGCTTTAAAAATGGTCACTAAGCGATAAGCATCTCTTCAACATGTTGTGCTTTGGCACGACTCGCTTCAGTGGTGATGATTGCCCTATCTCTTCCGCTCTCTTTAGCTTTATAGAGCATCTCATCAGCACTTGAGAGAAACACCTCATCATCTAAGACCTCATCAGCTATACAACAAACGCCACCTACGGAGATCGTCAAAACATCAGAGACCTTTGAACCAGTATGCCCGATCTGCTCTTGACGAAGTGCATCGCAAAGACTCTGTGCTATTTTTGTGCTGTTGTGGGGATCTGTATCGCTCAGAAGCACTCCAAACTCCTCACCACCTAAACGAAACAGGTAGTCACTAGGACGCTTGAGCCGCTCCTTTAAAACCTTAGCGACTGCCTTGAGTGCTGCATCTCCATCCAAATGTCCATAGATATCGTTGTACTGCTTAAAGTAGTCGACGTCAAGCATCATAAAAGTGATGTAGCTTTTTGCACGTCGCGCGCGTTTGAGTTCTCTCTCATAGATGTAGTTAAAATACCTGCGATTGTGCAGACCTGTGAGTACATCTGTATAGGAGAGGTTTTCAAGTTTTTTGTTGGCTTTTTTGAGTTTGGTGGTTGTCTGTTGAAGCTTCATATGTTCCTTATGAATACTTTTAAAGACATAAAAAAGCACCGCCAAAAGTCCCATCAAGATGAGAAACAAAAAAATACCAAGCTGTTTGAGTGTGGCGTTGTAGCTTCGCAAAAACTTCTGACGATCGTAGCGCGCGACATTGACCTCGTATGTAATGAGCTTTTGTACTACGAGATTAATATTAGTGATCTTTTTTTCAAGCAAGCTAAGATTGAGTTTTTTAAGATCTTGACCCTCTTGAAGTCTATGATGAAGCTCCATAAAGTATCTGTTTGTTGCATCGATTTCAGAACCCACATACTCTACATACTCCATCTCACTCTCAAGTTTATAGTGTGACATATAGCTAGCATAGAGTTTGTCTATCTGCTCTACAGACTCTGCAATGCCATAGAGTGTCTCATCAGGACTGAGTTCGCTACGCACCGATTTGTGAAGTGCATTTGAAAGATTATTGTTATATGTCTGTATGATTTCACCCAGCTCAATCACTGGAACGAGGGAGCCAAAATAGAGTCCATCGAGGTTTTTCTTCATGGCGTTTATGTGGATAGTTCCAAGTACGCTCACCGTAATGAGCCCAAGAGTGATAAGCACAAAAAGAAAAAACAGTTTACTCTGTAGCCTGAGCGTCTCTATAAAGTGCATGCCACCCCTTAAAAATACATATAGCACTTTTAAGCACGATACGTACCAAAAAGCTATCTGTTTTGGGCAAGCGCTTCTATCTCATGTATCTCTTTTGCAATGCCGCTTGAGAGATTTTCACACCCCTCTTGTGTCACCAAAATATCATCCTCAATGCGTATGCCAATGCCGCGAAAACGCTCAGGGATGTTCTTGTCATTTTCATCAAGATAGATGCCTGGCTCAATGGTGAGCACCATTCCAGCATCAAGAGGTATCTCCTTAAACTGCTCTGTTTTGTAGAGTGCCTCATCATGCACATCGAGCCCCATCCAGTGTCCAATGCCATGAGGATAATACTTTTTGTGTGCCTTGCGTTTAAGAAGCGTAGTAACACTCCCGCTTAAAATCCCGACTCTCACCATCCCCTCACATAAAAGTCGTTCAGACTCTTTTTGTAGTTTTGAGCGTAAAACACCAGGTTTAATCATAGAAACAATCTCTTTTTCAACATCAAGCACCATCTCGTAAAGCTCTCTTTGCGCATCACTAAACTTTCCAGATGCAGGGATTGTACGTGTGATATCACTAGCATAATAGTCATACTCACATCCTGCATCAATGAGAATGAGTGCGTCTTTTGGTATCTTTTTGTCATTGTCTACATAGTGAAGCGTATTTGCAGCGTTTGCAGCAGCAACAATTGATGTGTATGCATCACTATAAGCACCATGGCGTTTAAAAACATACTCTATCTCTGCTTGGAGCTCATACTCGTACTCCATTTTACTCACTATTTGCATCGCTCTGTGATGTGCTTGCTGAGTAATACTCAGTGCTTTTTTAATGAGTGCTATCTCCGTAGGCGATTTAATGAGACGCATCTTTGAGATAAGTTTTGCAATGTTTTTATGTGTATACATACCACTACAAAACCCTCTGAGAAGATAAAGTTTTGAACTATCATCTCCAAAGTCATAGTAGAATGTATGCTTCTTTGCAAGATGCTCTTTAAAGATCTTCTCAAGCATCTCGTACTCATAAACCTCATCAAACGCCATCAGCTCTTTGGCTGCCTCTGCACCAACACGTTTACCACTCCAAAGCTCCTGCGCAGGATCTTTTTTCGCTACAAACAAGTAAAATTTTGCATCTCTTCTACCTTTTACAATCAGAAGTGCAGCACTATCCTCTTTAAAGCCTGTTAGATAGTAAAAATTACTATTTTGTCTAAATGGGTACTCGGTATCATTGGAACGGGTTTTATGCGAAGCACTATGCACAATCGTCACAGACGCACTCAAAAGCTCTGCACTCAAAGCCTTACGACGATCTGCATACTCCTGCTGCGTTATCATTGGCACACCTTTTGTAGCCAAACACTCTGTTGAGCAAGTGCCTCTTGAAGTGCTTGACTTAAAGCCTTCACTCCACCCTTTGCGTCATCGCTTTCGCTCTTGACTCTTTTGTGAAGATGTAGACTCTCTACAACCTTGGAGCTTTTGGCATCAATGAGCACAAAAGAGAGTCTCACAACTCCGTAGGACTCCTCTTGATTCTCATCAAAATGCTGCACGAACTCCTCAATATTGCTCTCTAAGATATAATCACTTTTACTTCGAGAGTTGTGGTTTTGCACACTTCTAAAGAGTGAACTGTCGCGAATATTTTCAAAAATCTCTTGCGTTAGGGCTCTATTTGGACTCTGTGCCCATTCAGAGTTGCTAAATGCATACTCAAAAAAATCACCCTGCACATAGCGCATCTTTTGTGACATGAGTGCACTCTTTGCAAACGCCAAGGCAACTTTTATATCTTTTTGCTGACAACTTCGCTGAGATGGAGCAGCAACACTCTGTTTTTGCACATAGAGCCTATGCTCAACCATAGGAGGATTTTTGGTACCACAACCACTAAGGGCTAAGATGACAAAGAGAAATAGTAGTGTCGTATGTTTCATTAATTACTCTCCTGGAGCTTTTTGTATTTCACGTGATTTAAAAAAGAGATCTGATGGACTCTTCTCATGTTCGTCTAGCGTAGTGTTGATACGAATGAGGAGCTGCTGTGTCTCTTGCAGCGTTGCGTTAAGTGTTGGAAGTATATCTGCGCTTATCTCTTTAATGTTGAACTCACCGCTAGCAACTGCGCGCTTCACCTCATTCATAGAGCCTTTAATCCCCACATAACTCTGCATAATTGAGGCAAATGATTTATTGATATTCTCCTCCCAAAGGATACTTTTTTCAATAAAGTGTTCCACTTGAGGAACAAGTCCATCAATCTTGTGTGTGATACTCTCAAGATTTTGAGCACTTTTTTGGAGATGCCCTATCGTTTTGTCATCGAGCAACCTGTCCATTTTTTCCATTACATTGGCAGTTCTTTGCAGCAGTCTTGTAAGCTGCATCTGATTTTCGCGTCCTAGTAGCTCCTCTGTTTTTCCAAGTGTACTGGAGAGCTGAGAAGAGACACTGCTTAGTGATTGTTCAAAGTTGGTAAAAAACGAAGGAGCTGTTTTAATGACAGGATAGCGTTCATTAGGCTTTTTTTGAAGCACCGCGGCTGTGTTTGAGCCCAAAGAGAGATTTATGTAAGTAAGTCCCGTTATACCTTGCGGTGTCAATTTCGCAATAGTATCTTCTTTAATGGGTGTGCTCTTTAAGATTTTGATCACTACACGCACCTGCTCTGCATTTGTCTCATTGATCCCAATAGAGCTTACTTTTCCTACGGAAATACCGCGATACTTTACTGGTGCATCAAGATTAAGTCCCAAAACAGACTCATCAAAATCTATGGCATAAACCTTCGTTTGCTCTTCAACAGAGGGCTTAAGCATCCAGTAGGCTGCCGCAACCATCATAACCACTCCTAGAAGTACCATCACACCCACAAAGGTGTAGTTTACTCTATTGTTCATCTTCCCTCTCCACCAAAAAAACTCTCTATAAATTCACTCTTCACAGAGGTCACTTCACCCAGTGTTCCCTCATAAGCTATACGCTTCTCATCAATAATCGCCACTCTATCCAAAGTATCATAAATCGAGCGTAAATCGTGTGAAACCATCACTATTGTAAGCCCGAGCATCGCTCGAAGTTGTAAAATAAGTGCATCAAACTCTCTCGCAGAGATAGGATCAAGTCCACTTGTTGGCTCATCCAAAAAAAGGAGTTTTGGATCCATCGCTAGAGCACGTGCGAGTGCTGCCTTTTTTTTCATACCTCCGCTGATCTGTGAGGGATAGAGGTGCGCATCACTTGATTTTAATCCCACAATATTGATCTTAAAACGGACAATCTCCTCTATCATCTGCGCTGAGAGATCTGTATACTCAACAAGAGGCAGAGCGATATTTTCATAGAGTGTCAAAGAAGAAAAGAGTGCTCCCGCTTGAAAGAGTACACCCCACTGGCGGCGCAGCTGTTGGGCATCTTTGTGAGATATGTGGGAGAGCTTTTTCCCAAGCACCTCTATCTCTCCACCATGAAAAGCTTGCAACATCACCATCTCTCGAAGTAGTGTGGTCTTTCCGCAGCCACTGGGTCCCAAAAGTCCATAAATCTCACCCTCGTAAATAGAAAGATCAAGTCCATTATGAACAATTTTTTCTCCAAATATTGTCTGCACACCGCTTACTTGGATGATTTTTTGCATCTAAATTCCTAAATTTGTAAAGATAATAGAAAAAATCGCATCACAGACAATAACTGCAAAAATGGACTCAACGACACTTTTTGTCGTGTTAAAACCTATGCTTTGCGTGTCATCTTTTACCATAAGTCCTCTATAGATGCCTATGCTTGCAATTAAAAACGCAAAGAAAGGACCCTTGACTAAGCCAACAAAATAGTGCTTTGCAGCAATCACCTCATTGAAGCGCTCTAAAAAAAGTTCAAAACTTATGCCAAGATCGACAAACGCCACAATAGCACCGCCTAAAACACCCATCAAATCTGCCACAAAAATTAAAAATGGCATCATAATCATCAAGGCAATAATTCGTGGCATCACCAAAAATGCAAAGGGATCAAAACCCATAGTCCGCATTGCATCAAGCTCCTGCGTTATCTTCATTGCACCGATTTGTGCACTAAATGCCGAGCCGCTCCTTCCTGCGATAACTATGGCGGTCATCAATGGTGCCAACTCACGAAGTATGGAGATTCCCAACATATCGACAATAAAAATATTTGCACCGTAGATTTTAAGTTGATATGCTGATTGGTATGCCACAACCAAACCAACCAAAAAGCTTGTCAATGCAATGATCCCCATGGCTTTGAGTGAACTCTCATTGATCTCAAATGCTATCTCTTTAAATCGAATATTTTTATAAGAGCGCAGATAGTGAAGCTTAGCGAAAAGTAGCTCACCCAAAAACGCCATAAACGCAACAAAACCGAGTAAATATGCCGTAGCATACTCCCCAAGGGATGCAAAAATATTTTTGTTTTTGATCTTTGAAATCGCCTCGCTTTTGGCTGTGTGTTTCATCACTAGATTGAGCGTATCTAAAGAGCGTTTTTCATCACAAACAAGAGTATGGGGGATAGATTTTTTATCTAAAGATTCAAGAAATTTTTGAATGTAGATCGCTCCTGCAGTATCTAAGAAGCTCAGTGCTTGAAGATTTACAACTACTTGTTTGGAGCTGCTTGGAGAGATTTTCGCTGTGAGTTTTTGATACTCACTCAGTGTGTAGAGTGTGAGCTCTCCAAAAAAGAGAAGCTCGATCGTGGCATCTTTTATTTCAACCTGAACTCTATTTTGCATACAAATCTACTAAAAATCTCTCTCTAGCAATTTGTTTACTTTGAGTATCGTAATGATCTTGTCCTGCTGCTTTCCAACGCCATCGATGATTGTATCATCCCCATTTACAGTGTCAGGAGCTGGACCAATGTTCTCTTTTTTGATACGTATTGCCATAGTAAGTCTGTCTATAACAAAACCTGCTACATCATCGCCATTACGCATAACTATAAAACGTGTCTCTTCACTATGCTTTTTAGTTTTAAGCCCAAACTTCGCACGTAAATCGATAAGAGGAATAACAGCACCACGGAGGTTAAAAACACCAAGAACATACTTAGGTACTTGTGGCACGCGCGTCCACTCAAAAGGTTTAATAATCTCTTGAATTGCCAAAATAGGTACAGCGTACTCCTCATCTCCTATCACGAACCCTACAAGCTGAACAATATTGTCTGTTTGCGCTACACCAAACTCTTGCTGCGAACTTTGTTTACTGATAATCTGTTTTAATTTATCGCTGCTCATTATAAAAACTCCGCTTTAAAATTCATATTTCTAGCAACTACACTCGCTAAATAGTCAGCTGAATATGGTTTTGTAATATACTCAACCATTCCAGACTCTACACCACGCATACGATCTGATTTGCCCGTTCGTGATGTCACTGCAATGAGTGGTAGATTTTTATACTTGTTATATTTTTTAATCTCAGTTGCAAGTGAGTAGCCATCCATGCGCGGCATCTCTATATCAACAAGCATTGCATCAAAGTTGTGCTCACCCGATTTTAAAATATTGAGTGCCTCTTGACCATCTGAAGCCTCAATGAGCTTAATGCCCATAGGCTCTAAGGCTTTACGCATAATCATTCTATCTGTCTTTGAGTCATCCACGATCATGACTGTATAGTCACTCGGTTTTGTCTTCTCTTTTGTTACAGAGGAGCCTTCTGCTGAAGCCTCTATCATTGTAGTCACTTTTACATCTCTTGCCATCTGCATAAGAGCCACAACATCGACGATGAGTGTAACGCCACCATCTCCACGTATAGTCGCTCCAGCAATACCGTCAATACCTTTGAGATAATCTCCAAGAGATTTTATAACGATCTCCTCTTGACCTACAAGCGTATCGACAATGAGACCGATTTTACTCGTTCCAAGACCTAGGACAACCACATAAGCATGATCACTTGCATCTAAGATACGTTCAACTTCAAAGATATCTCCAATGTGCACAAGCGAGAGGACATCATCACGCAGACGCATAACCGAACGACCCTCAACAGTGTATATCTCCTCTTTTGAGATACGTACTGTCTCTAAAACAGATGCAAGTGGAATCGCATAATACTCCTCTTGAACCCCAACAAGCAGTGCTTGAATAATGGCAAGTGTAAGAGGAATTTTGAGCTTCATAGATGTCCCGACACCCACTTCACTGTCTATATCTATGATTCCGTTGAGTTTTTCAATATTTGTTTTGACAACATCCATACCAACACCGCGTCCAGAGACACTCGTGACTGCTGCAGCTGTAGAGAACCCAGGCTTAAAGATAAGCCCAAAAGCCTCTTTATCACTCATATTTTCAGCCTCTTTCTCGCTGATCACACCTTTTTCAAGAGATTTTGTCTTGAGCATTACAGGATCAAGCCCTTTTCCGTCATCATCAATCTGAATAACGATTTGATTCCCTTCATTGTAAGCTTTAAGACCGATTGTCCCTGTCTCGTCCTTACCTTTAGCTTTTCTATCAGCAGGCATTTCAATTCCGTGGTCACAAGAGTTACGGATGATGTGTACGAGCGGATCACCTATCTCCTCGACAATCGACTTATCTAACTCAGTCTCTTCACCCGCTAAAACAAGCTCTATCTTTTTGTTAAGCTCACGAGAGAGATCGCGAATCATTCTTGGAAATTTGTTAAAGACTTTTCCAATAGGAAGCATCCTAGTCTTCATAACCGCTATCTGAAGATCGGTAGTAACAAGAGATACAATAGATACAACTTGGTTAAGCTCCTCTAAGAACTCTTCGCCCTCATAACGCTCCTCTACCTCTTCATTGATCTTCATAAGTCTGTTTTTAGCCAGAACGAGCTCCCCAATGAGATTCATCAAGTGATCTAATCGCTTAACATCTACACGTATTGTCTGCTCAACTGCTGCAGGTGCACGCTTTGCTGGGCTGCCTGCACGAGCATCATCATCTTGATCATCCTCTTCGATTTTTGCAGCTCTACTAGGTTGCGGTGCAGGAGTTGGTACAGGTTTTGGAGCTGGTTTTGGCTCTGGGGCACTCTTTGGCTCTTCGCTTGGCTCACTTGGCATCTGCTTTGGTTGTTCACCAGCAGCCGCTTTTGCTTCGCGTTTGGCTCTATCTTCTGCTTGTCTTTGCTGTAAGAGTCGCTCTATTTCGTTTTCAATCTCATTTTCATCCATATTTTCGTAGTCTGGCTCATCATCATCCATTGCCGCTTCCATAGCAGCCTCTAATGCAGCCTCATCTTCGTCACTACTACTTGTCTCAAGCTCCTCTTCAAGTGCTTCTATGGCTTTATGTGTCGCCTCACTCACAGGAGAGACAACATTACCATCACCTCCTGAGACTCTATTGAGTCGTGCTACACATGCTGAAACATCAATTCCAGCATCTTCACTCGTATCGCGAATGGTCTCAAGAAGTGCTTTCATAAGGTCAATAGACTCCAAAACCACATCCATAATATCTGGAGTAAGGACAAGCTCTCCGTGTCTTGCTTTGTTAAGCACATCTTCCATGTGGTGTGTAAGGTGGGTAAGTACATCAAAGTTTAAAAATGAAGATGCTCCCTTAATTGTGTGTGCTACACGAAATATTCCATTGAGCAGCTCCAAGTCAGTTGGATTGTTCTCAAGCTCGACTAAGTCTTCATCAAGCTTCTCAACAAGCTCAAATGACTCAACTAAAAAATCCTGTAATATCTCTTGAAATTCATCCATATCTCTTCTCCTACTTCATATGCGCATGGACAACACGCGCTACTTCATCATAAAATTCACTTGCTTGAAACTTGACAAGATACGCCTCTCCACCTGCTTTAAGTCCTCTACCTTCACTAAAGTGATCGCTAATTGAGGAGTTAAAAACAATAGGAATATCTAAAAACCTTTGATCTGCTTTGGCATTTGATGCAAAATGGAAACCATCCATTTTTGGCATTTCGACATCCGAGATGATGATTTTTAGGTGTTTAGCAAGCTCATCGCCATAACTTCGATAGAGATCATTGAGCTTTTTAAGTCCCTCCTCGCCATCCATGGCTTCAACCACTTCAAAGCCCATGTTAACGAGTGCCTCTTTGACTATTTTTCTAGCCGTGGAGCTGTCATCTAGCACCATAGCAAGTCCTTTAAACTGCTCTATCTCTATGGCTGCATGCGAGGTGTCTGGCTCATAAAGTCCTAAATCTTGTACAACAGATTCCAAATCAAGAATGAGTAAAACATTATCATCTTCTATCATAGTTACACCAGTAATCTTGCTTGAATCGAGTTCAGAAGTGCTACTGACAAAAGTAGCAGGCTCTATGTTGTTCCAGTTGATACGACGAATTCTTTTTGCTTCATGGACTATAAATCCAATAAGAACATTATTAAACTCAGTGATGATGACCCTAGAGTTCTTCTCTGCATCTTCTGGCTGCGTTATGCCCATCCATTTTGCAAGATTTACCACAGGAATAACGACATCACGCAGATCAAATATTCCCTCAATAAACTCAGGTGTTCCAGGAAGCTCTGTAAGTTCTGGAACACGAATAATCTCACGAACTTTCGAGACATTTATGCCGTAAATTCCCTCATAAACAGAATCTGCTTCTTGTTTATAGATCCGAAAATCGACAAGCTCCATCTCATTTGATCCCACTTTTAGGGAGTTATCTTCCATCTTTTCTATCTCCTTATGAGAGTCTTTTTTCTTCCAAAAGTTCCTCATGCTGCGACGATTTTACAACAAAGTATCTTTGATTGCAAGCAAAAGCACCTAGATTTATGTATGTAAAATTTTCAAATTTAAACTGCTTATTTTGGTGGTAATGACCCTCAATAAAAACCTCGCAACCATAGCGCTCTAAGCGGCGTCTCTCTATAAACGCCATAAATCCGACAAACTCTCTGCAATCCTCTTTTTTTAACAAATACGCATCAAGCTTTTTAAGAATTGGGTGTGCAAAAAGGGTGTCAAAGAGTGTTAAGAGTTTCACCACTCCCCTATTGCGAATGATGCTACAGTAGAGTCTATATGAAAAATTTCCATCAAAATCCCCATGTGCTAAAGCCACCTTTTTTCCTCTAAGGCTACAGACTAAAGGTTGTGCTTTTTGAGGAACTACGGTGAGAGAGTGAAAATACTCATGAAGGTTAAAATCATGATTTCCCTCAAGATAGAGCACCTCCATCGAGCTGCTAATCTCGTTAATAAGACGGATCATTTTTCTATTTTTTTTCTCCGTATAAGAAACCCCACCAAAAAGAGCATCAAAAATATCGCCCATCAATATAAGCTGCGAAGGAAGGATTTTTTTTGCATGAATACGTTCAATGAGCTCCAAAAGCTCACCTCGATGTTCAGAGTAGTGTGCATCTGCGATCAGCAGTGCACCCTCTTTGATCTCAAAACTATTATGGGACATAGGCAATGGTAGGAATTCCCATATTTTCTTCAAGTCCCATCATCAAATTTGCATTGACCACTGCCGCAGATGAGGCACCACGCATAAGATTATCGATAGATGAGGAGATAAAAAGCACATCCCCCTTGCGTTTGACATAGATATCACAAAAGTTCGTTCCCGCTGTGTTTTTCATCGTAACTGGCGTTTGACTGATGCGCACATTTTTTTCATTTTTATAAAAAGTTTCTAGTACCTCTTGCGCATCAAAATCACCACTCACTTGAAGATAGATGGAGCTAAGCATCCCTCGCGTTATGGGAACAAGATGAGGAACGAAGTGTATCTCCTCAAATGCCACTTTGAGTTTTTCTGCTATCTCTGGAGCATGACGATGCAGCAGCGGGTTGTAAGCAAAAAGATTGTCATTGACATTGACAAAGTGTGTAGTCTCAGCGAGTTTTTTTCCTGCACCGCTTACACCCGTTTTTGCATCAATGATGATAGGAGTTCCCTCTACTCTTTTTTCCATAAAAGGCAAAATCCCTAAAATAGCAGATGTCGGGAAACAGCCTGGATTTGCAACAAGTTTTGCAGATCTGAGCTCTTCTCTAAAGATCTCTGGAAGTCCATAAACTGCATGAGTAAGATTTTGTGCATCACTATGAGGCTGATAAAATGCCTCATACGTCTCTTGCGTGAGTCGATAATCCGCAGAGAGATCGACCACTTTGACACCAAGCTCCATAAGCGGCTTTACAAACGCCATCGCTGTCATATGTGGAACAGCCAAAAAAACAAGATCGCACTGCTGGGCTATATCTCTCACATCCGCCTTTTGTACCGCTTGCTCGCAAACGCCACTCAAAGAGGGGTGCAGCGCATCAATCGTGGTTGCTCCCTCTGAGTTTGCTATGTATGTCAGCTCAAATGCTGGATGACTCATAAGCATTTTTACTAATTCTAATCCTGTGTAGCCTGTCGCTCCAACAATACCGACTCTTTTTTTTGTACTCATCTAGTGACACTCAAAAACGATTTCTTGGTATTTTACCTCTTCGATTTGAAACTCTTTGACACCGCTTGGAAGTTTCACTTTTATCTCATCGCCCTCTTCGCATCCCAAAAGTTGCTTTGCAAGAGGCGAACCAAAAGAGATAAGCCCCTTATCTGGATTGGACTCACAGCCACCCACGATCGTGTAGACCACCTCTTCATCGCTATCAAGATCTGTCATTACAACCGTTGAGCCAAAACTCACTTTAGCATGTTCAAGTTCACTCGGATCTACGATCTGTGCGTTTCCAAGAATGGATGCGAGTTCTGCTAGACGATTGTCTATGTTTTTTTGTAGCTCTTTTGCAGCGTGATACTCAGCATTTTCTTTTAGGTCTCCATGCTCAAGAGCCTCTTCTATGGCTTTGACACAAGCAGGGCGTTTGACCTCTTTGAGATCTTTAACTTCAGCTTGGAGTTTGTTGTAACCAAAAAGTGTCATAGGTTCTATTTTTTGCATCTCTCTTCTCTGTAAATATATTTTTTTCGGCTGCGATTATATCTAAACTTCTATCACAAAAGGAGTGCTTGAAGATCGACTTCTAAAACGCCCTTGTCTGTCTCTATAAAAAGCAGGCAACCGCTTTTGCTTATCTTTTTGGCACCTTTAATGCCACTTTTGAGCAGAAGCTCACTCTTAGCGTATGTGTCAAATGCGAAAAGCTGTTCACGCTTTACGTAAAATAGTCGTTGGCCTCCACAACCATCACCTATAACGCCATAGCAGTGAGGAGTCTGGCGAATTCTTTTAACAGCTTGGCTGCACATGGCAAGTCCAAACGCAGCCGTAACCCCCATAAAACTCCCCTTCTCTTTGACATTTGGAGCTTCACTTGAAAAGATCACTGTGTACTTTTTCTTAAAGCCGCGTTTTTTCAGCTCATAACGAATTTTTGCTCCAAAAGGATCGCCATAACTCTTTGAGATATCATCTACCATAATCTTTGTCGGGTCAAGTCGTTTTGCACTTCCAAAGGAGCTGATGAGTTTTTTATGACACTTCTGTGCGAGGGCAAGTTTGGCTTTTGTGTCATCGATGGCATCAAGCACCAAGTCATAAGGCTCAAAGTCAAAAGCCCAGACCCACTCCTCATCAACCCTACACTCAATAATCTCCAGCTCTGGATAGTGCTGCTTGAGTGAAGAGACCTTACTCTCTCCCTCATGAAGTTCTGACCACATCTGACGATTTTGGTTTGTAATATCGTAACTGTCAAAATCAACAATAGTAATCGCTTTTACACCACTTCTATAGAGACAATCTAAACAGAAGCTCCCAACACCTCCAACGCCAAGAAGTATGACTCTTGCGTTTTGAAGCTTAAAAAAATCATCTCCTAAGAGCATCTCCATACGGCTATAGCGATTCAAAAGCTTACTCCATCCATGCTTTTAAGCGATCTATGCTTTTGTATGCGGTGAGATCAAGCATCACAGGAGTTATGGAGATAAGCCCAGCCTCTATGGCTTCAAAATCACTCATCTCCTTATGTGCATGCTCCCCCTCTCTTTTTGAAAATGCAAGTGGATGCAACCCTAACCAGTGATACTCCTCTCCGCGTGGATTTCTATGCAGATGCGAATCATTTGCATAGTGTCTGTAGCCCGCATAGGTCACAACCATCTTCGCTTCACTCACTCCAGCAGGAATGTTTACATTTAAAAACTCCCGCTCTTTAAGTGCAAAGCCTCGCTCTCTTATCTTGCCAACGAGTGTTTGAATACTCTTTTTAGCAAGCAAAAAATCTCCTGATGGATCATTAAAATCCATCACTTGAGAGATGGCTATCGAGGGGATATCATGCAACACTCCCTCCATCGCTCCTGCAGCAGTACCTGAGTAGGTGATATCTTCACCCATGTTTGAACCGCGATTGATGCCGCTAATGAGCAGATCGGGTTTAGAGTCGGCAAACATGGTCCCAAGGGAGAGATAAACGCAGTCACTAGGTGTACCATCATCAAGCTTGTAAAAATCATCGCCCACACTCACAAAACGCAGTGGACGTGTCAGAGTCAGGGAGTGAGCACAGGCTGATTTCTCATTTGCAGGGGCGACAACCGTTACTTGCACATCCTCAAGCTCACGTAGTGCATCTACAAGTGCTAAGAGTCCAGATGCCTCATATCCATCATCATTCGTTACTAAAATCTTATAATTCACACGCTCTCCTTTTTTTGAACTATCTTTTGGCAAATCTCAAGCAGTGCTTCACTGAGCACTATAAAATCAAAAGGCTTGGTGAGATAACCATCAACAAGCTTGTGAATTTCGCTCTCATGATACTCTGCCTTACTATAAGCAGTCGTCACTAAAATAGACTGCTCAGGGTTGTGGGCTTTTATCTTCAAAATCATCTCTGATCCGTTCATCTTAGGCATAAGCAGATCGGTGACAACAAGATCATACTCTGCACTCTCATAGAGTTGGTATCCAGCCTCTCCATCTCCAGCAACATCAACACGCCCAAAAAACTTCTCAAAATACTCCTGCATCAAAGCACGAATCTGTACATCATCTTCAACATAAAGCAGAGAAAAGTTTTTGCTCATCGATTGGAGTTTGTGTATCTTCTCTAACACTTCACTTGCTCCTTTGGCAAGCGAATCACAAAACAGCTTCCACCCTCTATGTTGTTCGCACTGAGCTTTCCACCATGGTGTTTCTCTATGATCATCTTGCTCATATAGAGCCCCAAACCTGTCCCATTTTTCTCATCTTTTGTACTAAAATAGGGCTCAAAAAGATGAGGCAGATGCTCTTTGGCGATGCCCCCGCCATTATCGCAAATCTCAACAACGACATCACTATCGCTTTCGTAAATAGAGCACTCTACTCGATACTGCCCTTTTGCGTTTGATAAAAGTGCTTCTTGCGCATTTTTGAGAATGTTTATAAAAACCTGCTGAAGTTCTCGCTCAAAAGCTACTATTTGGCTTACTTGCTCAAAGGAGCGTTTGAGCTCAATGTTATGAGTCTCAAAACTCTTTACCATCACGCTAAACGCAGTGAGAAAAACTTCATCTATAGAGACACATTTTTGCTCTTTATCGGGTTTGAAAAAGTTTCTAAAGTCATCTATGGTTTTTGAGAGATGGCTTGTTTGAGCGCTAATCTCATGAAGCGTTTCGCAAAGAGCATCGTTTTTGAGTGAGTCTAACGCTACATCTACAAGGAGATTATTGACACTCATAGCTATAACACTCAGTGGCTGTCTCCACTGATGGGCGATCATACTAATCATCTCTCCCATCTGTGCATGACGTGACTGGGCGATCATCATCTCATTTTTAGCTTTGAGCTCTTTTGTTGACTCAAGAAGCTGCTCTTGAAGCTCTTTGATCTGTGTAATATCGGTGTGAAAACCTACCATCCGCACGGCGTTTTGCTCTGCATCAAAAATGGTCTGTCCTCGATCTAAAATCCACACCCAACTCCCATCTTTATGACGAAGTCTATGGATATTGTTGTAGGTAAAAGTTGGATCGCTTTGACTCTTTTTTATATCTTCCACGGCACTTGCAAGGTCATCTGGATGCACCCGCTCTTCCCATGTGGAGAGAGTGTTTGAAAGTTCGTGATCTTCATATCCGAGCATACTCTTCCACCGAGGCGAGAAGTAGATACTATTTGTCGTCAACTCCCAATCCCAAAGCCCATCATGTGTTCCATTGACAGCGAGTTCATATCGCTCTTGAAACATGGTATCAGTAGAGCTCTTCAAGCAGATCGCTCCCACATTTAAGCTCGCGCAACCAAGAAAGAAATGCCCCCACACTCTCTCCTTCAAAAACAAAACCGTGTTGTGGTGCGATTTTTGAGAGACTCAGTGTCTCGACCTTATCGACCCAAGCATTACATACTTTGCTTGATGCCATATAGCGTTTGTGAAACCCTTCAAGATGCTTGACATGCTCCTCAAAGGAGTTCACCTTTTTATACTCCTCTTGCGTTTGTACTATGGCTGCACCGATATCTCCAGAAAATAGGATCTGTGAACGTGAATCATAGAGTGAAAAGTTTCCAGGAGAGTGTAAAAAGTGCGCTGGTACAAACTGAAGATACTCATGTCCAAAGTTTAGTTTTGCACCGTGATCGCCAAGTGCTATAACACGGTTCATCTCCATAAATCCATAATGACTCATAAAACGCACCCAAAGCGAACTCAAAATAAACTTCGCCTCTGTACTCACAGACCACTGTGCAATAGAGCCTGAGACATCGGGGTCTTGGTGAGAAAAGAAGATGAACTTGATCTTTGCTAAAGAGAGATGTTTGCTTACTGCTTCACACATCTCATCAAAGATGGCTTCACTTCCAGGATCAACCAAAACACCCACACCATTTTGCACAATAAGGTACTGATTTACCGAAAGAAAAGAGTCCTCTTGCTCCTCATCATCAAAACTAAACATTACACATTTATGTATGCCATCATCATAGAGTATCTTCTCATTTTCAGCCATTTTGCAATCCTTTAAACTCTCTTATTATCGCCATTTGGCGTTTGGTGATGTATTTTACCAAGTCGCTCTTTTTAATATCCTCAAATAAGAATACAACACTAAAGCTGTGTCTATGTTCTGTTTTTGAAAAAACTTTTGCTTGGGTATTAAAGATGAGGGGCGTTTATCCATCTCAAGGACGATATCGAGCCTGACGAGATCATCTTTTTGCAGCCCTGCAGGCAGTGCCCCCAAGGAGAGACGAATGGCATCGAGCGAGATATCTTCTATCTCGATGTCGGCATGGAACTTCTTGTCGTTTAAAAAGAGTGAAACGGTGTGATTTCCCTCAATGTTTACACGAATGGTTTTTCTCTGTACCGCTGAAGTAGAGACAAAACGTAGTTCAGAAAATGTAGCTACTTGACGCTCAAACCCTATCTGCTTGAGTGTGCTACACTCTAAGTGTTGCGGCAGCAATTCACTCACCAGAAGGGTTTTTTGCTCAAACTGTATGCTTTTAAGTTGCAGATATGTCGACTTAATCTCGAGTTGCCCCTCTTTTATGGAGCTTATGACGCCACTGTTTGTGATGCTCAAGCCCTTATAAAAGTTGTGCACTTCCACCTCCGCGCCATTTCTTTGCAAAACGCCAAGAAGCCTCTGCATTGAACGGTTCTGCTCCTCTTTAGAGTCCTCTTGTGCTCTTTTTGCATCAAAGAGCCCTAAAAGATTGAGCTCTGTGACATCATCAAAGGAGAGAATCCCATACCCCTTCTTGGTTTGAATGGCATTGTACTTGAGAATAAAATGGTGGATTTTGCCACGACTCTCTTGCATCTTTACATGAAAAAGTCTGTTTGGCGTGCTTAAGATCATCTCAGAGACATCCACCCCCAAAGAGTTATACAAAAAACCATCATGACTCAAAAATCGATCCCCGAGTGTAGTAAGGTCAAGGTTTAGGTCTTGCATCTTTTTAAAACCAAAAAATGATAAAAAAACGCCATTGGCTACTACCATTTTCTCACCTCTAAACATCGCGACCATAGAGCTTTGGTAGTTAAAAATAGTATGCAGATGGGTAAAAAAGAGTTCATCCTCTTGCTCTTTTTTGATCTGCAAGAGAGCTTTTTGTAGCGTTTGTGTCAGTTCTGCAATGTTTACAGGCTTTTTAAGATAAGCAAAAACGCCACTCTCTATGGCATCAAGCAGCATAGATTTTTCATCAAACGCAGACATGATAATGGCACGTGTTTTGGGGGCAAACTCTTTGACCTCTTTGATGAGTGTGAGTCCATCTTTTCGCGGCATCTTTACATCGGTGAGCAGTATGTCCGCACCTCTTTGCATAAGCAAATCAACTGCCTCTTGCCCATCTTTGGCACTACGAAGATCGCTAAAAAACTTACCCAAAAGTTTTGTCGCGTTTAGTCGCAAAGGTTCATTATCTTCTACATATAAAACGCTATGCCCTGCAGCGAGTGACTTTAGTTCTAAAAGCTCGCTCATTGCCCTCTTACCTCATACGAAACGCGATAGGAAGAATGATCTCTGAACGACTCTGCGGCTTTGGAAGTAGCTCATCTTTGAGTGCGAGTGCGGCTTTGAGAGCACTTTTGTCAAGTATCTCTTTTCCTGAAGATTTATGCACAGTCGCTTCGATGAGTTTTCCATCTGTTCCTACCACGAGTTTGATCTCAACTACACCCTTCCAGCCCATTTTTTCCGCGACTCTTGGGTAGATGAGATGTTTGAGTGCCATATCGCGTATGCCAGAAAAGTTCACCTCCGCATACTCCTTGCTCAACTCTTGTGGCGTTTTTTGTGGCGGTGGCGGAGGTGTCGGCTCTTTTGCAACTATCTGCTGCGGAGTTACAATGGGTGGTGCTTGCATTACAATTGGCTCTTTTGGCAACTCTACAGGCTTTGGCTCTGGTTTTGGCTGCGGTTTTGGTTCAACTTTTTTGAGAGGAACTGTGCGTTTTGGTTTTGGTTCTGGCTTTTTAGGCTTTGGCGGTGCAACAGGCTTAGGAGGCTCTGGTGGAAGCATCTTTTTTGGAGGTGGCGTTTGCAGATTGTACATCACCATCGCAAGGGCTTTTTTGGGCTCTTCTTTTGGTTCTGGTTTCTTTGGGCTCTCTTGAAGTGTGAAGTAGAGTATGCCCCCAAAAAGAAGGCTATGAAACGCAAGAGAGAGTAAAAAAGATGCTCTCTTGCGGCAAAAAACGCGTCGTAATGTGTTCAAGTAAGAAAGCTCCCTCTCTTAAAATGAAATTCTTAGACTCGCTTGTGCATTCATTCCCATTCCAGGGTTGATACCGCCTGGTGCACGAGATGCTATGTATTTTTCATCTGTAAGATTTTTTACTGCTAAATTAAGTTGTGCATTTTTGTTGATAACATACCATGCGTTTACGTCCCAAAGATCGTAAGATGGAATTATACCTTTTTTTCCATC
>CAZJRG010000016.1:0-26018 GCA_964548435.1 uncultured Sulfurimonas sp. | reverse complement strand
GGATGTTGCTTAGGAGATGCTTAAAGTTTGTGGGTGATTGTGGGTTTTTTAATTTTTCAGATTTTCGACATCAATGATTAGAAAAATCGTATTTTTAAATTGTAGATCAATGTATATTATGAAAATCACTACAACAATTTACAAATACCTATTTAAGGTTTTAAAAAATAATGAACTAGGTGTAAGAAAAGTAAAAGTCAGGATGAAAAGTAATATGAGGTGTCGAAGTGGAACTTAGAAGAATTACTTTCTTCTAAGTTCTTTAATACGTGCTTTTTTACCAGCAAGTTCACGTAAGTAAAAAAGTTTTGCTCTACGAACACGGCCGCGACGTACAAGTTGAATCTCTTCAATAGAATCTGAATATAATGGAAAAATTCTCTCAATTCCCACACTGTTGGCACCTATTTTACGTACTGTTACAGTAGCAGAAGTTCCTTGACCTCTCTTTGCAATACAAACACCTTCATATGCTTGAACACGAGTTTTGTCGCCTTCTTTAATTTTTACTGCTAAACGAACTGTATCTCCAGCACGAAAATCTGGAATAGTTTTTTCAGCAATTTGTGATTTTTCAAAGTTTTCTATGTACTTATTTCTCATAAGATTTCCTTGTTCTATGCTTTATTAGCTGCTCCGGTCTAAAAAATTTTGTTTTTAGTTCAGACAGGGCTATTTTTAGTGAGTGAATTCTACTATGATTTCCCTTTAAATATTCTGATGGAACACTTAAATGATCATATTGTGCCGGTTTTGTGAAAGAAGGTGCTTCCAATAGTAGCGTTTCAAAACTTTCTGTTTGAAGCGATTCACTATTACCCAAGACTCCCTCTACATTTCTACTAATAGCATCACACATCACCATGGATGGAAGTTCTCCTCCTGTGAGTATGTAGTCACCTATAGAGAAAAGCTCATCAGCATATTTTTCAAGAACTCTTTCATCGATACCCTCATATCTTCCACTCACAAAAGCTATGTGTTTTTTTCGAGAAAGACGTTTCGCATCATTTTGGACAAATGTCTTAGCGACAGGTGTGGCAAATATAATGTATGCATCTTCTTTTTGTAATCTATCTAACACGTCAAAAAGCGGCTGCGGCGACATAAGCATCCCCGCACCTCCGCCAAACGCAGTATCATCTACATTATGGTGTTTGTTTTTTGAAAACTCTCTTGGATTAAGAAACCGTATGTTTATTAAACTACTCTCTCTTGCTCTTCTTAAGATTGAATCTTCGAAATAACCTTCGACAAGGTTTGGAAAAAGTGTGACAAATGTAAATGTCATCAAGATGTTTCTAGAATATCAAAAGCACCATTTAAAACTATTTTTTTATTACCAATATCAACACTCATTTTAAAGGGCTCAATGAAAGGTACTAAAAAAGATTTCGCATAACCCTCTTTTACAAGCTGCTCATCAGTAATGATGCTTAAGTAATTGGTAATACCTATTCTTTCAAGTTCCTCAACAACACCTAGCAAACGATCATTCTCGTATATCCTACAATCTTCAAGATCAAACCAAAAAAATTCACCCTCTTTTAAGTGACATTTTTTTCTTGTCTCTTCTCTTGTTGTAAAAATTTTTACATTCGTAAACTTTTTTGCATCTTCTGGATTTGTAATTCCATTTACTTTTACAAGTAATCGAGTCATATCTACGAAAGTGAATGTAATACTCTCTTTCTCGTTTATCAAAAAGTGTGCACCCTCTACAAACTGCTCTGGAAAATCAGTTTTAAGGTGAATTTTTAAGTCACCCTTTACACCCACTGTTTTTCCTATCGTTGCAATATGCAACAAGGGCTCTTTAAACTGCTTCGACATTGATTTTGTAACTAATTCCATCTTTAGCTTTGCAGCCTGAAATAACAGTTTTAATGGCACCAATCATCTTGCCACTTTTTCCAATAAGCTTTCCAATATCAGCTTGATTGGCATAAAGTATGATTTCTGTAACTTCATCGCTCTCTTTTACTTCAACACTCACATCCTCAGGATATGAAGCTAAAAGTTTTGCAAATTGTGCGACAAAATCAGCAATCATTACTATTTACCTGTTATTTTCTTAACACGATCACTCATTTGTGCACCAACACTCAACCAGTAGTCTAGTCTCTCAGAATCCACGACAAGTGTTTTTTCTTCATTCATTGGATTGTAGTGACCAATAAGTTCAATCCATCCGCCATCTCTGCGTTTACGGCTATCAGTTACCGCGATACGATAAAATGGTCTCTTTTTTCTTCCCATACGAGTAAGTCTAATTACTGTCATTGTATTTCCTTGATTTATTAATATTTTAGTGGGTATTTTTGCAGAATAAAACAATTTTGTACTGAGTACAAGTAGATTATTGTGCCTCTTACCGCATTTAGCGTCTTATATTTTGCAATGCAAAATACCTTCTAATCACAGAGGGATTATTTCAGAAGTTATTACGTAATGGAATTATAATAAAAAATTCTTAAAAATTGCTAATTTAACAGATTAACGCACAAGTGTGCCTACTCCTCCTGGAGCTCCCATTTGACCCATTAAAGATTGTAACTGTTTCATTCCATTTTTTCCAGAGAATTTTTTTGCCATTTTTCCTGCATTTTTAAACTGCTTGATCATTCTGTTTATTTCAACTACAGAGAGTCCGCATCCAGCTGCAATTCTAGCTTTACGAGAGTTATTTAAAAGATCTGGGTTTTCTCTCTCTTTTTTCGTCATTGAAGCCACCATTGCCTTGATGTTTTTTAATTCTGATGAGTTTTCAATATCGAAATCCTTAATGGCTTTTGACATACTGCCCATTCCAGGGAGCATTCCCAAGATTGAGCTCATACTTCCCATCTTTTTCATGCTCTCCATCTGCTCTAAAAAGTCATTAAAGTTAAACTCCCCTTTTTGTATCTTTTTAGTTAAACGCTTAGCATCTTTTTCATCGATAAGATTTGCTGTTTTTTCTGCAAGCCCTTCAATATCTCCAAAACCCATAAGACGATTAATAACACGCTCAGGCATAAAAGGCTCAAGATCTTGCATCTTCTCACCTGAACCAATAAAACGCAGTGGTACTTCAACTTGTGAAGAGAGTCCTAATGCCACACCACCTTTTGAGTCCCCATCATATTTTGAGAGTATTACTCCATCAATTCCTATTTTTTCTTTAAATGTAGTGGCTGTTTTAATCGCATCTTGACCAGTTAAAGAGTCTGCTACATAAAAAATTTCACTTGGCTTAGCAGCACTTTTAACATCTTGAAGCTCTTGCATTAATGTATCATCAATTGCCAAACGTCCTGCAGTATCTATAAGTATGACATCATAGAGTCTATTTTGTGCATATTTTATTGCCGCGTTAACTACCTCAACTGGATTATGTGTGGCTGCATCTTCAAAGAGTTCTACCTCAATCTGAGATGTGATCTGACGAAGTTGCTCAACTGCAGCTAAACGCTGTAAGTCCGCTGCTACGACAAGGACTTTTTTTTGCTTATTTTTCAAATAGAGTGCAAGCTTTCCAGTAGTAGTTGTCTTACCTGAACCTTGTAAACCTGTCATCAAAATAACAGTAGGAGGATTTGGGGCAAATACAAAACCTCTATTACCCCCTATCTCAAGAAGCTTCGCAAGAGACTCTCTCAGTGCTTCTAAAAATTGATCTTTACCAATTCCCTTCTCTTTTGTTCGAATCTGGACACTCTCTATAAGATCTTTAACAACCTTGTGGTTTACATCAGCTTTTAAAAGATTTTTCTTGAGTTCTGCAAGCGCTTTAGTAAGTGCTTTATCATCATCATGAAAACGTATCTTTTTTATAGCACTCGTAAAACTATCTGTTAAAGTATCAAACATGAAACTACCTTCTCTATTTTTTGGAATTCTAACTAACTTTTTCTTAATTACTCAAATGTAATAAATGCCTTTGGTTCAGGTGCAATGAACTCCATTCCAAGTAGTTTTACTTTATGTGCGTGGAGCATGACCCGCTTTGCACGTCGTCCACCATACTGTTCATCACCTACAATTGGATGTTCAATATAACGCAAGTGTACACGAATCTGATGTGTACGCCCATCATGAATAATGCACTTTATTTTCGTCTTGTTTGCACTCACTATATCTGGAAAAAATTCACTTTTTGCTGGTTTACCTTTAGCGGAGACATTTGATGTTGCTCTATTGTTTTTCTTTGTCGTAAGAATCGGTTTATCAACCTCCACAGGCTCACTCATAATTCCCTCGACCCAAGCAATATACTCTTTATAGACTCGATGCTGCTTAAACTCTTTGATGGCTTTTTGACGAAACTCTTCATTTTTAACAAGCATCAAAACGCCACTTGTCTCACGGTCAAGTCTATGCAAAAGCACAGCTGGTTTAAACTGTCTCTCTATCTCATCAGAGTTTACAAACGCTGGCTTATCAACAACGACAATATCTTCATTTTCAAATATGGGCTTAATTTTTTCAACTTTTGTTACTTTAAAGAGTGTTTTATCGTCAAGTTCACCACGTGCGATCATCACTTTTTTGTTTCCAACATAAACCAAACCTCGATCTATCATCGACTTGGCTATGCTGTTTGAGACACCCTCTTGCATTGCTACTAATTTATATGCTTTTTCTAATGCCATTTTTATCTTTACCTTTTTATTTAATTTCTACTATTGTCTTTACTATAGGTTCTAAATCTATCTGCTCTTCAACCATCGAAGGCGGAAGTGTTTGTGCTCTGTAGAGTGCTGCTTCAATCTCGTCAGACTCCACATACTGAACATGGTGTACATATCGAAAAAGCTCTTTTTGATGAAAAAAATGTTTACCAGTAATAATTTTACACCCAAAAAACGCAGGCTCAAGAGGGTTATGCCCTCCAACATCATCTCTAAAAGCACCACCCAAAATAGCTATATCACTCACTGCATAGAGATTATTAAGCTCGCCCATCATGTCACAAAGTATCATATCACTCTGAAATGATTGCGTTTGAGAAAATCTACTCAGACTCATCTCATATCTGTTTGCATACTCTTGCATCAGCGCATGTACACTTTCAAAACGCTCTGGATGCCTTGGAACTACAAATAGTTTTCCATCATTGCTCTTTTTGTAGGAAACAAAAGCTTCCAAAACAGCCAACTCTTCGCCATCATGAGTGCTCGCTGCAGTTATAAGCTGTGTTTGTGGCTTTATATATGTTTTATTTTTCTCTATTTTCCCAGCAAGCTTAATATTGCCAGTGACAACGATATTTTTTGCACCAAGTGCTAAAAATCGATTTTTATCTACTTCACTCTGCACAAAAATAGTATCAACATTTTCTAAAAGTCTTTTATAGAACCAACCAAACTGCAAATACCGCTTGACACTTCTATCTGATATACGAGCATTGAGTAAAATCACTTTTGCCCCTCTTGCCCTAGCAACATTAAAAAGCAAGTACCAAAACTCAGCCTCCAAAACAACAAGTACCTTTGGTTTGCCTATCCAAAATGGCAGATATATCTCAAAAGGGAGATAACGCACCTCTGCATCGTACTTTTTTGCCTCATTAAATCCAGTCTGTGTAATAGTCGTTATAGCAATTTTTTCAGATTGAAGTAGTTGCATCAAAGGAGCGAGTGCTCGAGCTTCACCTAAAGAACAAACATGAAACCAAATAGTATCACTCGATTTGAAAGGAGGGTTTGAGAAAAGAAAAAAACGTGCTGGTATTGACTCTTTATATTTTTGCTTAAATAAAGAGAGAAACAGAAGCGGCAATGCCGCTAAAAAAAGAGCCCCGCTTAAAAAAAAATAGACTAAGCTAAAGAGCTTCAAATACTACTCTTCGCTACTCTGTATGTAAAGAATGCGTCCACAGTGAGGACATGTTGTTATATCTTCTGCACGAATCACATCAGAGTAAACTTTATCGCTCACTACCATATGACAACCCATACAAGCTTGCTCTTCAACAGGTACGACAGTTGTGTTTTTTGCCCAACGACGAATCTTTTGATAAAATGCCAAACCTTTTTGGTTGATACTTCCAAGAAGTTTCTCTTTTGTAACAAATACCTCTTGTCGTGCTTGATTAATCACTTCAAGCTTCGAATCCACTTCAGCTTTTACACTCTCAAGCTGTGCATTTAATTCCGCCAAAGAGTCTTGTGCAGAGAGCATCTGCTCTTTTTTGTTTGAAATAATCTTCTCAAGTCTTGCGATCTCTTCATTTGCAAAAGTTACTTGCTCTTTAGCAATCTCCTCTTCAAGTTGAAGCGATTTAATCTCGCGTTCAGTTTTTACTTCAGCACTTTTTCTAGAGTTCTCTTCAAGTTTTTGAGAAAGCTCTGCAAGATGAAGCTCATTTTTCGCCTTTTTAAGCTGCTCATCTTTGATCTCGTTACCCAAGTTTTCAATATCAGATTCTATACTCTGCGTTTTTGCTAAAGCCGCTTCATAGCTATAATTTGCCTCTTCGATTTGTGGCTCAAACGCATCTATCTCTTTGTCTACTTTGGCAAGATCTATGAGTTGCTGGAGGTGTTTGTTCATTGGTGTCCTTTGGGGGTTTTACTTAGTACCGTTTAGAGTAAAATAATTGAACGGATTTTGTGATGACGCAATTATAACTTCTAAACCTAAATTTTTCAAATGTTTTTCTAAAATTTGTGCAAAATAGTGCTCACTCTCATAATGTCCAATATCAATCATAGAGAGATTTATGCTTTTTGCCTCCATGGCATCGTGATACTTAATGTCGCCTGTCAAAAAGCATGCTGCGTCAACACTACGCATCAAAGAGCATCCAGAACCCGTAGTAATAGCACCGCGTTTGACATAGTCACCTGTCTGAACAGTTTTAAGATGCGTGAGTCCAAGTCTCATGGCAACTCTTTTGGCAAAGGACTCAAAAGTGTCATTCACATCAAAATAGGTTATAAAACCCTCTTGAGAGCACTCTTCATAACCTAAAATCTCTTGAGCAACATAACGGTTCAAATGTGTTTGATCAAAATTTGTGTGCATAGCGATGTTTGCAATGTTTTTTTGTACCATTTTTTGCAGTAAGTTAGCGGGATAGCTCTCAAAACGCAGTGACTTAAGTCCAGAAAAAATGAGAGGATGGTGTGTAATGAGCAGCGTATTTGGCTCGAGTCTATCGAGCTGTTCTGCATCAATATCAATACTGAGTGCTATTTTATTAATCTGCATATCTAATGCACCAACCAAAATCCCCGAGTTGTCCCAAGACTCTTGAAGAGAAAATGGACTCAAAGCATCTAAAAAAGTGTAAATCTCCTCTAGTCGCACTTTAGGCCTCTTTATGGAGATTTTCAAGTGCCTCTCTTGCTGCACTCAACTCAGGATCAATCTCTAAAGCTGCGTTTAAATGAGTGCGAGCACTAGCAAACTCTTTTTGTTTGATGTAGATTTTTGCCATCTCTAAGTGTGTAAAAGGATTATTTGCATCAAGTTCCAGTGCCTCTTTAAAACGCTCTAAAGCCTCCTCGTCACGACTCTGCTGTGCGAGTGTGTACCCCATTTTAAAGAGTGTTTCATCATTGTTTGGTTCTTGAATGTTTGCTTCACTGTAGATTGCCAAAGCTTTTTCAAGATTTCCTTTGTGCATCTGCTCATCGGCCTCTTCTAAAAGTGCTCTTGCGTTTGAGCCTTTTGAACCCTCTGTATTCTCCTCTGCAAAAGCACTCTCTTTCTCTTTGAGAGTATTTATATGTTCATAAATTTTATAAGCAAAAAATGCTGAAGCAGCAAGCATAAGAATCTGAAAAAATGTCATAACTATCCTTTATTTTGAAGTAGATTTTTATTGATAAGTTCTAAAAACGCCATAGGATCGACCTGTACACCGCCGACTCTCACAGCAAAGTGTAGATGCGGGCCTGTGACTCTTCCTGTTGCACCTGAAAGTCCGAGTAGATCACCTTTTTTTATCTTCTCTCCCACTCTTACACCCATCTGGCTCATGTGAAAATAGCAGGTGTAAATGGCGTTTCCATGATCTAAAAGCACTGTCCCTCCTGAGTAAAAACGCTTCGCTACAAGTGCCACAACCCCATCATTGACCGCATGAATTTTTGTTCCAACCGCTGCACGAAAATCTGTTCCACTGTGATACCCTTTGAGAGACCCATTGTACGTTCTTGCCTTTCCAAATGCACTCGTAATATGACTCTTCATAGGCATCACAAAAGGCGATGTCAGATAGTTTACTCTCGTTTTAGTATTGTAAATCCTCATCGCCTCATTGTACTCTTGAGAGATACGATTTTGCACCTCTTTAGATTGTGGATTTACCTTGCTACTAGAGACCCGTATCTCCTCTTTTTCATACTTTCCATCAACGACCTTTATAAGAAGTTTTTCTATCATCTCTTGGTTTTTTGTGTTGTAAACGATCTCTAAATTTTTATTGCCAGAACGCATATAATAATCAAACGCGACAAGAGCATATTTTTTCCCTTGCTTTAATGGATGAGACAAAACTTGAAAATGTTTTTTTCCAAGACGTATCTCTTTATATGTCACACCTTGCTGTGGTAAAAACTCTACTAAAAGTGTCGTACCATTTTTTACCTGATGTGTATGCAATGCTACTTTTGTGATATCAAACGCTCCAAGCAATCCAAAAGAGCAGAACAATACAAAAAGATATCTCACTTAAAATCCTTTTTCGCTCTTTGCATTTCAAGTTTTTGATCGCGCTCTTTGAGATCGTTGCGTTTATCGTGGAGCTGTTTCCCTTTTGCTATGGCAATCTGCACTTTGACTAGATTTCTATCATTGAAGTAGAGCTGAAGTGGCACAAGGGTATACCCATCACGAGTAACTGCTTTGAGAATTTTGGCAATCTGCTTTTTATGAAGGAGCAGCTTTCTGCTTCCTCTCTCTTCGTGTGCATAAAAATGGTGTGTTGTCTCAAGCCTTCCAATGTGTGCATTAAATAAAATTGGCTCACCTTTCATAAACTTTATAAAACTATCTTTGAGATTAACACGGTGTGCTCGAACACCTTTGACTTCACTCCCTTTGAGCACTATACCAGCCTCAAATTTCTCTTCTATAAAATAGTCATGATATGCTTTGTTGTTTTTTGCTACTGTTTCACCCATTATTACTCTCTTTTACTTTAAAAAAACTGCTACCACTTCCACTAAAAAAGTAACCTTCTTTATGGAACTCTTTCAAAACTCCATACTCTGCACACGCTGGGAGATAGAGATCATTGGCTTCAGAGATACCCAAACTCTTTAGAAGCTCGTAAGAGCTGCGTTTAGCAAGCACTGCCGCCTCTTGACTACTCAGAGGTGCATAAAAATCCTCTCTGTATCTTTTATAAACCTTGGGGGTACTGATCTCAACTTTAGGTGTAAAAATCTCAAGCTCCAGCTGATCTTCATCAAAACACTCTACAATCTCACCAATTCCACTTACATTTGCACTTGTATACCCGTAAACAAAAAATGGCACATCCGCTCCTACTTTACTCCCAAGAGCTGCGAGTGCCTCCATGGTAAGCCCAAGTCCTAAGAGGTCATTACACATATGAAGGTAGGTTGCTGCATCACTGCTTCCTCCGCCTAAACCTGCAAACGCAGGAATCTTTTTCTCTACGACCACAGCATTATGCTGCATAAACTGCTCTAAAGCTTCAGACTTTGTGTAGTTTTTAAGAGCGATATAGGCTTTGTAGAGTGTATTTTGCTCAGTTGGACAACTAAACTCACCGTGTATCTCAAAGAGCTCACTGCGAACTTCTTTTGGCTCAAACCACAACAGATCATAAAGAGTCTCAACACGCATAAAACGCGAGAGTATCTCATGATACTCACCGCGTTTACCTACAATTTTTAAAAAAATATTTACCTTGGCATAGGCTTTATATTTTTGCATAGATCTATTATATCTTCTTAAGGAGTTGACTCAGAGCAGCTATCTCCTCTACATCTACTTTTTGGAGTGCTGCTTGATTGGAGCGTGTCACCTCAGCTATAAGCTCATGACGCATGATCGATATCTCTTTTGGAGCTTCGATGCCAAGCTTTACTATACCATTTTCTATAGAGACTACTTTTACGATGATATTTTCACCGATGTGTATCGCTTCATCCTCTTTTCTGGCTAAAACTAACATACAACCCTCCCTAGTTCATATCGCACAGATCCATCTTTAATCGTGATTATAGCAATACTCTGCTGATTCTCAATCCAATATGTCCCTGCATCTTGTATCAGCAGATCCTCTAAAGATAAAACTCGTCCGTAGAGGAGATTGTCACTATCACCTCTATAAAAATTTTGTTCTATTCCCAAAGAGCTTCGAATATCAAGACTCTTCTCATTTTCATAATGAAAGATCCCCTCACTTAAACGCTCCAAAGCACTTAGACTTCCATGCTCGATGCCGAGTCTATTGGCAACTATTTTTCCTAAAGAACGTACATAGCTCCCTTCGCTCACACACACTTCAAAAGTGACAAAAGGGTGTCTGTAGTGAAGCAACTTCGCTTCATAAATAGTGGAGTGAATTTTGTTGAGTGTAAATTCCACGCCAGCACGGGCTAGATCGTATGCCCGAACACCATTAATCTGTTTAGCGCTAAAGATAGGTGGCTCATACTCAAGCTCGCCAACAAGAGACTCGACACTCTTTTGAACACTCGCTTCTAAGAGAGGCTCCAACTCTGCCACACTCTCTATCATTTCACTATCTAGACTCTCGCTTTTGGCACCAAGCCATAGTGTTGCACGGTAGCGTTTAGGTGTTTTGTCTAAAAAACGAAAGAGCTTTGTGTAGCTTCCAAAACCTATCAAAAGCACACCTTTTGCAAAGGGATCAAGTGTTCCAGAAAAGCCAGCTTTTTTGACGCCATACTTGCGTTTAAGCTTGGAAAGAAAGAGGTTTGAGCCTATGCCTGCAGGCTTATATGCAACAAAGAGTCGATTCACAGCCGCTCCACAAATGAGGCGAGAATTTCACGCTTGGTTCCTGCAAAATTTATCTGTAACTTAAACTCGCGACCCGACTTTGAAACGCCAAGCACTCTTCCTGTTCCAAATATTTTGTGACGCACAAGATCACCCTTCTTAAACGCGGTGTTTTTCTCAACTATGAGTGAACCCTCACAGAGTCCAGCTTCATTAAAAAATCTGCTCTTTTGAAGATCACTACGTCTTCCTTTGTAAAATCGACTCGCTGCATGAGAGAGTGTGAGCGTATCTTTGGCTCGGGTCATAGAGACATAACCAAGGCGACGCTCCTCTTCAAGATCGCTACCATCTCCGACTAGGGGCAAAAAGCCCTCCTCCATTCCTATAATAAAAACATGCTCAAACTCAAGCCCTTTACTCGCATGGATACTCATCATATAGATCGATTCGCCTTCGACCTGATCTTGATCACTCTGGAGTGTGAGCTCATTTAAAAACTCATCAAGCGATGCGTCAGGACTCTTTTTGACAAAGTCACGAAAGAGTCCATAAAACTCATCTATGTTGAGTATGCGTTCATCCTCATCTTGGAGACCTTTATAGATATCTTTGAGATGAAATGTTTGCTCTAAAAGATCGATAAAATCATAGGTAGCGTCTTGCGAAGCACGACTCACCTCTTCAAGTGAAGCGACGAACTCTTTGAGTGTAGCTGCATTTTTCTTTTTTACAAGCTCTGTGAGTCTCTCCATCGAACTACTTTTAATGTACTCAAATAGAGACAAAGCTCTCTCATGCGCTGCAAGTTCAAGCTTTTCAAGGCTCGCCTTGCCAAGTCCGCGTTTGGGTTTGTTTACTATGCGTTTAAAAGAGAAATCGTCATGATGGTTTGTAATGACTCTTATGTATGAGATAAGATCTTTAATCTCTGCTCTATCATAAAAACGCAGTCCACCTACTAGTTTGTATGCTATGCCTGCACGATTGAGCCCCTCTTCAATAGAGCGCGAAAGAACATTGACACGATAAAGTATCGCTATCTCTTTTGCTCTTACACCTGCATCAAGAAGCTTTTGCACCTTAATTGCGATTTTTCTGGCCTCTTCATTTTCATCATTGGAGTTGAGTATGCCCACATCTTCACCACCACCACGTGTAGCGATAAGCTTTTTACCTAAACGCGATCTATTGTGTTCGATGAGTGCATTGGCAACATTTAAAATAGGAGATCTTGAGCGGTAATTCTCCTCAAGTTTAAAAATTTTTGCACCTTCAAAATCATCATCAAACTCCATAATATTTCGAATATGCGCACCACGCCAACCGTAAATGCTCTGATCATCATCACCCACTACGCATATGTTTTTGTGTGCAGAACATAGCTTTTGAATAAGTCTGAGTTGGAGCTCATTTGTATCTTGGTACTCATCGATCATGATGTACTGATAGCGCTGTGAAGTTGCTTCTGCAAGCTCTCTGTTCTCTTCTAGAAGCTTAAATGTCAGTGCAATAAGATCATCAAAATCGACAAGATTATTCTCCAAAAGATACGCTTCGTACTCTCTGTAAATCTCTGCAATCTGTTTATAGTTAAAGAGCTCAGCCTGCTTATATGCATCATCTGGGGTCATGAGAGAATTTTTATAACGCGAAATCTCGCTTGCAATAAGTGGTGTCGGCAACTCTGCGTTTATCTTTTTAATGATGCGTTTTTTGTCATCTGTATCGATAACCACAAAGTTGTTTGCTCGTCCCAAAAGATGAATGTGAAACTTCAAAAAAAGTAGCCCAAATTTATGAAAAGTACAAAGGAGCGGAGGATAAGAGAGATTTTTTATCATTGCCAATGCACGCTCTTTCATCTCTTTGGCTGCTTTATTTGTAAAAGTGAGTGTGAGAGTGTTGGATGCTGGAATACCAACACCCTCGATTAAGTATGCCAAACGCGAGACAATAGTCGTTGTCTTACCGCTTCCAGCTCCAGCCAAAATGAGCACAGGTCCCTCAGTTTGACGCACTGCGTTTGCTTGTGACTCATTGAGTCTGTTAAAAATTTTTTCCATAAATAAACCACTACTTTGCAAAGATATTTGTAATTCTTTTTATTATAACGAAAAAGTGTTAAATTATTACATTTCTATTGCTTTAATTATAATTATGAGTTATAATTTTGTCATCAAGATTACTTATAGGAATTATTATGCTAAGAGATTTTGCAAAACTACAAACATTTTTGATGGTTATAAAAGAGAAGAGTTTCTCAAAAGCATCAGCAAAACTTGGGATTTCTCAACCTGCTGTAACGCAGCAGATCAAATTTATAGAGGACTATCTAGACACTAAAATTGTTGATAGAAAAAAGAACGGAATTCTTCTCACTAAAGAGGGTGAAGATCTTTTTCGCATTGCACAGCGTCTTGACAAAGCGATCTCAAACAGTGAAAAAGAGCTCTTAAAGATCATTAACAAAGAGTTTACTTTTGTTATGGGTTCCTCCTTCGCCATAGGAAACTACATACTGCCAAACTATCTAGGAGAGATCAAGAAACGCATTGAAAATGAAGTTTTTATGAATGTTGACAACTCTGAGCGTATCATCGAACAACTCGAAGACAAAAAGATAGATGTCGCGCTTATAGAGTCACCTGTTTTTCGAGATAACATCATCTACAGAGAGTGGGTCGAAGATGAACTTGTGGTCTTCTCAAACCAACCTATAAAAAAGCAACTTGCAGCCGAAGATCTTTACGAATTTGACTGGATATGCAGAAACGAGACATCACACACGCGAAAACTCACCTCGGAAGTTTTTGAGGAGATGGGTGTACAGTGCAGCCATTTTAGTGTGCTTGGAGTTTTAGAGAGCCCTACTGCCATCAAAGAGACCATCCTACATGCGGACAAAAACGCAGCTCGTCCTCTGGTCTCTATTATGTCACGTCATGTTATAAAGTCTGAGCTTGAAGATGGCAGACTCTATGAGGCAAGACTTAAAAACTACAATATTATTCGCCACTTTTACATCGCTTACTCAAAAGACAGAAAACATGATGCTTTTGTCGATAATGTAGTCAACTACCTACTCTCACTCAACAAAGTCTAAGTTTTTATTTCAAAAACTTAGAGTTCTCTGGATTACTTAAAAAAGAGGCCATGGAGTTCTCTACTCCTGCCTCATCTATAGCATAATCGACAGACTCCTCTTTGGCATCATATGTTGCAAGATTTATAAATATCGGCGTCTCGTCAATAATAATCTGCATAATACTTAGTAGCGGTACACTCACAATGCTCCCAAAATTTTCACTTCCAAATCCTGCCTCAAAGATCAGCATATTCTCTTCGATTCTAGCTGTCTCGAAAGTATACCCAGCAAGAAAAAAGAGTGTCAAAGAACGAAACTCTTTAGCAATACTCTGCGGAAGGGGAGGATGAAACTCTATCTCATCTATCTTGCAGAGTATTCCAAAGTTTTGTTCTTCTGCAAAGAAATGCACGATGAGACTCTCAAGACTTTTTTGCATTATTTTTGCAAATGCTCTATTTTGTATTACATTTTCTAGCAAATGACTTCCTCAATATTTTCTTCAATTATAGCAAAATCCACCATTGCATTGAGCAGTGCCATAGATTTAAAACTCTTTAAATCATCAACAAATATATCTCGAGCAATCAATTTTTTCTCATCCAAGAGACGAGCCCTCGTTGTTCCTGCCAAAAGCGGGCGCTTAGGTGTCACCCACTCCTTACCATCAAAAAACGCAACATTGGCAATGGATGTGTCGGTAATGAGTCCACTCCTGACTATTAAAATATCATCACACTCCCCACGAAGTGCAAAAAGCATATCTAAAAGTTCTCGATCGGCATACTTTTTTGCATACTCAATCTCATCGTTAAAAATGATTTTGAGTTTAGAAACTTTACGTTTTTGATATGGAATATAGTTAGCAGAGATCTTCTGCGTATCATACACGACTCTACATCTGTAAATACCATTGTCTGGAGGAGCAAGAAGATCTGTGAGGATGTGAGTAGTTGGGGTGGCAACTCCACAAGAAGCCAGAGTGGCGTTTAAACGCGACTGGTGATAGGGTAGATGAAAAAGCTCTCCATCTACAGCCTTAATGGTCTCAAGAAATTCTCTACTCACTAAAGAGTTCTGTACTAAGATAGCGCTCTCCCGTGTCGCAAAGAATTGTAACGATTCTTTTTCCTTGAAACTCAGGTCTCTCGCCAACCTTCATGGCGGCAAAAACATTTGCTCCTGCTGAGATACCGACTAAAAGCCCCTCTTTTTTAGCAAGCATGCGCGCAGTCTGCATCGCATCTTCATTGCTAACCTTGATCACTTCTCCATACACCGATCTGTCCAAATTGGCTGGAACGAAACCAGCACCAATCCCCTGAATCTTATGTGGTGCAGCAGATTCACCTGAGAGTACAGCAGAGGCTTCAGGCTCCACAGCAAAAACAGCAATCTCTCGAAGTTCTTTTTGTAAGATGTGAGAAGTTCCTGTGATTGTTCCACCTGTACCAACACCCGCTACAAAAGCATCAAGTAGGCCATCTGTATCACGAAGAATCTCTAACGCAGTAGTCAGAGAGTGAATTTCAGGATTTGAAGGATTTTCAAACTGCTGCAATACAATGGCATTTGGCGTGAGCGAAGCGAGCTCTTTTGCTTTTGCTATAGCTCCATTCATACCCTTTGGTGCAGGTGTTAAAACAAGCTCTGCACCCAATGCTTTGAGCAAGTTTCTTCTCTCAAGACTCATAGACTCTGGCATAGTTAAAATAAGCTTTAGACCAAGTGCGGCACAGTTAGCAGCAAGTGCGATGCCTGTGTTTCCACTCGTTGGCTCAATGATCGTTGTCTCTGGAGTAATAATACCAGACTCCAAACCTCGACGGATCATATTAAAACCTATTCTATCCTTTACGGAGCTTGTAGGATTCATAAACTCACACTTGCCAATAATCTCTGCACCGCAAAGAGCAGAAGGAGTACCGAGTCTCACTAAGGGTGTATTGCCAATTAACTCTGTTATATTATTTGCTATCTTCATATATAATTCCTTTTTATGCAACTATTCTACACTAAATGAGGTTAATATGGCTACCTATAGAAGTGATGGGAAAAAACTCTTAGATGTAGAGTACGATACTCTCCCCCAAATTAACGATATTATTGATGAGATGCGAGTGCTTAGCATAGATACAAACGAACATGGTGAACTTGCTACTTTTTTACTCGAACCCAACTCTCGTATCACCTGCTATGTCTTCGATGAGATTTTTATTTTAGGGAAAGTACAAGGTTTTGAAAACCTTAGCGATGCTCTTAAGGCTTGGAGAGCAGGTGAGATTTAAACGCTACTCTCCACTAGCTCTATCATCTTCTGCGCAACATCCTTTTGAGTAAAGCTAAGAAGTTTTTCGCTTCTTTGGCGAAGCGGTAACTCTAAAACTTCTAAAAGTTTCGCTGCAAGACTCTCCCCTTCACGCTCACACCATCCAAGATCATTTTTTACAATAAACGCAGCATTGTGATACTGATGATCTTTAGCAGCATGAGGATAGGGAACATAGAGCGCTGGGCATCCATTTGCACTTAACTCCCAAAGTGTCGATGCTCCAGCTCTGCTCACCGCAAGATCAGCTCTTGCAATAAGCGATGGCATCTCTTTTGTAAAACCATATAGCTCTGCTTCAATACCAGCACTCTCATAAGCTGCTCTTACACGCTCAAAATCGTTTTCACCCGTTTGATGAATGATCTTAATACCGCGTTTATGGAGTTCAGGGGCTACTAAAAGTGCCAAATCGTTGATCGCTTTTGCACCTTGCGAACCACCCAAAAATATGATGCTATTTAAAGTCTCTCTGATGCGTGCACTCTTGATAAACTCCTCTTTTACAGGATACCCAGAGATGGGTGAGTCACTCTCATAAGCAGAGATAAATGCTTTTGCAAAAGGACGAAGCAGTTTATTGAGCCCGCCTTGCACTGCGTTTTGTTCATGTATGAAAAGTGGTTTAAAAAAACTCAGGCAAGCAAAAGAGGCTGCAGCTGCAGAGAAACCACCGACACTAAAAGTGGCTTCAATGCCATGATGTTTGAGAATCTTGCGTGCTTCTAAAAACGCAAGAAATATCTTCCAAAGTGCCTGAACTTTGCCAAAACCTTTTTTATTTACAACTCCCACACTCTCCAAAAAATAGACATGCGAGAAGTCACTCTCATGTTCAAAATATCGTCTATCTTGTCCATAAGTAGAACCAATAAAAATAACCTCGTGTCCTCGCTCAATAGCTGCTTTTGCAAGTGCCGCGGCGATAACAAGATGCCCCCCAGTTCCTCCACCTGTAATACAAAGTTTCATCTCTTTGACTCCTTCTAAAACATTTTGGCTTTTTTAGAGGCCATGAGAACCATACCTACACCAAACGCAGCTCCAAGCATCGCCGAACCACCATAAGACAAGAAAGGAACAGAGATCCCTTTAATAGGTGTTATACCACTGATTCCATAAGCATTTACCAAAAATGCAAACGCCAAAAGGAGTCCCACTCCAATACTAAAAAGATAGACGCTGACATCTTCGGTTCTGTTAGCAATTTTAAAAATACGCTGTAGCATCCACATAAAAAGAAATACTACAACCACAACACCAAAAAACCCAAACTCTTCAGCAAGTCCAGCAAGCACAAAGTCGGTGTGCACTTCTGAGAGAAAGCCAAGTTTAAATGTTCCATTACCCACACCAACACCCATAAGACCACCATTGTGAATGGCGTTTAAAGAGTGCCCAATCTGATAGGGTTCAACCTCAACAGGGACACGCAGCTTCTCAGCCATAGACTCAGGAAAAGCTTCGAGGACAATATTTTGTGCCAATGCCCACCAAGACTTTATACGTGCAATACGATGCTCTGCTGTCATAATAAAGAGTGCTACTGCACCCATAATGGCAATGAGAATGGAGATAAAAAAACGAAAACTACTTCCAGCAAAAAAGAGCATAAAGAGAAGTGTTCCTCCAAGAACTATCACCTGTCCCAAATCTTTTTGTAAAAATGCAATGATGAACATCGCTGCAACAAACACAAAGGCATAAGGCGCAAAACGTTTGAACTCTTTAGTGAGCCCCATTCCGTCGTGATGTCCAAATTTTCTCGAAAAACTCCATGCCAAAAAGTAGACAAAACCTATCTTAAAAAACTCAACAGGAGCCAGAGAAAATCCTGCTACTTTGATCCAGCGTTTAGCCCCTCCTACCTCAGAGACAAGGCTCTCAGGTAAAAAAGGCATGGCTATCATAAGCACTAAAGAGCCAAAAAAGAGAACAAAACCTATAGGTTTTAGCCACTCATCAGGATCAAGCTGTGCAAGCACAAAAATAATAAGCAAGCCTAAAATAGCAAAAATGGTTTGACGAATGACAAAGTGAAACTCATTGACTTCAAAGAGAAGTGTTGTATATGGAGAGAGTGTATAAGAGAGCAGCACACTGATACCTATGAGTGCCGCTACTAAACCAAAAAGTGTCTTATCTGCAACCATTTCGTCTACTTTAGTTTATTTATTTTGAGTACAAACTCAACTTCTGGCTTGGAGATATGGAGCTCTTTTGAGATAGTCTCAACAGGAATACCTTGCTGAAAAAGTGCTATGATCTTCTCATCATCATTTCCATGCACAGAGAGAGGAATAGAGATCTGCTTCACACCGCTCTCAAGCTGCGTTATACGATGGTTAAACTGCGTTTGCATCGCATGCATCTCATCATGAAACCTCTTTACATCATGTGCAAGCGGTGCAAAGGCATCATACACCTCGCGCTCAATCTCTCCTAAAATAGCCTCATCACCCATTCTCGCGGCACTTAAACTCAACTCCTCTTGCGTTTTAGAGAGTTTTTGTTTGAGATAGTAGAGCTCTTTGCTCAGCTCGTCTGCCACTGAGGCAATAGAGCGAATATTTCGAGAGTGTTCAGCATCTTTCGTATAAACATAGTAGAGTAGATAAAGTACAAAAAGTGCGAGTGCCCCAGCAATATATTCAAATGCGTATGCTTCAAACGCAGCCATCATCGCTCTCTCGCCTCACGAATCAAGATACGCTCCCGTGCTGTGAGATACGCCGCCCACTCACGCTCATCTCTCTCATGCATTTTAACAATCTTTGCAAGCTCTTGAGACTCTGCTACAAAAAAGAGTCCGACATCGCGTTTGGGATGTACCGGCATTGCCACACGACCATAATACTCCACACCCATATCCAAGATTGGTTCTTTGAGTTTAAAATGTTCAAAACCTATAGACTCTATCTCTGCCTCAAAGAGCAAAGAGACGCGCTTTGGTGTCTCATTTTTTAAAAAACGCTCTAAAGCATCGATCTTTCTATGAAGCTCCACAACGAGATTTAAGACAACAGGATCACTTTGAGCCGTCTCACCGCGTGCTTTTGCAAGTTTGAGCCACTGGCTAATAGGATCATCATCTGACTCGCTGAGCTGCTGATACTCTCTTACAAAGAGCTCCTTTTGCTCTTGCGTTTGGCTAAAACAGAGGCTTATTGGTGCGGGAACTAAACGTGGTGTCATGCAAATATCCTATCTAAAACAATGCAGCAAAAAAAGGCGATGCCGAGGTACCCATTGAGAGTAAAAAAGGCTCTGTTGATCTGCTTAAAATCCTCTCGAACAATCTTCTGCTCAAAGGCTAAAACAATAGCACTGCCAAAAACAGCCAGATAGGCAAAGAGTCCCAAAGAGGCACTCCAGACAAACAAAAGCCAAAACAAAACACTCAATCCATGAAAGAGTGCCGAGAGCAAGAGTGTCACCTCAACACCATAAAGAGCGGGGATGGAGTGTAGACCCTCTTTGGAGTCAAACTCTCTATCTTGCAAAGAGTACAAAAGATCAAATCCAGCAACCCAAAAGAGCACACCCAGACTCAAAAGTACCGACCAAGGTGTAATGCTCCCACTCACAGCAACAACTCCAGCAATGGGAGCAAGTCCCAAAGAGACTCCTAGTACCACATGCGCTAAAGCCGAGAAACGTTTAAAGTAGGAGTAAGAAGCTAAAATAAGCAAGATAGGCAGGCTCATAGCAAACGCAAGTGTGTTGATTATGTATGCCACAGCGAGAAATACCACTGCGTTTACGCCAATAAACAATAAAATAGCAGCTCCACCAAGTCTTCCATCAGCATTTGGTCTTGAAGCAGTGCGCGGGTTTTTTGCATCAATCTCTCTATCAGCATAGCGGTTGACACCCATGGCAAAATTGCGAGCGCTTAATGCTGCTAAAAGACCTAAAAAAAGAAGTTTAAAACCAAACCAGCCATCTGCACTCACCACCATCGCGATAAAAATAAAAGGGAGTGAAAAGATAGAGTGTTGAAACATTACCAATTCGTTAAAATCTTTTACTTTTTGTATCAATCGCTGCAATATACTTTTCCTCGTCAAAAATTAAAAAATTTTATCCAAAAGAGCTTTAAAGTTGGCTATGCATCACTTCTATATAAGCTCTTGAACATGCTGTGCAACTACCCGTGCTGAGATATTGGCGTTTAATAGTTTGGTAATGGCATAGTCACCAGAGTTGATGCTGTTACCCAAAATAATTATTTTTGGAACAAGCAAGACATTGCGTTTGTAGTAGTGCAAAAAACTCTCTGCGGCCATCTTTGCCAACCTATCTTCTAGGATCAAGATCTTGACACTATGCTTCATTGCCCACTGTAGTGCACTCTTCTCATCTATGAAGGCTTTCACTTCATAATCTTTGTCAACTTGCCTAATACTCTGCTCATAATCCATGGCATCACTCGCACTACCAACTACGATTAAGATAGAGTCTTTATAGAGCTTAGAGAGATACTCGTAGAGCTCATAGAGTCTCTGTGACTCCTCTGTCGCTTTTGTAGGGTCGAGTGAATCAAGATAATACTTTAAATATGTTTTGGTGTTGAGTGCACCGCTAATACCGGCTTTATGAAAATGTGCTTTAATGGCTTTTGACTCTTTTGCTCTATGCCAAAGCTCAGTATCAAGCACATAAGCCTGTGCACTGAGTATCTCGATGATCTCGCGTTTGTACTCTAGTGCAGCAGCTTGAAATATCTTATAAAAATCCTCTCGATACTCCTTCTCAAACTCCACAAGCAGTTTCATATCGTGCTTGTAGCGCTCATCAAGTTCAGCCATCATATGCACCACATCAACATACGCACCATTCATCGACTTAAAATCATCTTTGAGCACATCAAACTGATCAGAGTTCATACTCATCTCAAGCTCTTCTTTTCTGGCTTTGAGTGCTTCACCTATCACTCTCTCATTGTTTCGCAGTGCGCTGAGCTTCTCAAGAGTCATCTGTGCGACATCACGAATATGCAGATACTCCGACTGACAAGATAAAAAGACCTCTTCATATGCAAGAGGTGGATGTTTTATCTTCCTCATAAAATCATCATAAATACGAGTCATCACCCTAAGATCATAGCTGAGTGCTTTAATCTTTGGAGTAACAATGAGTAGATCGAGTTCGCTGACATTATTAAACGCGGTCCACAAAAATCGTCGCACCAAGAGATAGTCAAGTCGCCCATGTACACGTTTATACGCTTGGCGTTTTGTGATGTTCTCCTTGATGACATTAAAGTAGTTTTGGACAGCTTTTGGAAGATTCATCGAGATGGTGATACTCTCTTCTCTCTTGTTGGTTTCAGAGCTCTTGTGACTCTGTTTTGCTAGTGGAGCCTTATGTGCAGAGGGCGGCGTTTCTACAAAATCTAGCGCATCATTTCGAAGATGCTCTGCGACGAAGATCTCGCCTAGATCTTTTTTCACCACAATTTTTTCTACATGTTCCCCTCTACAAAAACACTCGACCTCTAAACCAAGTGCAGGCATCGTCTCAAAATCATCCCACTCATTTACACTAAAAACGAGTCTCTGTTTTTGAGAAGTGATGAGTACACCTTTGCCATCAACAGAACTAAATGAGAGAATTTTTGCATCAAGTTTCATCTTTTGATTGTAACGAGAACTTTCTTAAAATCGAGCTTCTCGAAGTTTTACGATACTCTCCCTTGATATGCGCTACAATTTTGTTATGAATCACAAGATAAAACAACTTGCCATCATCGGCCCCACCGCATCTGGAAAGAGCGATTTAGCGATTAAAATCGCACTCCATTGTGATGCCTACATTCTCTCCATAGACTCTCTAAGCATCTACAAAGAGATAGATATCGTCTCGGCAAAACCATCCAAAAACGAGTTAAAAAGTGTAAAACATTTCGGCATAGATGCCATTGCTCCCAATGAGCACTTTAGTGTACAAACCTTCATAGAGCTCTATAAAAAAATCTATGCTCAAGCACTCAAGGAGAAGAAAAATCTTCTTATTGTAGGCGGGACATCTTTTTATCTCAAAATACTTCTTGAAGGACTCTCCGAGATTCCCCACATAGATCCCGCTGTAGAAGCAGAGGTCAACCTCCTCATGAGAGATCAAAACGCAGCCTATGAACTCTTAAAAGATCTTGATCCTACATTTATGCAAAATATTGCCCCAAATGATAGCTACAGAACCCATAAAGCACTCCTCATCCATAAAGCAAGTGGTCAAACACCCTCTGCATGGTTTGAAAAAAATCCTCCAAAACCCATCATAGAAGCTTTAGATGTTTTTAACATAGATGTAGATCGCGATATTTTACGCGATCGTATCGCTTCAAGAACTCAAAAGATGTTAGATGCAGGACTCATAGATGAGATCTGCACTTTGGAAAAAAAATACACTCGTGCCATAAACCCTATGAAGGCGATCGGTATTGTAGAGGTTTTGGAGTTCTTAGATGGAAAAATCTCTTATGAGAAGATGCAAGAGCAGATCACAACACACACTGCCCAACTTGCCAAACGCCAGCAGACATTTAACAAAACGCAGTTTAATGGAGTGATGCATGCACCTCTAGATGCACTTGAAGAGATCATCTTAGAGAGAGTACGAAGATGACAACAAGCCTCCTCTTTCCACTCACTATTATCGCACTTGGGTATGGATTTTGGATCAGTCCAGACTTCAAAGAGATTTCAGCTGGTATCGCTATCTTTTTGTTTGGTATGCTCTCACTTGAGAAGGGTTTTAAGAGCTTTTCCGGAGGGCTTTTAAACACTGTTTTAAGCAAATCTACCGACAGACTCTACAAGAGCTTAGCATTTGGGCTCTTCTCAACGAGCATTATGCAGTCAAGCTCGCTTGTCTCGATTCTGACCATCTCCTTTTTAGGTGCGGGACTTCTTACACTCACTCAAGGTATTGGTGTCATCTTTGGAGCCAACCTTGGAACGACCACAGGCGCATGGCTCATCGCAGGTTTTGGACTCAAGATAGATATTGGCTCGTATGCTCTTCCAATGCTTGTTTTTGGAATACTCTCTATATTTCAAAAAAACAGCTCCTTTAGAGGTGCTGGCTACATTTTGATGGGACTTGGATTTTTATTTTTAGGTATTCACTACATGAAAGAGGGATTTGAAGCCTTTAAAGCGACCTTAGATCTCTCCCAATATAGTGTAGGAGGCATGCGAGGTGTTCTCCTTTTTACGTTTATGGGCATTGTCGCAACCGTTGTGATGCAGTCCTCACATGCGACACTCGTACTCATCATCACAGCACTTGGTGCGGGACAAATAAGCTATGAAAATGCCATCGCACTTGCCATAGGTGCCAATATTGGCACCACTATAACCGCTATTCTTGGTGCTTTAAGCTCAAACATAGAAGGCAAACGTTTAGCAGCGGCACATCTCATTTTCAATCTCGTCACAGGTTTCATTGCCATTATTTTTCTCTCTCAGATGATCGGACTTGTTGAGACTATTGCAAACTCTTTAGAGATTGCACCACAAAACTACACACTCAAGCTCGCCATTTTTCACACAGTTTTTAATAGTGTCGGTATTGCCGTGATGGTTCCACTCATTCCAATGCTTGTAAAGTTTTTGGAAGAGAAAATCACCTTTGATACTCTAAAAAACGCCACAGAGACTCAAGAGCATGTGCGTTATCTCAACGACTCTGTTTTAGAGTTCTCACAAAGCTCCATCGAAGCACTCACCAAAGAGACAAAGCACCTCTATGACAATGCTTTTGAAATCATCGCTCACGGACTCAATCTCAAACGCAGTAGTATCGCTTCAGCACTTGACTTGGAGGAGGTTATCAAAACACCTTATGCAAAAAAGCCAATTGATATTGAAGAGTTGTACGAGAAAAACATCAAAGATATCTATAGTGAAATCATAACTTTTTCAACCAAGGCACAGATCAATATGAATGCTCAGGCTATCGATGAGCTCTACAAAATCAAACTTGCCTGTAGAGATATCGTAGAGGCGATCAAGAGTACAAAACACCTGCAAAAAAACATTTTGAAGTTTGGAACACATGCGAACCCTTACATCAAAGAGGAGTATGCTCAGATCAAGCGCTCTTTAGCAGAGCTCTTGCGAAACATCAACATCATCGCCTCAACCGATGAAGACCATGTCATCATGCTCTTACTCTCAAAGATCCGTATAAACACCCAAAAGTATGACATACTCTCCAATGGAAGACTCGACGAACTCATCAGGAACCAACATATAACAAATCAGATGGCAACCTCGCTTATGAACGACAGCGTTTATGTTAACAATATACGCACAAAACTAAGCGGTGTGGCTGAAACACTCTTCATTGATTCACAAAGCGATCTTAAAAAGCTTCAAGAGGATATGCAGATAACGCAGAGCGAAGTAGAGACTCTACTCAACACAAAGGAGTAAAAGATGGGTGCTAAAAAAGTTATAGAGCAGATTGTTGATTTTTTAAATCTCACAAACTTCACACAAAGAGGCAAGAGAAAAGCACTCAAAAAACTTCTCAAAAGATTAAAAGAGAGACAACTGAGTATTCTCAAAAGACTCCAAGAGGAGTGCAGCGTGATTGAGGAGAGAGAACTTCGCGAGGAGTTAGGACTGCTCTCTTTTCATATCGCAAAGGCAAAACAGAAACTCGCTTCACTCTAAGCAAATCCTAGAGTTTAACGTTTACATACTTTTGCATACATCTCTTCGCGTCTGTCGCGCAAAAGTCCCCAGTATTCACGCTGCTTGGCATGCTCAGCAAGATCAAAAGAGGCATAAAGAATCTCCTCTTTGTCTCGTGAAGCCTCAGCGATTTTTGCTCCTGTATAATCGGTTATAAAAGAGGAGCCATAGAAGTTCAGTGTACAACTCTCCCCTCTCTCCTCTCCATAGCGATTTGCAACGACTACTGGCACAGTATTTGTCGCGGCATGTCCCATCTGTACTCTTTGCCAGTGCTCTTTGGAGTCGAGATGAATCTCAGGCTCACTTCCAATGGCAGTAGGATAGAAAATAATCTGGGCCCCCATCAGGGTGAGTGCACGTGCTGTCTCACAAAACCACTGATCCCAGCAGATACCTACACCAATAACTCCAAACGCGGTCTCATACACTTGAAAACCTGTGTCACCTGGAGTGAAGTAGAACTTCTCTTCATACCCTGGACCATCTGGAATATGTGTTTTACGGTAGTTTTGCATCACTCTACCATCAGCATCAATAACCACAAGAGAGTTGTAGTAAGCTTCTTTGGCTTTTTCAAAATAACTCACAAGCAACACCACTCCCAGTTTTGCACTCAACTCTCTAAACGCAGCGATGAGTGGATTCTCCTCAAGCGGTTGCGCCCATGAAAAATAGCACTCATCCATATCTTTGCAAAAGTAGAGTCCCTCAAATAGCTCAGGCAAAAGAATGATATTTGCTCCACTCTTTGCAGCCTCTTCTACAAGTCTTTTCGCCTTTGCCACATTGGCTTCTTTATCTTCACTCATACTCATCTGAATCGCTGAGACCTTGACCATACCATCTCTCCTTTTTACTCTTTGAGATGTATTTTACTTAAGCGTGGCTTACTTAGAGATTTAACTGCTGTTTGTAGTTTACTTCTGCTAAGATATGGAAAATTTTACTTTTGGAGAAA
>CAZJRG010000015.1:0-27232 GCA_964548435.1 uncultured Sulfurimonas sp. | reverse complement strand
CTCTGGTTACACGAGCGGAAGTTATAGTTACAGTTTTCATGGAAATTACGGCGGTGCTTACTCAAACGCAGGCTCTTCTTCAGGCGGATACACCCCACATGTAAACAAAATGGATGCCTACTACAAAGAGCTAGAGTGTAGTCCCAGTGACAGCTTTGAGACGGTGAAGAAAAACTATAGAAGGCTCATGAAAGAGCACCACTATGACTCTTTGGTAAGCAAGGGACTCCCAAAAGAGATGCTGGAATTTTCGCAGGAGAAGACAAAAAGACTCAACGAAGCCTATGCCGCCATAAAAGAGCAGCGAGGTTAAGAAGAGGGTTGAAGCAAAGAGGAGAGGCTCTGCTTCACTGTTTTAAAAAGTAACTATGAGTCAAATGGTTTTGTGCGAGGATTAAAACTTATAGTCCAACTCTGCCCAAAATACCTGTTTGTCAAAGTTGGCATTTGCAAAGTTTGTTGTATCGCCACTTGTGTAAGACGCATATTTTAAAAGAGCGTTTAGTCCCTCTACAAAAGGTATTTTGTTGGTATAGAGGAGGTCAAACTCCGAGCCGAGATCTTTTGTCGTAGTGGTGCCTGAAGCCATAGCACTCTGTGCGCTAAAGTCATGATAAAAGCCAAGAATTTTTCCATATTTGGCATCTGCATACCCTAAACGCAGGTTCAGATCTTGCAGACCTCCGCTAGGACCTGCGTTTCCTACATAAAAGACATCTGCCCAACCATTGAACTTGTGGTTTGTTCCCAGAGCAGGGTTAAACCCCTTTTCGAGATTTTCAAAGTTTGCACCTACGATGACTCCAGAGATGTTTGCTCCAAGATCGAGGTTCATATAGCCAGCGTCAGCTTTTACATTTTTGATTCTATACTCCATGGTCGGATCGCTCTGCATAGCAAACTCTGCAAGATAACTCACTTTTGCCCCAGCCAAAGGAGCCCCACCGCTTAAGGCTACTCCTAGAGTATCTGAGAGTGAACCGATCATGTAGTCATAAGCGGTAATAGTGAGCGCATCGGCTGCTTTATATTTTGCATGAAGCAGTACAGATGAGGTCTCTGTCGTTTCAACGCTTCCAACTCCCGCATAGCCATAAAGATATGCTCCTATCACCTCGAGATTTTTGACATCCGTGTTGGTAAAAGAGAGCGTGTCATAGGAGCGCTCTAGCTGTCTCCAGCCAACTGTACCTATGAAACGCTGATTGTCAAGATTGAGTTGCGAGCGTCCTGCGTGAAGGCTTGTGTTTCCTGTTTTATAATCCAAGCTCGCCTCTGAGAGCATAGCCTCTTGGGGATCGTTGATGACATCATACTTCTTTGGATTTGTACTTGGAATGGAGTAGTCTGTATAGCCAAAGTTGTTGATGCTCTGAATACCTAAAGTTGCACTCAAACCATCAACATCAAAGAGCGCAGCTGTACCACTTAAGTGAAGACGGTTTGTGAGCGAGTTGGCTCTCTCTAAGTTGTTGCCGCTCACATCTGCCATCTCATAACGCGGTCTTATTTGCCCTTTAAATTTTACATCTTCAAAGATGCTAAGCCCCTCGGCCGCGTTTAAACCTTGTGATGTGCCTAAGATTGTGCTGATTGCTACTGCTGAGAGTAGTAAGTTTTTTCTTCTCATTATTTTTCCTTTGAAATAGTATTTGTCTTAAAAGGAGCTTGATCCTTTAGTTTTGAACACTCAGTGTCAGACATATCGTCTTTAATTGTTGGCTGCGTTTATCGCTAAGAATCTGGGGTTCATTGTTTTTTTACTCATCCTCCTTAGCAAATTTTTCATATAAAAACGAGAGAATCGCCTCTCTACATCTGATGTACTCAGGGTCACTTTGCAGAGCGACGCGATCACGTGGTCGTGGTAGATTTACTTCGAGTATCTCACCTATTGTCGCCTCTGGACCATTGGTCATCATAATGACTCTATCACTAAGTAAAACCGCTTCGTCTATGTCGTGAGTGATGATGACGACTGTGTTTTTGACATTTTGTTGAATGCGCATGAGATGCTCTTGCAGATTTGCCCTTGTGAGTGAGTCAAGTGCACCAAAGGGCTCATCCATCAGTAGCACTTTTGGCTTAATGGCAAGCGCTCTGGCAATCCCCACGCGCTGCTTCATTCCTCCGCTTATCTCACTTGGAAGCTTCTCTTTGGCGGCATCAAGATTTACCATGGTTATAAACTTCTCTACCCGCTCTTTTAGCTCCTCTTTGCTTAGCTGGGGCATCACTTTTTTTACCGCGAGTTCTATATTTTGATAGACACTCAGCCAAGGAAGTAGCGAGTGGTTTTGAATACTCCAACCGCTGTAATGTCTATGCGCATGACTGCTGTTTCGTGCTTGCGCAACGAGACGGTGTTTATGGTTACAACGTCTATCTTGGTGGCAAGGTTGGTAAGATAGCCAAGAGTGCTGACATCTTTGTAGCCACCAAAGAGGAGGCACTCTTGCTCTTTGCATCTCTTGGAGATCTCTTTAAAAGATATGGTTTTCGTGACAACAGAAACAAAAACAGACTCCATTTTCTCATAGAGTCTGTGGGAATGGCGACACTCAGAGAGGCGATCTGTGAAAATGCAGGAGTGGCGTTTAGAGCTGCTGGAGAGACACTCACTCAGATGGACTACAGCGAACCAGACCAATCAAAAATATTGCTCAAGGATGGAAGCTTTGGTGTCCATGTGGTGGTTCCCTCAGGCATCTTTAGCGGAAGCGCTATGATAAACGCAGCAGAGCTTAGCGAGATCTACGGAAATAGCCAGCTGCGTTTGGATGTGGAGCAAAATCTCTACATTTTGGGTATAAAAGATATCTCGGCACTTCTTGTAGAGCCATTTTTTCATGAGTATAAAAACAGACACACTCCCTATTTTAACCATCTCATCGCATGTGCAGGAACGAAGCACTGCCCCTTTGGTGTTATTGAGAACAAGTATGACGCTATTGAGATGGCAACATACTTGAGTGAGAGAGTACCACTTGAGTCGGCAAGAGTCAGAATGTACTGGTCGGCATGTGTCAAGGGCTGCGGTATTCATGGACTTGCAGACATAGGTTTTGAAGGGTGCAAAGCAAAAGTCGAAGGAGTCAATGAGAGTGGTGTGCATATCTTGCTTGGCGGCAAGTTTTCAGGTGAGTCTCTTGAGGGGTACACCGTTATCAAATCAGCACCGCTGCGTTATGCGAAGTATTATGTCGAGTCGCTTGTGTTGGAGTATAAGCGACTCAAAAGTGAGCATGAGAGTTTTGAACAGTTTCATAACCGTATTTTACGAAACTACACTCCTGCGTTTATAGGTTTTATGATGATCTTTTTAGCCTACTTAAGAGAGAAGGGAGTGGTTGTAGAGATCGGTTTTGAGAGACGAGTTATTACAGGAAAAAATGAGGAGTACGAACTCTTTGAGTTTGGAAGAAAACTCTACTATGCTCTGGCAAAAGAGGAGGCTTACACAGCATATGAACGCTTTACAAATGTAAATAAAGATGAGAAGTATCTCGACATACGCGAGAGAGTTGTGGGTGTAGACGAGAGTATCGCAGCTCTACTTGAGGCGATTTTACAAACGCAGGAGAACAGAAGAGCTGTGGTCTTCTCAGAAGTGACACCATTTGTCATGCTCTACAAATGAGTAGCTTTGCGTTATAATAAAAGCAAATTTATTTTTGGTGGGTTTGAATGTTTGGTGAATTTATGATGTGTGAATATTGGCTTATGGTTGGATTTGGGCTCTTTTTTGTCTCTCTTTTTTACAATATTTTGCTCAAAAGAGAGTTGCGTTTAAATACAAAAGGGGATTTAGAGCTTATTAAGAGTGCCTACTTCAATCCCATCACACATCTTCCAAACGAAGAGAATATCAAATTTGTTTTGCATGAGTATATTGAGCGTGCTAAACGCCATCAAAAGCGTTTTCTTGTCGCTTCTATTTGTGTTGAGTCCCTACCGCAAAGCGAGATTGTTGGACTGAGTCATCTGCTTGTGGAGAGCCTGCGTGATGAGGATGTGGTAGGGCATCTCTCACAAGAGCAGTTTGTCATTCTCTTTAACGAGTATCTGAGTGCAGAAAATGAAGCAGTTTTGATGCAAAGACTCCAACAGAGCATTGCACTCCAGAGTTCGGTGGAAGTGAACATTGTTACGCTGGAGTACCCAAAAGATGCTTCGAGTGCAACTGAGCTTCTTGAGATGCTCAAATCTGCTACCAAAAAGTAATCTAAAGCAAAGTAAAAGTCTAAATTCTATATAATTCACGGATTTTTTAACATAAGGTGTATAGATGGCTAACAAACGTGTTTTAGTGAAGTTTTCTGGTGAAGCACTTGCCGGAGCGGCGGGTCACGGTATAGATACACAGATCTTAAAGTACATTGCACAAGAGATCAAATCTCTTGTCACTGCGGGTATTGAAGTGGGGATCGTTATCGGCGGTGGCAATATCATTCGTGGCGTTACGGCAGCACAAGATGGCATCATTAAGCGTACATCTGGAGACTATATGGGAATGCTCGCTACTGTCATTAACGGTGTGGCGATGCAAGAGGCTTGTGAGCATTTAGGACTTGAAGTACGTATGCAAACTGCCATTAAGATGGAGCAGATTGCAGAGCCTTACATCAACCGTAAAGCGATCCGTCATCTCGAAAAAGGACGTGTTGTCATCTTCGCTGCAGGAACAGGAAACCCTTTCTTTACTACTGATACAGCAGCAACACTTCGTGCTGTTGAGATCGGTGCTGAAGTGATCATCAAAGCGACAAAAGTTGATGGCGTTTACGACAAAGACCCTGTGAAGTTCAGCGATGCGATTAAGCTCAACACTTTAAGTTATGATGAAGCTCTTCAAGATCATATTAAGGTGATGGATGACACCTCAATCGCACTTGCAAAAGAGAACAGACTCCCAATCATTGTCTGTGATATGTCTATAAAAGGGAATCTTTTAGACATTTTAAGCGGTAACATGAAAAACTGCTCTATAGTAAAATAATTTTAATTAAGGACAAAAAATGAAAGTAGAAGAATTAACAGCAAAAGTGCTTAAAAACAACCCAAAAATGGATCGTTACCAGCTTGCACTTGCGGTAGCTAAGCGATGTGACGAACTTGAAAACGGTGCAACAAGTAAGTTAAGCATCAACACACACTCTATGAAGTCTGCCGATTTGGCTCTTATGGAACTTGCAGAGGGACTCGTCGTTGTGCAGGGCTTTGTAAACGACAAAAAGTAAAACTTTGGGACTGAGTCATATTGAGATTCAAAGAGTCAAAGAGATTCATGATCTTGACTCAGCGACAGAGTACCTTTTCTCTCATATAGAGAGAACTCCTCTTTTAGAAGAAGCACTCGCTTACTCTATAGATGCCCACAAAGAGCAGTTTAGAAAAAGTGGTGAACCCTATGTTGTCCATCCTATTTTAGTCGCTGCCATAGTATCTTCTATCACTAACGATACTTCCATGGCAATCGCCGCACTTTTGCATGATGTAGTAGAAGATACCGCCACAACAGCAAAAGAGGTGGGAGTCTTGTTTGGTGCCGATGTAGAGCATCTTGTAGAGGGACTCACCAAGATAGACACACTCCGTGATAGCGAACTAATCCCCTCCACCTCCAATGAAAAGCTTGTTGTCTCGGCACTCTCTTTTAGAAAGATGCTTATCGCTAGCATCGAAGATGTCCGTGTTTTGGTCGTAAAGCTGTGTGACCGTCTGCATAATATGCTTACCCTTGATGCACTCAAAGCTGAAAAGCAGCAGCGTATCGCTGAGGAGACACTTGTTGTTTATGCACCTATTGCTCACCGTTTGGGGATTAGCTTTTTAAAAAATATGCTTGAAGATCTTAGTTTTGGGTATCTTTTTAGAGAAGAAAAAGCAAATATCGACACCTATCTTGAAAAAAATTACCATGCCATAGAGATGAAGCTTGATGATTTTAAGGAGTCTATCGCTCGTCTTTTGGTAAAAAATGGGTTCTGTGAAGATGAGTTTGAGATACTTTCGCGCATCAAACACAGCTACTCTATCTATGCAAAGATGCAGAGAAAAGGTGTGAGTATAGATGAGGTTTTAGATCTCTTGGCTATTCGTATCTTAGTTGATGATCCAGTGAAGTGTTACAATGTTTTAGGACTTATTCATCTGAATTTTCGACCACTTGCATCGCGTTTTAAAGACTACATCGCGTTAGCAAAAGATAACGGTTATCAGACCATCCATACAAGTGTCTTTTATGAAACGGCGATTTTTGAGGTTCAAATCAGAACCTATGAGATGCACAAAACGGCTGAGCTTGGTGTCGCTGCACACTGGAAGTATAAGAGCGGCGGGAACAACATCAAGCTCGATTGGCTTGATAATCTACAGTACCAAAATGAGTCTGTGGAGGATTTTTATGCGCTTATTAAAAATGATCTCTACTCTGAAGATATCTCAGTTTTTTCACCAACTGGTGATGCCTTTACACTTCCTCGTGGGGCTGTTGCACTAGATTTTGCTTATGAGGTACACTCAGAAGTAGGTAACAAAGCGGTCTCAGCACTTGTCAATAAAACAAAATCCTCGCTTCTAAGAGAGCTAGGCAATGGAGATATAGTAAAAATCATTACAGGCGATAAGGTCATTACTCGATGTAGTTGGCTTGACACTGTCAAGACAAGCAAAGCTAAAACAAATATGAAGTTTAACTGTAACGCAAGACTTCGTGAGATAAACACCAAAATAAGTGTCAATATGCTTGCAACTGCGATGAGTTTAGGACATAGTCGTGTTGAGGAGTGGTTTGAGACAAATCATAGCGATAACATAGCACTTATTCCGCAAGATATTGAGCATTTTAAAAATGTCATTCACAACTATGTGACACAAATCAGCCAAAACAATCGCTTTAAAGGTTTTTTGTCGCGACATAGATTTAAGCTAAAACTTTATGAACTTGGAGGTTTGGAGATCTACTCTGCCTCAAGTGTGAGTGATCTTGTCTTTGACTACTGTTGTCATCCAAAGTCTGGTGATGAGGTGATGGCGTTTGTAGATAAAAATAAAGTGCATGTTCACCATAAGATGTGTAAAAATGCAGCCAAAATGGTGAGTAAAAAGATGCCTATGCTTTTTGTAAAGTGGGCACATAGAAACATCTACAACTACAATCTCATCGTATCGCTCCATAATGAAAAAGGGGCTTTGGCAAATTTCTTAACATTTTTGGTCAAGCTCAATGTCGATATTAACACCATAGAACTAGGAAAAGAGCGTTCAGAGTACACTACATATTGTGAGCTAAATTTTGAGACTAAAGAAGCTGATATTAACATGCTTCGTGCTAAAATAGAATCCAAAATCAAAGTAATTCAGCTCGTACGTGCGAGCGATGCTTATAAAAACTGAAAATAAAAACGATAGAGACTGGAGAGAAGTGTAAGATGATTGCAGAGGCTTTAAGAGAGATAAGCAGAGGAAGTGCCGAGATTATAGATGTTGAAAGGATCGAGAAACTACTTCAAGCCTATTTTGAAGAGCAAAAGGTTTACACTGTTAAAGCTGGTTTTGATCCAACTGCTCCTGATCTTCATCTTGGGCATACTGTCCTTTTACAAAAACTAGCCACTTTTCAAAAGTATGGTGCAAGAGTACAGTTTCTTATCGGAAGCTTTACGGCAACTATTGGTGATCCAACGGGTAAGAGCGCAACGCGAAAAGTGCTAACAAAAGAGCAAATCACGGCAAACATTGCATCCTACACTGATCAGGCTTTTAAAATACTTGACCCAGAAAAAACAGATATTGTTTATAATGACGAGTGGCTAGAAGCTCTAGGTGCAGCTGGAATGCTTCAGCTTGCATCAAATCTTACAGTTGCACGTATGCTTGAGCGTGATGATTTCTCTAAACGCTATGCCTCAAACGCACCTATCGCCGTAAGTGAGTTTATGTATCCGCTCCTGCAAGGGTATGACAGTGTTCATTTGAGCTCAGATGTAGAGATAGGTGGAACTGATCAGAAGTTTAATCTTCTTATGGGACGTCAGCTCCAAAAAGCTTATGGGCTTAAAAAACAGCAAGCTGTACTTATGATGCCTATCTTAGAAGGGCTTGACGGCGTTCAGAAGATGAGTAAATCTTTGGGTAACTACATCGGGGTGACGGATGAGCCTAACGATATGTTTGGTAAGGTACTAAGTATCACCGATGAGTTGATGTGGCGTTACTATGAGCTTCTTAGCACAAAGTCACTGCAAGAGATCGCTGCACTTAAAGCCGCAGTAGAGAGTGGTGAGGCACATCCAAAAAAGGTCAAAGAGGAGCTCGCTCTTGAGATAACAGAGCGTTTTCACTCCAAAGAGGCGGCATTAAGTGCTCGTGACGAGTTTGAGAGAGTTCATGCTAAAAGTGAAGTCCCTTCAGAGCTTGAAGAGTTTAGTTTTGAAGGTGAGATTTGGCTCGCAAAAGCACTCGTAGATACTAAAATGGAACCTTCTACATCGCAAGCTCGTAGAGACATAAGTGCTGGCGGTGTTAAAATAGATCAAGAAAAAGTGACCGATGTCAATCTTCAGCTTACACAGGGTGAGTATCTGATTCAAGTTGGTAAAAGAAAATTCGCAAAAATAAAGGTGAACTAAATGAGCTTCAACTCTTTACGTATTGGAAAACACATAATAGAAAAACCAATTGTTCAAGGTGGCATGGGCGTTGGGATCAGTTGGGATCAACTTGCGGGAAATGTCTCAAAAGAGGGTGGTCTCGGAGTTATTAGCGCTGTTGGTACTGGCTACTATAAAAACAAAGAGTATGCGAAAAAACTAGTCTCAGAGAGACCTCTTAGTGAAGCAAACTTCTACTCCAAAGAGGGGTTTCATGCCATCATCAACAATGCTAGAAAAATTTGTGGAGATAAACCGCTTGCGGCAAATATACTCTATGCTATCAATGATTATGGTCGTGTTGTTCGCGATGCGTGTGAAGGCGGCATAAATATAATTATTACTGGAGCAGGATTACCTACAAATATGCCTGAGTTTACAGAAGGGTATCCTGATGTGGCACTTGTTCCAATTGTCTCTTCGGCAAAAGCACTCAAAATCATCTGTAAACGTTGGGAAAAACGCTATAACAGAGTTCCAGATGCCGTCATTGTAGAAGGACCAAAATCTGGCGGACATCAAGGTTTTACATATGAGCAGTGTACACTCGAAGAGAACCAGCTTGAAAATATTGTCGCTCCTGTCGTTGAGGAAGCCGCTCTTTGGGGAGACATTCCTGTAATTGCTGCGGGCGGCGTTTGGGATAAATCAGACATAGAAGATATGATGTCACGTGGTGCTAGAGGTGTTCAGATGGGGACGCGTTTTATTGGAACTTTTGAGTGTGATGCACACCCAAATCTAAAAAAAGTGCTCCTTGATGCCAAAGAGGAGGATATAAAGCTAATGGCTTCTCCTGTTGGTTATCCTGCACGAGGCGTAGTCTCAAATCTTACAAAACTTGTAGAGAAACGCGAAGGTCCAGCTATTAAGTGTATATCAAACTGTGTTGCTCCATGTAACCGTGGGGAAGAGGCAAAGATAGTAGGTTTTTGTATTGCGGATAGACTCAGTGATGCCTATGAAGGAAATGTCGAAACAGGGCTCTTCTTCTCTGGGACTAATGGGTATAGATTGACACAGATAATTACCGTAAAAGAGCTCATTGATAAGCTGATGAACGGGGAGTAGGGAGATAGCATTGCGTTTTCTTTTTACTCTTATTTTTGTCTGTGTTGCACTCTTTGCACAGAGTCAAGAGGCACTCTTAGAGCGTGCACAAAAATTCTTGAGCTCTTCAAGTAAAACAGATCAGATACGTGCTTACAATGACTTCAAAACTCTTTATCTGCAGAGTGTTGTTGATGAAGACAATAGTATGAAGATAAAGGCTCTTCAGGGTGTAGTAAAGAGCGGAGATAAGCTCAAAATAGATATAGCTAAATACAAAAAAGAGCTTCTCGCACTTGACCCTACCGCGACTGCTAGCAGTGCTAGAAAACAAAACGTCTCTGTGACAAATATGCACCTTCTGGAGTCCATAGAGTGGGAGAGTGAACGCTTAATTCTTGTTTTTGACAAAGCACTTAGCGAGAAACAACTTAACTATTTTACTGTGCACAATCCCAAAAAGAGTCAATATAGATATATTTTTGATATCCATGCTTCTATGTTGCAAAAATCAAAAAATCTTAAACACAAAGATATTGACAGCATTAAGATAGCACAGTTCAATCAAGCAACACTGCGTTTGGAGATTGCTAACAGTAAAAAGCTCACCATCGCTTTTAAACGCGATGAAAATCTTTTGATAATAAATACGGGTGTAAAGAGTGAGCAGAAGAAAAATCTTGCACCTCAAGTCAAAGAGAAAAAAGTAAAATTGAGTGAGACTCCGCCTCCCGTACTCTCAAAATATACGAAAAAAGTATCCAAAAACAAAGTTATTGTCATTGACCCTGGGCATGGTGGAAAAGATCCAGGTGCTATTGGGTACAAAAACTATAGGGAGAAGGTCATTGTCTTAAATATCTCCAAAAAACTTCGTGAGATACTTAAAAGCCGAGGATATAAAGTCTTTATGACTAGAGACAATGATCGGTTTTTAAAACTGAGTGAGAGAACGGTTTATGCCAACAAAAGAAATGCTGACCTTTTTGTGAGCATTCATGCAAATGCCGTCGCGAAAAAAAATGCCAATAAAGTCTACGGTATCGAGTGCTATTTTCTTGATAAGTCGCGTTCAAGCACTGCCAAGAGAGTCGCTGCGAAAGAGAACTCTGCTGATATGAGCGAGATGGATGTCTATGGGAAAGAGAGTTTTTTAAATACACTGAGTTCGCACAATATCGTCGCATCTAACAAACTCGCCATAGATCTTCAAGGGGGAATGTTACGTACTTTAAGAAAAAGTTACTCAAATATCAAAGACGGGGGAGTGCGCTCTGCACCATTTTGGGTGTTAGTCGGTGCACAGATGCCTTCTGTTTTGGTTGAGGTGGGATTTATCACAAATCCAACAGAGGCTCAAAGATTAGTAAATACACAGTATCAAAATAGAATAGCAACTGGTTTAGCTGATGGAATAGAGCGTTATTTTATAAATAACTAAGCCTCTTTTTTCCACTCGAGTTTTCCAGCTACTGACTCTTTATCGTTTATGAGTGCTTCAATTTGCTGTTTTACCTTATCGTAACGAAACTGCTCCTTAAAGCCCATAATGCGTCCACCCGCTGCGTTTGGATGACCACCCCCATTTGCCCACTCTTTTGCTATTTGGGCGACACTTACGCCAAAATTGGCACGAAGGCTCATAGCACCTTTGTAGCTGATGTCGACAATAAAATCATACTCTGGATAGGCAACTAAAAAACCATTGCCAACAATGGAAGTGTTGCCAATTCCATAACTTAAAAACCCTCTGTAGCCTTTGTAGTAGATAGTCTTTTCTGGACGAGCTTTGCCTAAAAGTTCTACAAGATAATCAGTGGCGAGATTGTCAAGTGTATTGTCTTGACCATTTCTAAAAAAGTTCTTTTTGATGGCATGTATATTGTCATCTAATGCAATAGGTGCTTTTGGTAGATCTATAAATTTTACAGACTCTTCTAGAAGAGCAAGTTTATAGGCAAGGTCTTCTTTGGCAAACATAACACGGTTAAGCTCTTTTGTCTCATTGATAAGACGCATGCAGACTTTACCATACTCAAAGTTGTCATGTTGCTCTTTGAGCCAAAGATCTACTGCGTTTACGATGCTGACATATTTTTGCATCCATGTAGGTTCGTTGTATTCGAAGTGCTCTTTTACGTAATCATATGTAATCTTCGTAGCGCAGCGATTTGTATCAAGTGTGTACCAATCATACTTTTTAGCACTCTCTTCGCCGCTGCCGTGATGATCTAAGAGAAGAAGCGAGACATCTACTCTATTTTGATTGAGTTTTTGCACCTCGAGTGTTATCCATTTTGACTCCTCAAGAGTCAGGTTAAGATCTGTAATGAGTATAAGAGATGGCTCTTTTGTCTGTGCTATTGTCTCTAAAATCATTTCAAGTTTTTGTGTGACTTCTGGGCCATAATTGGCATTGTAGTTGTGTTTTACATAGGGTGTGTAGCGCATGACCAGCTGACAACTGTAGCCATCAAGGTCGATGTGAGAGAGATGGTAAATAGTTCTGTTTTGCATTTTTTTCCTTTATTTATCTATGGCTATTGAGCCCAAAACTTCAAATGTAGCACTTGAATCAATCTCTGCATGAGAGAGCACAACTACCTCTAAAGAGAAGCGTTCAAAGATCTCGGCAACACCTCTGCGAAGCTGTGGATCGACTATGATGACAACAGGGGAGATCCCTTTTTGGAGTATCTCGGCCGCTTTGGCACTTGTGGCTTGAATGAGTGCGTTTATCTCTCCTACATTGAGTAAAAGATTTCTCGAACCATCTTTTTCTTGAGACTTTTGGAGTAGAAGTTGTTCAGTGCTTGTGTCAAATGTCAACAGACGAATCACACCATCACTCCCTGCATACATACGTGTAATGACTCTTGAGAGACGTGAGCGCACCTGCTCGGTAATGAGCTCGACATTTTTAGTATACTCTGCAATATCGGCAATGGTCTCTAAGATGGTAAGCATATCTTTGAGCGGTATCTTTTCATGGAGTAGTGCCTTAAGCACCCTTTGAATAAGTCCAATATTTGCTACTTTTTCAAGATCGCTTACAATGATTGGGAAGCTGTTTTTGATCTTGTCGACAAGTGTTTGCACCTCTTGACGTGTGAGAAGCTCTTCAGCATTGTTTTTGATGAGCTCACTCATATGTGTTGAGATGACCGTTGCTGGATCTACGACTGTGTATCCATTGATGATGGCATCCTCTTTTTGATTTGCATTTATCCAGAGTGCATCGAGTCCAAACGCAGGCTCTTTTGTCGCTTCTCCCTCTATTTCACCTGTTGCCATGCCACTATCCATCGCTAAAAATTTATCTGGTTGAATAATACCTTCGCCAATACTGATACCTTTGAGTAAAATTTGGTACTGTTGAGGCTGAAGATGTAGGTTGTCACGGATACGCACCTGTGGCATTAAAAATCCAAAATCGCTTGCGATTTTTCTACGCATCGAGCGAATACGCTCTAGAAGGTCACCCCCTTGTGTGTTGTCGGCTAGACGAATGAGTTGATATCCAAGTGTAAGCTCAAGCATCTCCACTTTGAGAATATCTTCAAGTGCACTCTCCTCTTCACGAGCTATCTCTTCATTTGTCTTTTTAGGTTTTGCTTTTTGTTTCTCTTTCTCAAGTGTCTCTTTGGATTTCGCACCCAAGACATTATTTACATCTAAAATACTGAGTTCTCCTTTTTCAAACTTGTAAATCGCCCATCCAAGTGATCCAAATAGAATGCCTACAAGCCCCATTGATGCTGTTGGAAGTCCTGGAACAAGTGCAAAAAGAATCATGATGAAACCAACAATCATCATAATCTTTGCATTGCCAACCATCTGATTGATAGAGCCCTCAGCGAAGTTGTCACCATCACTTGAGCTGCGTGTAATCATAATACCTGTGGCTGTAGAGATGATGAGTGCAGGAATTTGTCCAACAAGCCCATCTCCTATGGTGAGTAGTGTAAATGTTGAAGCGGCATCTCCTATTTCCATATTGTGCTGGAAGACACCAATGAGAAATCCGCCTATGATGTTGATAAGCGTGATAATAATCCCTGCGACAGCATCTCCTTTTACAAACTTACTCGATCCATCCATCGCTCCATAAAAGTTCGCATCTTGGAGTATCTCTGCACGTCTGCGTTTAGCCTCAGCATCATCAATGAGACCTGCGTTTAAGTCCGCATCTACTGCCATCTGTTTTCCAGGCATAGAGTCGAGTACGAAACGTGCCGCTACCTCTGCAACCCTAGTAGAACCTTTGGTGATGACCATGAAGTTTATGAGAACTAAGATGGCAAATACAATTATTCCAATAACATAGTTTCCGCCGACGACAAAATCACCAAAGCTGGTAATGATGTCACTCACTGCATCTGGACCCTCATGTCCGTGACTCAAAATCATTCTCGTTGTTGCTATGTTTAGGGCAAGTCTAAAAAGTGTTAAGATGAGTATGAGTGTTGGAAATGTGGTCAAATCTGTTGGTTTTGGAACATAAAGCGAGATGAGAAGTATAAGCACTGCAAGTGCCATAGATATGGTGAGCATAAAGTCTAAGAGAGCTGATGGGAGCGGAACGATGATAATAGCGAGAATCGCCATTACAAAAACTACAACACTGAGATCTCTTTGACCAAGTAAGAAGTTTAAGGAGGTGCCGACTTGTTGTTTTAAAGTAAGTTTTTTAGCCAATGGTGTACTTTACTTAATCTTCTAAAATGTCAGCAAGTGTTAGGTCTGTAAGAAAGAGATCTATTTTACCTTGAAGCTTATTTAAAAAGGGCCAAATAGAACAGATGTTGGCTCGCTCAGATGGGCAGTCACTTTCCGATGGTGCACACTCAAAAACCGTTGGAGCTTTTCCCTCAACAGCAGTAAAAACATCAAGCATATTTATCTCTTTTGGCTCTCTTTTGAGTGCAAAACCACCATTGATACCCTTGTATGAGTTGAGTATCTCATGCTTTGCGAGAGATTGGAGAATTTTTGCCAAGAAGCTTTTAGATATAGTCAGCTCTCTTGAGAGCGTTTCGCTATCCATGGGCATAGAAGTTCTTGCTAGGACTATGAGAGAGAGTATGGCATATTCACTTGCTCTTGTAATTAACATGACCTGTTCTTTTCATTGAGAGATAATTTTAGAATTTCGATTATATCTAAAAAAATTATAATGCAGCTATACATTTAAAGAGTCAAAGTTTTAAATTTGTAAAATATGTAAAAAAATTTGGCTATAATTCCGATTCGACTTTATTTGCGTTTGCATGTACTGTTAGATTACTATACCCATCAGGAGGCTATTATGGCTTTGGATTCGGCTAAAAAACAAGAGATTGTTGCAAAATATGGAAGCAACGCAAATGACACAGGTTCAAGTGCAGTACAAATTGCACTTTTAACGACAAGAATTGCAGAGTTAACTGAACACTTAAAAGTGTTTAAAAAAGACCATGCATCACGTTTAGGACTTCTTAAGTTAGTCGGTAAACGCCGTCGTCTTATGAGATACTTCAAAAGAACAAACAAAGATGCTTATGTAGCACTTATCGCTTCTTTAGGTATCCGCGACAACATCTAAATCTTCTTTTCTTCTCCTCTTTTTTGAGGAGAAACACCCTTACACTCAAGAGACATTTTCTAAAATTTTCTCTTTTTTTTGATTAACTTAAAAATATTTTTACTGCTCTTTGGAGATCTTCTGGTGTATCTATACCAAAACCTGTACTTGCTACTTTAACCATTGCTATCTTTTTTGCATGATATATGGCACGGAGTTGTTCAAGCTTCTCTATGTCTTCTATCGGTGCTTCTCCAAGATTACAAAACTCACTCAAACTTTTTTTACTAAAGCCATAGATGCCTATGTGACCGAAGTATTGAGCAGAGCCGCCACGATTATAAGGTATAGGGCTACGTGAAAAGTAGATGGCGTTATGATCTTTGTCAAGAAGGAGTTTCACAAGGTTTGGATCTTCGGCCGCATCTGCATTGATGCTGTTGTAACAGCTTGCCATAATAAACGCAGCATCTTTTGTTTGCAGCTCTTTTAGCTTCAACAAAAGTGCCTCCACAACAGCTGGTTCTATGAAAGGTTCGTCTGCTTGAACATTGATGATAAGCTCATCTTCTTTTAGATTTAAGATGTTTGCACATTCATAAATACGATCTGTACCACTTTTGTGTGTTGTAGAGGTTAGCATTGCTTCTATGCCGTGATTTTGACAAACTTCGATGATTTTTTCATCATCTGCAGCGATGACGACACGGTCAAGATGGGCAACTCTTTGTGCTGTGCGCACAACCATAGGGAGACCACCGATATCTGCTAAAACTTTTTGAGGAAATCTTGTAGATGCAAGACGAGCTGGAATAATAATCATACTTTAAACCCTTTGAGTTATAATTGCAAAATTATATCTCATAAGGCAATAAATGCTCCTTTACCAACCAGAATCTGGGTATTGCTACAATAGTGATTCACTCTATTTGTATGACTTTATTAACTCCTTTGCACCTCAAGGCCGTGTTTTGGATGTAGGAGCTGGGTGTGGAATTGTGGGTCTGCTTGTTGCACGTGACAACAAAAATGTAGAGCTTGAAGCTGTAGAAAAGCAGTCCCTTTTTGTAGAGTATGCTCGAAAAAATGCTCTATGCAATGAGATCACTTATAAGATATATCAGTCTGATTTTTTAGAGTTTTCCTCCTTAGAGAAGTACGATTTTATAGTCTCAAATCCTCCCTTTTATCCAGAGGGTGTACAAAAGAGTCAAGATGAGATGCTCCATACCGCTCGCTACAATGTGCATCTCCCTCTTGATCCATTTTTTAAGAAAGTTTCACAGCTTTTAAAGCCTCACTCTCACTTCATATTTTGTTATGATGCAACTCTTTTTTCTCTTATATGCACTGCGTTAGAGCGAGTAAAGCTTAGAGTTGTGGATGTGCGTTTTGTCCACTCGCGTTTAAACAAAGCCGCTTCTTTGGTGCTCATTCATGCGCGTAATGGCTCTCGTTCACTTATGAGAGTTTTACCTCCTTTGGTGAGTTTTGAGGGAGATGTTCAGAGTAATGAAGTATTAGAGATATTTGAAAAATCCCAAACAAAGAGCATAAAATGCAAAATATAATCAAGAAAGCTGGGTTTAACTATGCATTTAACAGTGATGCTTGTGCTTCGTGTGCGGGGAGATGCTGTACTGGAGAGAGTGGATATATCTATGTGAGTGTGGCTGAAATAGAGAAAATAACAGCTCATCTTGGAATGAGCATTAATGATTTTGGCGTAGAATATCTTTTCAAAAATGGCTACAAATATTCACTCAAAGAGCGCCAAAATGGCTCAGAGTTTGAGTGTGTTTTTTATGACAGAGCAAGTAACGGATGCAAGATTTACGAGGTGCGTCCATCACAGTGCATAAGTTTTCCGTTTTGGGATTACTTTAAAGATCATATTGATGAGCTAAAAGCTGAGTGTCCAGGGATCGTTGATGTTTAAAACTTTTTTTCTCTTGGTTTCATTGTTTTGCTTTACAGCACTCACACCCCTTGGGGCAGAGCAAAAGCTTTCTAATGCAAAAACATTTGAAGAGGAAGATCTCTACATCTTAGAAGCACTGAGTGCAAAAAACAGTCTAGACTTTACAACCGCTGGAGAACTCTTTGCAAAACTCTATGCAGAGTCTGGAAAAAAAGAGTATCTTTATGAGCTCCTAGAAGCGGATCTGTTTTTGAACAGATATAAGAGTGTTTTGGCCAAAATAGAGAGTCTCCCTTCGCATCTTCGTGAGGATGTTCGTCTTACACGCTATGAGATTTTGTCTCTTTATGAGCTTGAGCGACTAGAGGAGGCGAAGAGCCTTGCGTTAGCACTGAGTAAAAAAACGCAAGAGCGTGAGGAGTACCTCTTGGCGGCCGATGTACTCTTAAAAATGAGACTCTACGATGAAGCACTTTTGCTCTTAGAAGAGGCATATGCAAAAGCTTATGATGAGAAGATTGTCGAGAAGATAGCAAATATTCTCTACACGAATCTCAACAGACAAAGAGATGCTATAGAGCGACTTGAGAGCCACACGCGCATTCATGGCATCACTACGCCTCTTGGGATGCGACTACTGAGCTTTTATGGTGTGCAAAACAATATAGAAGGGCTCCTCTCTACATATTTACGGCTCTATAATCTTGAAAGTGATGAAAAAATAGCCCAAAAAATCATCCAAATATACAGCTACAAACGCGACTATTTGAGTCTGATGGCTTTTTTAGAAGAGTCAGGAAGTGATGATGCTATGCTCTTAGAGCTTTACAGCTCAATGAAGAGCAATGAAAAAGCGCAAAAGTTGGCAATGAGGCTCTATGAAGAGAGAGGTGATGTGATCTATCTTGGTCAGAGTGCCATATATATGTACATAAATGCCAAAGATAAAAATGACAAATTGCTGCTTGATGATGTGGTGGGTAAACTCAAACAGGTTGTCGAAGTAAAGCGTGATCCTATATATCTTAATTATCTTGGATATCTACTGATCGATCATGAGATAGATATTAGAGAGGGGATGCGCTACATTGAGCAGGTTTTAGAGGAGTCTCCAAACTCTGCTTATTATCTTGATTCGCTTGCTTGGGGTTACTACAAGCTTGGTGAGTGTAAAAAAGCACATGATATCATCACAGAGGTACAAAAGCTTCCAGGCGGTGAACACGAAGAGGTGCAAGGTCATGTAAAAGAGATAGATGCATGCCTCAAAAATTTACAAAAAGGAAAAAAGATTTAATTATGATACTTGATGAAATTATAAAAAAAACAAAAGAGGATTTGGTCAAACGCGAAAAGGAGTTCTCGCTTGATTGGCTTGGTCGCTCTTTGGCGTTTAACGCACGTGTGCCACGTGATGTCATTCCCTATCTTAAAGCTACAGAGTCAGACCCTTTTCGTATTATCTCTGAAGTGAAAAAAGCGTCGCCCTCAAAAGGTGTGATTCGCGAAGATTTTGACCCGCTCTCCATCGCGCAAGCATACGAGCGAGGAGGGGCGAGTGCTATTTCGGTTTTGACAGAACCGCACTATTTTCAAGGTTCTCTTGATTACCTTGGCGGTATTCGTCGCTATGTGAGTATTCCATTACTGCGTAAAGATTTTATTGTCTCGAAGTATCAAATACTTGAAGCGATGGTACATGGAGCTGATTTTGTTCTACTCATCGCTGCAGCGCTTTCAAAAGGGGAGCTCAAAGAGCTTCTTGCTTACACAAGACATCTTGGAATGGAGGCATTAGTTGAGGTACATGATAAAACTGATCTCATAAAAGCCATCTATGCAGGAAGTGATATTATCGGAATAAATCATAGAAATTTACAAACTTTTGAGATGAATATGAATCTCTCATACGAGCTTATTCCACTCATTCCAAATGGTAAAATTATTGTCGCTGAGAGCGGAATTTACGAGCATGGACAGCTAGAAGATTTGAGTAAAGCAGGTGTCGATGCATTTTTGGTCGGTGAGTCGCTTATGCGTACAGATGATGAAGAGGCAGCACTGCGTTTACTCAAAACAGGGGAGAGATAGATGAAAAAAATTATGACAGTGGCGTTTGGAGTTTTGTTGCTCCTCTTAGCAGGGTGTACGCAAGAGACGCAAAACAAACTGGGGCGATCGATTCAGAATTGGACAGGAACAAATGGCGTTTTAGATATCTACATGGGGGAGAAGCTTGTGCAGCGTTTTATTAAAATTGATAAGCTCTCAACAGCAGTTGAGACCGATGGGAGTCTCTCTAGAGACTACAGATATGGCTATGGGTATCTTGATCTCAATTTCAACTACAAAGTTGATGAAGGTGAGAAAAAACTCTATTTTGAGGTGAGCAACTACTCAACACCCTATGTCTTTTATGACAACCCTGGTATCTAATCGATGGATGTTATAGAGCTTTTTAAACACTTCATCAATAGTAAGAGTGAAACACCAGATGATGGTGGTTTACTTGATTTTATCGAGGAGTATCTTGAGGGTTTTGAGGCGATCCGTGTAGATGTTGCTGATGTAAAAAACCTCTTCATCTACAAAAAGTTTGCACAGGGAGCGCATCTCTGTTTTGCTGGACATGTAGATGTCGTTCCTGCTGGAAGCAAAGGGTGGGAGACACCCCCTTATGAGGCAACAGAAAAAGATGGTTATATCTATGGGCGCGGCGCTCAAGATATGAAGAGCGGTCTAGCTGCGTTTACACAAGCGATTAAGGAGACGAAAGAGTTTAAAGGAACGCTCTCACTGCTTCTTACCTCTGATGAAGAGGGAGAGGGTGTAAACGGAACCATAAAGCTTCTTGAGTTTTTAGAAAACAACGATATGCTCCCAGATGCTGTTGTTGTGGCTGAGCCTACATGTGAAGAGATCTTTGGAGACGCTATAAAAGTGGGACGCCGTGGCTCTATTAATGGGTATCTTACTCTCAAAGGAAAACAAGGACATGCCGCTTATCCAGAAAAAGCGATCAATCCAATTCACAAAATCGCTTCTATCTTGCCTCAAATCGCAGGCATTGATCTAGATGAAGGAGATAGTGTTTTTGCACCGAGTAAATTTGTCATTACAGATATTCGCTCAGGAATGCAGGTGACGAATGTCACACCAAATGAGTTACAGATGATGTTTAATGTACGAAACAATACACTCACAAATCAAGAGAGTATCACCGCGTTTATCGCAAAAGAGTTTGAGGGTTTAGAGTATGAGCTGCGTTTAACGCAGGGTTCGTATCCGTTTAAGACCTCTACAGAGACGAAGATCGTCAAAAAGATAGATGCTGCCATAGAGCATGTAACGGGCATGAAGCCAAAACACTCTACAGCTGGCGGTACAAGCGATGCACGTTTTATGGCTCCGCTTGGTATAGAGGTGGTAGAGTTTGGCGTCAGAAATGATACTATCCATGCTGTTAATGAACGTACCTCTCGCAAAGAGGTCGAAGATCTCTACAGGGTCTTTAAAACTCTTATTTTAAACTGGGAGCAGTAGATGAGACATTTTTTTATAGGAGCACTCTTGGTGTGGAGTTCACTCTTTGGTGCAAATCTTGATTGGTCTTCTAACTATGAAGCTGCAAAAGTAAAAGCCAAAGCCAATGGCAAACTTGTATATGTGCTTATTACATCCGATGATTGTAGATGGTGTAGAAAGTTTGAGACAACAACACTCAAAAACGAAAAGATTCTTAAACGACTTCATAGTGAGTTTGAAGTGGTGCATATCTCAAGAGATAAGCACAAAGTACCCGCTGCGTTTGAGACCTCTCCAGTCCCACGTCACTACTTTACTGATGCACAGGGTAACATCACGTACAGCTCTTTAGGGCATAGAGGTTTGGAGTGTTTTGACTCTTTTATGGACAATGCTCAAAGCAAAACTAAAACAACAAAATAAACTAAGTTAAGGATTAGAAGATGGAATTTATACAAACAAACAAGGCACCTTCTGCCATTGGACCATACTCGCAAGCTGTGGTAGTCAATGGAATGGTTTACACTTCAGGGCAGATAGCACTTACGCCAGAGGGTGGCGATGAACTACTTCAAGAAGATGTGGTTGTTCAAGCAGTACGTGTGATGAAAAATCTTGAAGCAGTGCTAGAAGCAGCTGGAAGTTCACTCGACAAGGTGATAAAAACAACAATTTTTTTAGCAGATATGGGCGATTTTTCGGTTGTCAATGAAGTCTATGCCGAAGCATTTGGAGCACACAAACCAGTGCGTTCTACTGTGGCTGTAAAAACATTGCCAAAAAATGCACTTGTTGAGATAGATGCTGTAGCACTCCTCTGAAAAATTTTAATTAAACTTAAATTTAGTTTAATTTAAGAAACTACCAATTTTAATAAGGTATACTTGTTAAAATTATAAAAATAGATAAAGAGGGAGCCATATGAGCAAGAATAAAAAAGTAGATTTCATGGATGAAATCATCAATAAAGAGGGAATGAGTCGTCGTGATGCTCTTAAGTTTATGGGTATATCGCCAATTGCAGCGGCTGCAATTGCTGGAACAACTACAGCATCTTCGACACCACTCCATGCTTCAGATGCAAAAGGTAAAATTGTCATCGTAGGTGCTGGAGCTGGCGGGATTATGGCTATGGCAAAGCTTCGTAGTGCTCTTTCAAATCCAGACATAACCATCATCGCACCAAATGAAAAACATCTCTACCAACCAGGACAGGTTTTTATGGCTGCTGGAGAGTACATAGCAGATGACATCATTAGAGATAATAGCGATTTTATACCTGAGGATGTGAAGTGGATTAAAGATGAAGTAAAATCTTTTGATCCAGACAATAACAAACTTCTTTTGCGTTCTGGCGAGGAGGTCAGTTATGATTATCTTGTAGTGGCGACAGGTTTACAGTGTCATTATGATTGGATTGAGGGACTGAGCGAGGAGTTGATTGGAAAAAATGGAATCACATCTGTTTATCTCAATAATCCAGAAAAGGGAACTGTAGAGGGTGGATCATTAACATGGGAGTGGTTTAACCAACTCAAAGAGGCTGCAAAAACCTCTAAACCTAAAGTAATCTACACGCAGCCAGCCACACCTATTAAGTGTGGTGGAGCTCCACAAAAGATGCTCTACTTAAGTGATGACTATCTCAAACAGGCTGGACTTACAGCTGAGATGACATTTGCGACAAGTGCACCAAAACTTTTTGGAGCTGTTCCAGCGGTTGATAAGGTGCTTATGGAAGAGGTACAACCACACTATGGAAATATCACAAATAAATTTGCACACAACCTTGTAGCTGTCGATGCTGCAAATAAAAAAGCAACATTTGAACATACTTATACTATTCAGGGTGAGTATGATGAAGATATAGAAGAGTATGAGATGATCACTAAAGTTGATAGAGTGGAGATGGATTATGACTTTTTACATGTTGTTCCTCCAATGGCTGGAGTAGATTCTATTGCTAACTCACCACTTGCATGGCAGAGTGGAAGTGCAAAAGGGTGGCTTGAAGTTGATAAAGAGACCCTTCAACACAGAAGATACAAAAACGTCTTTGGAATTGGTGACATCTGTGGAATACCAATAGGAAAAACAGGTGGTTCCGCTCGTCATCATGCACCAATTTTAACTGCAAATCTTATAGCGCAAATGGAATCAAAAGAGCTCAAAGAGAAGTTTGATGGTTATACTGTTTGTCCACTCAAAACAGAGTATGGAAAGATCATTCTTGCAGAGTTTAACTACAAAGGTGCAGCACCATCTTTTCCTCTTGCAGTAGAGGAGCCGCGTTGGATCTGGTGGGCATTTGACCTCTATATGCTCAAGCCAATGTATTGGCACTTAATGATGCGTGGACTTATGTAGTAGCCTATGAAAAAAAGAGTCTTCAGAGAGTTGTATCTATATACTGCTCTTTTGCTCTTTTTGGCAATCCTTTTACATCCAGACTTGCTTTATTCACCACTTCAAAGATTCTCACTTATGATTGATCACGAGAACTTTGCTCACCCTTTTGTTTTCACATTTATTCTTTATTTACCTCTCTTGCTACTCCGTTTCGCACTATACAAATTACTCTCTCTTTATGGAAAATTTAAAAAGAGATAAGCTTTCAATAAAACTTAAAGCTTGTATGGGTATAATTCCAGACTTTTTGTAGAAATACATACAATTTTAAGGACCATAAATGTACGCAATTATTAAAAATGGCGGTAAGCAGTATAGAGTATCAGAAGGTGATGAGTTAGCACTCGACAAGATGTCACTCGAAGCTGGTAGCGTTGTAGAGATTAAAGAAGTTCTTGCAGTAAATGCTGGAGAGCTAAAAATTGGAACTCCATTCATTGAGGGAGCTGTAGTAACTGCTGAGGTTATTAGAGAAGGACGTGACAAAAAAGTTATGACTTTCAAAAAACGTCGTCGTAAAGACAGTAAAGTTAAACGCGGTTTCAGAAGAGACTTTACTCGCGTTAAGATCACTAAAATAGCTGCATAAGCTCAATTTATTTAGGAGAAGAACATGGCACATAAGAAAGGTCAAGGTAGTACACAGAATAATCGTGACTCAGCTGGTAGAAGACTTGGTGTAAAAAAATATGGTGGCGAGAGTGTTATCGCTGGTAACATCATCATCCGTCAACGCGGTACGAAAGTACACCCAGGTAAAAATGTTGGTATGGGTAAAGATCATACAATTTATGCACTTGTTGAAGGTGTTGTAACATTCGAGCGTAAAGATAAAAAACGCCAACAAGTATCAGTAATCGCTGCTGCATAACTCTATTTTTTAAGCCATTTGGAGAGTTCCAAATGGCTTACTCTTCATTTAGAACACTTTTTAGTTCACATTCAAAAAAATATTTAATAGTCAATTTTGTAAAGTTTATTGTTAAATATTTAGGCGAAGCATACTCGCCGTTGCGTTTGGCAACTGTGGTAGCGTTTTATTTATCACTCTTGAAGAGATTTTCAAGAAGCATTATGAGGAGTTCATTTGTTTACAGATAGCGTAGAATTAACAGTTAGTTCAGGAAAGGGCGGGCAAGGGTGTGTCGCTTTTCGCCGTGAAAAGTTTGTACTCAATGGTGGACCAAATGGTGGTGATGGTGGAAAAGGTGGTGACATCTGGTTTCGCTGTGATAACAATACACATACACTTTCGCATTTTCAAAAAAAGATGCATATCAAAGCTGAAGGTGGTAAACCTGGTGAAGGTTCACTTATGACTGGGAAGTCCGGTGCAAAAAAAGTCATAGTCGTACCTCCTGGAACACAGGTGAGTGATCTTGAGAGCGGAGAGGTTCTGTTTGATCTCCTTGAAGATGGTCAAGAGATTAAGTTTTTAGAAGGCGGTAAAGGTGGGCTTGGAAATACTCACTTCAAATCTCCAACAAACCAAAGACCAACATATGCGCAGCCTGGTGAAAAAGGTGAGACCAGAGCGATCCGACTCGACTTAAAACTCATTGCAGATGTAGGATTGGTTGGTTTTCCAAATGTTGGTAAGTCCACACTTATCTCAACAGTCTCAAACGCTAAGCCAGAGATAGCCAACTACGAGTTTACAACACTTACACCAAAACTTGGGCAGGTCAATATTGGGGATTATGAGTCCTTTGTTATGGCAGACATCCCTGGAATTATTGGTGGTGCGCATGAGGGTAAGGGACTGGGTATTCAGTTTCTTCGTCATATTGAACGTACTAAAATACTCCTTTTTATGATTGACCTTGGAAACTACAGAGATCTTACAGAACAGATTGAAGTGTTGCAAGAGGAGATAGCTTCATTCTCTTCACTATTGGCTCAAAATAAGTATGCCATTGCACTTACTCGTGCTGACCTTATTCCTGCTCAAGAGCTTAATGAGACGGTAGATGCATTTTTGAAGGCTCTCAATCTAAAACCCTCAGTAAATAGTAGTTATTCGTTTGATGCCACAATACACTACTACATTCAAGAGAGTGCGGATGAGGAGTTAGGATATGACAAGAGTCTGCCGTTTTTTGTTCTACCAATTTCCGCTGCGACAAATATAAACATCGATGGACTTAAACATGCACTCTTTAGTTTAGTTCAGACACATAGAAGATAGAGATGCGTATAGTAATCAAAGTTGGAAGTGCGGTTTTAACTGAAAATGCGAAAATTGCAACAGAACGGATGCAAGCACTCGTAGATTTTCTTGCCGAACTCAAACAAAATCATGAAGTTCTTTTAGTCTCTTCAGGTGCAGTTTCAGCAGGGTACACGCAGCTTAAACTTGATAGATCAGTTTTAGCAAACAAACAAGCCCTCGCGGCTATTGGACAGCCTGTACTTATGGATAAATATGCCAAAAAATTTGCACAACACAATATTATTACATCACAAGTTTTAGTTACTGCAGCAAATTTAAAAAAAGCAGATGATATTTTGAGAATACAAAACACCATAAATACACTTTTAGATAATGGTGTCATTCCAATCATCAACGAGAACGATGCTACAGCCACTGATGAGCTAGAAGTAGGAGACAATGATCAGCTTTCAGCATATATAGCCAAACATCTTGATTCGCAGCGTTTAGTTATTCTCTCTGATATTGATGCCTATTATGATGCAGATCCAAGAGCAAACGCAAATGCGAAGGTACGTAAAATAGTTCATGAGATCAGTCAAGAGGAGTTAAGTAAAGATGTCACTCCAAATAATTTTTTTGCCACAGGTGGAATAGTGACAAAACTTAAAGCAGCAGCATATCTTTTGGATGCAGATATTGAGACATTTCTTGCAAGTGGTTTTGATCTAAGCGATACTAAATCATTTTTACTCAGAGGCGAACATAGAGGAGGCACTCTTTTTACTAGGAAATTAATTTGAAACGTGTAATATTTATGGGGACACCTTATTATGCACAAGCTATCCTGGAAGGGCTTCTCCAAGAAAAGAGTATTGAAGTTGTAGCGGTTTTTACTCAGCCTGACAAACCAGTAGGAAGAAAAAAAGTTCTTACACCTCCTCCAGTAAAAGAGAGTGCGCTTATACATGACATTAAACTCTACCAGCCAATAAAACTTCGTGAGCCTGATACTATTAAAGAGATTTTAACCATTGCATGTGACTATATTGTGGTGGCAGCTTATGGACAGATACTTCCAAAAGAGATTTTGGAGCATGCACCATGTATCAACCTTCATGCTTCGCTTCTGCCTTACTACAGAGGAGCAAGCCCTATTCAGCAAACGCTACTCAATGGAGATAGCATTACTGGCATTACCGCAATGCTCATGGAGGAGGGATTGGATACGGGACCAATTTTAACCACCTCAGAGTATAAAGTAGATGCTAAAATGATGCTTGAAGAGCTTTATGCTGTTTTAACAGGTATAGCAAAAGAGCTCACTATAGAGGTGTTAAATAACTTCTCAAATTATCCTCCACAAGCGCAACTTGAGAGTAGTGCGAGTTACTGTAAAAAGATTTCTAAAAGTGATGGAGAAGTAGAGTTTAGTGATGCTAGCACACTTTACAATAAATATAGAGCCTTTACCCCTTGGCCTGGTATTTATCTCAGCAGTGGATTAAAACTTAAAAAAATTGCTCTTGAGTCGTCAAGCCAAGTTGGGGATGCTGGAACTATTTTGGCGATTGATAAGGAGTCTATTGTTGTTGCATGTGAGAAAGGTTCTATTCGTATTTTTACTGTACAACCTGTATCAAAAAATGAAATGGATGTCATATCATATATTAACGGTAAAAGATTAAACGTTGCAGATAATTTTTTATGAAAGTTTGCCTTCCACGCAGGTTTATCTCAAAGAGTTACTCAAAACAAAAAAGATAAATGCTCCTATAGCAATTACTTGTAACACTCAAACGCAGGGTATTGGAAGTCGTGAAAACATTTGGTTAGGCTATGAGGGCAATCTGTTTGTCTCTTTTGCACTCCCTTTAACAGAGCTTCCTCAAGATTTAAAACTAGAATCAGCATCTATATATTTTGCTTATCTTCTTAAAGAGACTCTTGCAAGTATG
>CAZJRG010000014.1:0-27234 GCA_964548435.1 uncultured Sulfurimonas sp. | reverse complement strand
GCAGAAACAGGACATATTCTTTCACAAGGAGCATTCTCACAATGATTACATCTTAGAGGTGTGAATGTTCTTTTTGTTTCAGGAAATGTACCTACATCTACATATTTTACACGGAGCCTCCATGTACTTAGCGGAACCTCATTTTCCACTTTACATGCGATCTCACAACCTTTACAACCCATACATAGGTGTAAATCAACTAGGAAACCTAATTGCATATATTCTCCTTTGGCCTATCACAGCATTTTTTAGATTTATAACTACTTCTAATATTTTTTAAAATAATCCCAAATACTAGCCATTTTGGGGTTATTCTACCGTGAAAATAATAGCTAAGAAAACTTAACTACTTATAAATTTATGCTATATTGAAGATTATTTCTTAGTGGTGAGTAATTTTGATAAATTGATTATTTTTCTTAAAGTTAGAAAGCTCTGTTTTGCAGAGGGAGGAAGAGATTTAACTCCTCTTAATATGAGTGTGTGATACTAAGGTCGGTATCTCTACTGACTCAATCTAACACGCACAGACTCTTCATGTGCATGTAAGCCTTCTGTGTTTGCTATAAGAGCACAGGCTTCGCCAATTTCGTTGATACCTTTTTGACTAAATGCAATAATAGACGTCTTTTTCATAAAGTTTTCCACACCCAATGGAGAGTAAAATTTGGCAGTTCCACCTGTTGGAAGTGTATGATTTGGTCCTGCTACATAATCTCCAATCGCTTCAGGTGTAAAGTGACCTAAAAAAATGGCTCCAGCATGCTTAATAAGTGGAAGAAGCTCAAAAGGGGAATTTGTCGCTACTTCAAGGTGTTCTGGAGCTATTTGATTCATAAGATCTATCGCCTCATCCATATTTTGAGTTACAATTATGGCACCTCGCTCCTCTATAGATTTGCGTGCTATCTCTTGACGAGGGAGTTTCACTAACCAATTTTCTATCTCTACTTTTACGGCATCTGCAAGTAATTTTGATGGCGTTATAAGGATAGAACTCGCCATCTCATCATGCTCTGCTTGAGAGAGAAGGTCTATGGCAAGATGAGAAGCATTGGCACTCTCATCAGCCAAGATGCCTATTTCGCTTGGTCCTGCTATCATATCTATATTGACTTCTCCAAAAACCATTTTTTTTGCAGTCGCCACAAAAATATTTCCAGGTCCTGTAATAACATCAACCTTAGGAATACTCTGTGTCCCATATGCCATAGCACCTATAGCACTTGCTCCGCCAACCTTATAAACCTCGGTGACACCACAAAGATGGCATGCAGCAAGCAGTAGCTCATTTGGCTCATTTTCTGGTGTTGGTGTACAGACCACTATCTTCTTCACACCTGCTACCTGCGCTGGTATTACATTCATAAGCAAAGATGATGGGTAAGCTGCTTTTCCTCCAGGAATATAGAGCCCAGCACAATCTACAGGTGTCACACGTTGTCCCAAAATAGTCCCATTTGCCTCATCATCAAACCACGATCGCGGTTTTTGTTTTTCATGATAGGTACGAATACGCTCATAAGCCAAATGGAGTGCATCTTTGAGTTTTGGTTCAAGAACCTCATAAGCTTTTTGCATCGACTCAGAAGATATTTTCAAATCACTTCCAACACGAGGTGTCCACTTATCAAACTTACTAATATGTGCAAAAATCGCTTCATCTTTTTGTGTTTTGATCTCCTCAAGAATGGTTCCAACGATCTTACCCACATGGGCCATATCCATCTTGCCGCGTTGTAAAAGCTCATCAAACTCTTTTTGAAAATTTGCTGCGTTTGTATCTGTCAATATCATCTCTTCAACCTACTTCTTCTGTGTGTTTTTATCAAATTCAGATTTGACTATATGGAGTGCTTTTAAAAAATTTTCTGCATCAACTGCACCCATAAGAGGTTGAAACATAGGTGTTCCATCTGGATACAAAAACCAAATTGCAGGTGTACCTGGACGCCAAAATTCCCGTGGCATATAGTCTCTCTCATCGCTGTAGGCGATTACTGAAACAAACTCACTATTGAGTTTGTTGATTACATTTGCATCTTCAAAAGTTGTCTCTTCAAGAATCACACAATATTTGCAGCTATGTCTTGAGGAGACAAAAAGAAGTGGTTTGCCAACTTTTTGAGCATTTTCAATGGCGGTTTTAAAATCACTTTGCCAGCTAATCTTTGTTGCAAGCTCTTGTGCGAGTACATTTGTTAAGAAAACAAAACCAAGTAGTATCAATTTAAACATATTTTTTTACCTTTTTTAAAATCTCTTTCGCCGACTCTTTGGCACTCTTGTGAGTGACATCTATGACCACATCTGCCACCTTAAGATACTCAGGTCGACGCTGTTCGTAGAGACGCTTTGCTGCTTCAAGATCAGCTAAAAGCGGTCGTTTTTTAAGTTTTTTTTCTGCATTTGGATGCTCTTGTATACGATGCAATATCTCCTCAAACGGAGAGTCTAAAAACACCACGGCACCTATTTTTTTTATATTTTTTTGTTTATAAAATCCGCCTCCAGTGGAGACAAGTGTGTCTTTGACACTCTCTTCTAACCACTGAGCCACTGACTTTTCCAAATCTCTAAAATAGGCTTCGCCCTCATGATGAAAAATCTCTTTTATTTTTCTGTTCTCCATACTCTCTATAAGATCATCAGTATCTATGGCAATATATTTAGAAAGTTTTACCAATTCTCGAGCAACACTCCCTTTTCCTACTCCCATAAAACCAATCAGGACAATATTTTTCATCTCTATCACTTCTCCATTTTAGAGCACCCAAAAGATGCAAATCTCGTAATTATATAAAAACTAAACATATCTCTAGTTTAACTCTAAATTTAAAATCTACGAGTATAATGCCCTTTTTAGAAAAAATCACTCAAAATAGGCAATTTTACTTATCATGAAAAACAAAAAATTTATTACACTGGGATTTAGTTTTGCGACAGTTGGTGCTGCACTTTTACTCTCATCTTCACTCTTCGCTGAAAGCTCCATCAAAGAGAGTGAAGCATCGCGACTTCAAGCACTTGCAAAGTTCACAAAAGTAATAAGTATAGTCGAGCAGTACAATGTCGATGATGTGACAATAGAAGAACTCATGAACAAAGCTCTTGATGGAATGATGAAAAATCTTGATGCTCACTCGAACTATCTCACAGAAAAAGATTATAAACGTTTAAAAGTTCAGACTGATGGAGAGTTTGGTGGACTTGGGATTACGGTTGGCATGAAAGATGGTGCCCTCACCGTCATCTCTCCAATTGACGGCACTCCCGCTGATAAAGCAGGACTCAAGTCTGGAGATATCATCTTAAAAATCAACGATAAATCTACCCTCAATATGACAATAGACGAAGCTGTCTCAATTATGCGTGGCAAAGTCGGAGATCCTATCGACATCACTGTAGTAAGAAAAAATGAGACAAAGCCTCTCAACATAAACATTGTAAGAGGTAAAATCACTATAGAGTCTGTCCATGCAAAAGTGATTCAAGAGGATATTTTATATATTCGTGTTGCAAGCTTTGACAAAAAAGTAGCCGCTGATGTAAGTAAAGAGATAAAAAAACGCAAGGCAACAACAAAAGGGATCATACTTGACTTAAGAAACAACCCTGGTGGACTTTTAGATCAAGCTATCGAATTGAGTGACTTTTTTATTGATTCAGGTGTGATAGTCTCTCAAAAAGGAAGAAAAGCAACAGACACAAAAATCTTCTCAGCAACAAAATCAGCGACACTCACAGATGTGCCTCTTGTAGTGCTGATAAATGGCGGGAGTGCGAGTGCATCTGAAATCGTCAGTGGGGCCATTCAGGACCATAAACGCGGTGTGCTTATAGGCGAGAACACATTTGGAAAAGGGAGTGTGCAAGTCGTCCTGCCTATAACTGAAGAGGAAGCGATCAAACTCACAATCGCTCGATACTATCTTCCAAGCGGCAGAACTATTCAAGCGCTTGGTGTTACACCAGATATAACTGTTGAACCAGGAGAAGTCAAAACGCAAACAAATGAGTTTGCCATTAAAGAGGCTGATCTTAAAAAACATCTCCAAGAAGAACTTCAAAAAGTTGAGCCAAAAGATAAGCAAAATAAAGATGAGACAAAAGTAAATAAAGATATAATCACACCAGAAATGCTCAACAAAGATATACAACTCAAAGAAGCAGTAGACATCGCTAGAGCACTCATCATTACCAAAGGATAACGACACAATCATGGAAAAGCGTGAACTACTCTACGAAGGTAAAGCAAAAAAACTTTACCTAACAGATGATGCAAACCTAGTAATTTCCGAATTTAAAGACGACTTAACTGCGTTTAACGGTGAAAAAAAATCAAGTGAACTTGGCAAAGGTGCACTCAATAACAAAATTTCCACAGAACTCTTTAAACTTTTGGAGTCACATGGTATTCAAACACACTTTGTAAAAATGCTTGACGACAACCATATGTTGCACAAAAAAGTGGATGTTATCCTCATAGAAGTGATTGTGAGAAACATAGCCACAGGCTCTCTCTCTAAAAATCTTGGTATCAAAGATGGCACAATTCTCCCTTTTACGCTTGTAGAGTTTGACTATAAAAACGATGCACTTGGAGATCCTAAGCTAAATGATCAACATGCACTTATCTTAGGACTTGTCGAGTATCAAGACGAGCTTGATAAGCTGCGTCGTATGGCAAGACAGGTAAACGATATTCTTAAACCTTATTTTGCACAAAAAGGTCTTAATCTTGTCGACTTCAAACTTGAGTTTGGAAAAGACTCCAGCGGGAACATCATTCTCATCGATGAAATATCACCAGACAATTGTCGTTTTTGGGATATGCAAACAGGCGAGAAGATGGACAAAGATAGATTTCGTCAAGGTCTTGGTGGATTAACAGTCGCTTACGAGCAAGTATTAAATAGAATATTAGGAAAGTAAAACAATGAAAGCAATAGTAAATGTATTCCTCAAAGCAGGTGTATTAGACTCTCAAGGAAAAGCAGTGCACCATGCACTTGACTCTCTACACTTTGAAGGTGTGAAAGACGTACGTGTTGGAAAACAGATTCTCATCAACCTTGACCAAACAGACAAAGAAAAAGCGATGCAAGATGTTACAAAAATGTGTGAAGAGATCCTTGCAAATACTGTTATTGAAGATTACACTATCGAGTTAGTTTAATGAAAGTCTCGATAGTACAATTTCCTGGAACAAACTGCGAGCATGACACTGCTTATGCATTTGAGAAACTTGGAGCAAAAACTGAAATTCTTTGGCACAAATCTCAAAACATCTCTTCAGATACGACTCTTGTAGTTATTGCAGGAGGCTTCTCTTATGGTGATTATCTACGAAGTGGTGCGATTGCAAAATTTTCACCTATTATGAAAAGTGTCGCTGCGTTTGCTAAAGAGGGCGGAAAAGTTTTAGGTATTTGTAATGGATTTCAAGTTCTTACCGAGGCTGGATTATTACCAGGTGCACTCAAACGCAATGAAGGTTTACACTTTCTCTCAATGCACCATGGACTTAAAGTGCAAAACAACGACAATGTTTTCTTACAAAAACTAAACAAAGGTGATCTGCTCAATATTCCAATAGCACACCATGATGGAAACTACTACATTGATGAAGCGGGGCTTAACGAGCTTTATGCCAACAATCAAGTGCTCCTTACATACTGTGATGCTACAGGAGAGTATGCAAATCCTAATGGCAGCATAGATGCTATTGCTGGTGTATGCAACAGAGAGAAAAATGTTTTTGGACTCATGCCACACCCTGAACGTGCGATGGAGCTCATTTTAGGCTCTGATGACGGTGTAAAAATGCTTCAAGGATTTCTTGAGTCGTGAAAAAACTCTTACTCCTTTTTCTGCTGTTTATTGCTTCATTAGAAGCAAATAAGGTCATCTATTTAAGTTATGAAGATGTCCCAAGCAGAGTCATTAAAGGAGAGATATTTACACTGACACTCAAGTCATTGTCGACTTTTGGAAACTCTTATGATATTCACTATAGCTTTTCAAGTGCAAAAGGTGTAAAACTTCTCTCACCCGTACCAAAACGCATCAAAAAAGGAAAATACAACCTCGACACTTTTTACTTTTTAAGTAATGCAAACATAGCAAGACTCCCAAATATCGAAGCATCACTCATAGGTGCTCCGGATGCATCTACTACTACTCTTTCAGGTCAAGTTGTTCCAGTTATCACCCTAAATCCACCAAAAAATTTCTCAAACATTATTGCAAAAGATTTTAAAATTTTAGAGTACAAAACAACAAGCTATGATAACGAGCACAATATTATTATCTTCATCGCATCCGCAGAAAATGCAAACATCAAAGCATTGCGTTTTAAAGATCTTTACAAACAGGGAATTGAGTCACTAAGTGAATCTTATGATGTCTCTAAAATTACCTATTTTTTAGTTGTTGACAAGAGTGTAGAGCACTTCACCTTTAGCTACTTCAATACACAAAAAAATAACTTCGTTTCACTAAACATCCCTGTCATAGTAATGGAAGATAGTGTAGTAACCCAAAGTGACCTTAAGCCAAAAGATCAATCACACGAACAATTAAAACTGCTTCTAGCAGGAGGCTTAGCACTTATTGCATTTTTATTCGCATTGATGCGAAAAAAATTTAGATATATCTTTTTTGCTCTCTTTCCTCTTGGCTATATGGTCTACATATCTTTTCCAGAAAAAATGGTTTGTATACAAAGAGGTGCACAGATACGTCTTTTACCTGTAGCAAATGGGACAATTTTTGAAACAACGAGTGAGGTTTTGTATCTGCAAAAAGAGGGATCCTCGCGTGATTTTACAAAAATCAAACTCCAAAATGAAAAAATCGGATGGGTAAATAATGAAGATCTTTGCCAGAATTAACTGGTTTTTTGCGACGTTTATTATCTTGAGTTCACTCGTGCTCATGATGTTGCTCTATCCTATTGTTCCTCGCCCATATGCTCGAAAAATCGCCGCATGGTATGTTCGAATTTTCACCTTTTTTACAACGCAGATAAAAGGAGAAGAGGATCCAGCAGCACAGATGTTTCTCATCAATCATCAAAGCGATCTTGACATCGGCGTGATGGAGACGATATCAAAAAAAGATCTTGCATGGGTAGCAAAAAAAGAGCTTTTTGATGTACCATTTTTTGGACTTGCGATGAGTATGCCTGAAGATATACCCATAGAGCGAAAGAGCAAAACATCTCTACTCAAACTCCTCAAAAATGCTAAAGACAGACTCAATAAGGGCAGAGTCATCACCATGTTTCCAGAGGGTACCCGATCTACAACTGGAAAAATGCTCCATTTTAAAAGCGGTGCAAAAGTAGTCGCCGATATGTACAAACTTCGTGTGCAACCTATCGTCCTCATAGAGACTGCAAAACACTACAATATCAAAGAGTTTTTCTATATGCCTGGAAAAATAAAAGTAATCTTTTTAGACTCTTTTATCGCCGACAAGCGTGATGATGCATGGCTCACAAATCTACGTATTAAGATGCAAGGAGTTTACGATGCTGAGTTGGCAAACAGTTCTAGCAGTCGGTAGCGGTGGGTTTATAGGTGCTGTGTTACGAGTCTATATCAATGGACTCATATCTCACAAACTTCCCCATTTTCTCCCTTTTGGAACTCTTGGAGTCAATCTTATTGGAAGTTTTATCATGGGAGCACTCGTAGCATACTTCATGCACACAACCCTCTTCTCACCCCATGCAAAATCTTTTCTCACTACTGGTATCTTAGGTGCACTCACAACCTACTCTACCTTTGCTATGGAGAGCTTTTTACTGCTCAAAGCCGGACATATTTTCATGGCAGGAGTTAACATCAGCCTCAATGCGTTTGGAACTATTGCGATGGTTGCCCTAGGATACTTTCTGGTGCAGTTTTTTTTTGAATCTTAATAATCTTATCTGCACACCACGTGGCTAAATCAGCATCGTGTGTAATAAGGAGCATACCCATGTTAGGCAGCTCCTCCATCAGCATCTGCATCACTTCAAGCTGAATAAGATTATCGAGTGCAGATGTAGGTTCATCGAGTAACAAAATATCGACCTCCATTAAAACAGCTCTTAAAATAGAAGCTCGCTGAAGCTGTCCACCTGAGAGCTCATGAGGAAACTTCTCTAAAAGTGAGGCACTTAATTGCATTTTTGGAAGAAAGTAGTGCAGTTTTTCGAGTGAACATACATCTTTAATTTGAGAAATCAACGTATAACTTGGATGAAATGAGCTGTAGGGATCTTGAAAGACTTGAGAGATTTTTTTGTGTTTTATCTCACCTTTTAGAGGAGTTAGATTGTCTAAAATCAGCTCAAAAAGGGTGCTCTTTCCAGCACCGCTCTCACCAACTATTGCGATTAACTCTCCTCTATGTAGAGAAAAACTAAGATCTTGTATGAGCATTTTCTCTTTCGTATATCCAAAGCTAAGATTTGAAACTTCTAAAAGAGTCTCTTGCATACTACTCTATGCCTTTGTCAAAGCATGGTATTTTTTTGTAAGTTCTCTATAGAGCATATCAGGTGCGAGATTTGGATTTTCATCCCAAATACGCTTCATCACTGTGTTATCCTCTTCGCCATTCCAAACTTTTATGTATGTTCCCTCTTTGTAACCATGGTCCTGACGAAACTGATTGAGAACATTTTTTCCCACATAGAGCTTGTAAAGCGATGCCATATCAAGAGCACTCTTTAGCACTAAATCAAAAAACTCTTCTATTAAACTCTCTAACGCAAGCTTCTCTTTAGAGAGCACAAGACGCATAATATTTTCAACCTTGGTTATGATCTGTTCTTGCGAAGCAAAACTTTTCTCAGATGACTCACTGCGTTTACACCCTTGCGATGCCGCAATATTGATTGCGAGATCTTCTATATTGCCAAGTAAATTTTTACTATAGTGTTCAATAGCTAGACTCATAATAAAATGCCAAACATCCACGACTTCAATTTGAAGATTTTCCCAGTCAGCCTCTTGACTCAGACTTTTCCAGTGTTTCCAAGAAAAACTATCAATCATCTCAGCACACTCCATATAGATACAGCGTTGCCAGTTTATATGACGACCATTTTTAGTAATTCCCTTTACCCAATCTTCCCCATTTGTAGCATCATTGAGCTGATTTTGAAGCTGTAGCATCAGTAATATTTTATCCATTCATCTATCCCTTTTTTGATTTTTAAATTGTACCCCAAATACGCTAGAATTCCCGTATGAAAAGGATCAACTGTAGACACTGTAAGCACTATTTTGTTACTTGGGAAGCATCGAAGCCTCACGGATGCAGAGCTTATGGTTTTAAGTCCGCTGCCATTCCATCCCTTGTCGTTTTTCAAAGTAGTGGTGTGGAGTGCACACTTTTTTCCAAAAAAGCCTCTGCCTCTATACCAAGCTAAACGCCACGGCTCCAGTCTATTTTTTTACCAAATCCCAAAGTATTATCTGTCATCTTAAAATGCTCTACCTCTATCTTCCAAAGTTTTGGAGCGAGTGCAAGAGCATAGGGAAATGCTTTAAAGTAGAGTCTACTAAGCTCTTCATCTTCTAAAAGGGAAAAAACTCCCCTAAACTGTACTCCCTGAATCTTGCCGACATTTTTGGTTTCAAGATAGATATTTCCTGCGACACGAGGGTTTTGCATAGTGTGGCGAATATGTGTCGTCTCATCAGCACTCGCAACAACAAAAGAGTATTTGAGCTGATCATAAACATAAAAGAGTGAACAGGCACTCACCTCTGCATCTAGAGATGTTGCAAGTGTCATCACATGATGCTGTGATAAAAAATGAGCGATTTTTTCTATAGGACTCACTAGAGTTTTCGCATAAAATATTCAAGAGTAAGCGGATCGCTAATGTTGCGTTTACTCAACATCATCTGCGCAATATCATCTTCAATGAGAGACTCAAAAAGATCATAAGGGTTTGAAAGATTGTAATAACTTTTCAAAAAATCTAAAAGAACCTCAAAATTATCATTGCGCACACTGTAGAGCTTAAACTCTTTATACTCATCCCAATCTATTTTTACCAACTTTTATCCTTTGGTTCGCTAACGCTGTGCGAAGTTTATCTATAAGAGCTGACATTTTATCAGATGCTATGGCAAAATTCAAACGCATAAAACCACTTCCCTCCCTACCAAAACTAATGCCAGCATTGAGACCTATCTTCACATCATTTACAAAAAAATCGCGAAGCTCTTTGTCTTTTAAGCCCATAGCACGACAATCTATCCATGCCAAATAGCTTCCTTCAAGCGGAGTAATGCTGATGAGATCACTATACTCTTGTGCCAAATCTTCTAAGATTTTATAGTTTTTGTAGAGGTGTAATTTGAGTGCTTCAAGCCATGCGTCACCTTGTATGTAGGCGGCTTCAAACGCCACATGAGAGAGCGCATTGTTTTGCGCAAAGTGAATTTTGTCATAGACTTTTTTATAACGCTCTCGTAACGCTTCGTTTTGAATGAGCACCGTACTCATCGCAAATCCCGCCATATTGAATGTTTTGCCTACTCCAAACGCAGTGATGCAGAGTGATGCAGCTTCCTTTGAGAGCGATGCAAAGGGTGTGTGCTTGCTTGGAGCATAGACAATGTCTGAATGAATCTCATCACTAAAGAGAACAATATTGTGCTCATAACAGATCTCTGCGATTTCTGTGAGCTCCTCTTTGGTCCAAACGCGACCCACAGGATTGTGCGGAGAGCAGAGCAACAAGAGCTTTACATCTGGGGTGATTTTTGATCTTAAATCATCGATGTCAAATCTGTAAACGCCATGCGCATCTTGCTTGAGCGAGTTTTTCACAACACGACGCTCATGTGCCACCACAGAGTGAAAAAATGGCGGATATACTGGTGTCTGGACAATAACGCCATCACCCTTGTTGGTAAAAGCCTCAATGGCGACACTCATCGATGCAACAACCGAGTGCGAGTGAAGATACTCTTCGCGTTTGCTATCAAGGTTGTGTCTGCGTTTTAGCCATGCGATTTGCGCCTCATACGCTGAGTCTGGAACATCTTCATAACCTACGATTGGGTGCATAAGCCTTTTTTGAACCGCCTCAATGACAAACGCAGGAGTGTTAATGTCCATATCTGCGACCCAAAGTGGCTCTACATCACTCGTGCCAAAAAGCTTCTCTCTGAGGGTGTACTTCTCTGCGTTTGTTTGCTCTCTAGGAGCGGCACTGCTAAAATCAAACGCTACTTTTTCTGCCATATACTTACCTGAGCGATGGTGTGCTGAAACTTTCTTCTCGTCTCTTTTATCACAAACTCTAAATCTTGGAGATGCACAAGTTCAAAATGTGGCGCAAGAGTTGACTTGAGACTCTCGATTGTCTCAACTTCTCTACCCACTTCATCTACATAGCCACCAAGCCAGAGCTCTTTTTTGGTCGAACTCTCCTGCCAAGTGTAAGGAGATGTAAGCATCAAAACGCCACCCTCACTCAAGCGCTCATGCACACTCTCTAAAAAGAGTTTTGGCTCATAGAGTCTATCTATGAGATTTGTCGCCATAATCAAGTCATACCCTGTAAAGTTTGGCTTCAAGTTACATGCATCACCCTGCCAAAACGAGACCTTTTGGGACTCGTTTAGATAGCCAAGCTCCTCAAGTGTTACACGTTTTTTTCGTACTATATCACCCTCTTCTTTGGTGCTAAAGGCTATGTAGCCTTCATTTTTAAGCTTAGCTCCCACCTGAACAAAACGTGCAGAAAAATCGATCCCCTCTACAAAGTCAAAAGTTTTTGCCAACTCAAATGTAGCACGACCAGTCGCACAACCAAGATCGAGTGCTTTTGCTTTTTTATGTGTAAATTTCGCAGCCAACTCTGCACAAGCAAGTGCAAAATTTTTCACGCCAAAGTGACTCTCGCCATACTGAAACTCACAATACTGTGAGACCAACTCGTCTGTCTCATAAATATCTACCATCTCATTTTCCTTATTTTGTGTCACAACATAGCGAAATCCTGTGTTTTGATAGAAGTGCTTTCTAAACGCATAGCGCGAATGCTTCATAATCAGATTTCCCCCGCTCGCCCATGATGAGCCAAGAATGAGTGCATGCTTCTCATCAAATGTTGGCGTTGAGAAGTCATCATACGCTTCATGAACCCTAAAGCCATCAAAGGGGCGAATCGGTGTTCTGCTCCACTGCCAAACATTTCCAACAACGTCATAGATCTCATTAAACGCAAATGTGTTTACGGGAACACTCGATGCAAAGTGTGCGAAATTGAGATTGGCACTGGACTCATCAAACGCAGGAACATTCTCAACGCCAGCATACTCCAAGAGTGCTCTGTACTCACTCTCGCTTGGTAGTTTAAACTCTTTTGACTCTTTTTGAGACTTAAACCTACAAAAGGCCTCCGCCTCAAGAGCATTCACCTCAACAGGCCAATCCAGAGGTAAATCGATTATGTTTTGAAGTGTGCGATATCTATAAACGCCACCCTCTTCTATCCAGAATGCTGGGGCTGTGGCGTTTGAACGTTTAAGATACTCCAAGCCCTCTTCATCCCAAAATGAGTGCTCTTTATACCCTCCTGCGTTTACAAACTCCATAAACTCTGCATTGCTTACAAGATATTTTGAGACCTCAAATGCCTCAACTTGCTCCTCATAAACACCATACTCATTGTCCCAGCCATAGAGATGGTGCGAATGCTCTTTACCTAACTTTACCTCTCTTGGAGCAATTGTGACAAGCTCATTTTTTGGAGCTTCGAGTGTTGTCTTGCAGAGTTTAAACTCACTCACCTCTTTTATAAACTCCAAGGGCATCTGTCGGTGAAGCACCAAAGAGGTCTCGATATGGATCTTCTCATGTTCGATTCCCATCAAAATGATCCACATAGGATCATTTTCTTGAATTGGGAGCGCAAAATCCAAAGAGTCGATAAAGGACTCAACAAGAGCCTGCACCTCTCTTCTGTACTCTCTTACTTCACTGACTTTTGGCCAAGTATAGTTTTTACTCTCAAGATCATCCCACTCCATCTCATCTACACCCACAGCAAAGAGGGCTTCAAAATGGGGGTTGATGCGTTTGTCTATCAACTGCATTAAGATAAGTTTATTTATATAGAAGGTCGCCGTGTGCCCAAAGTAAAATATCATAGCATGGCGTGTAGGCTCTGAGCGTTTATAAAAAACACTCTCATCACCAAGCAGCTCAAAAACCCGCTCAAAGAGTAAAAAAGTCTCTCTAAAGTAGGTTTTTATCTGGCTGCGTTTAGCCTCGATGGATTCTCCATGAAGCGTTATTGGATACATACTTAATTTACTCAATTTCAGCCTTTAATTTTTGTTATAATCATTATATGAAATTGCAACAAAGTCATATATTAAAACATTTTTCAAATATCACATCTGCGTTTACAACTAAGAAAAGCGGTAATTTAGCCTTTCATGTGGGAGATGTCGCGGACAATGTAGTGAAAAATCATAAACTCTTAGCAAATGAGCTTGGATTTGATCACAACTCACTCGTGCACATGAGACAAATCCACTCAAACGATGTTGTAGTGGTAAACGCAGCACACAACTTCCAAAATCCTCCCACCTGCGACGCACTCATCACCAACAAAAAGAAGACCCCTCTTATGGTGATGGTGGCTGATTGTGCTCCTATACTCTTTTATGATCCTCTCCATGAGGTTATCGGGGTAGCTCATGCCGGCAGAGCGGGTGCTTTTTTAAATATTGTGGTACAAACACTCACCGCTATGCATGAAAACTATGGCTCAAACGCAAGTGACATTGTCGTGAGTGTTGGTCCGATGATTCAAGAGTGTTGCTACGAAGTGGGTGAAGAGATATATGATGAGAGTAGAGCCCTCGCTCTGGAGTGGAGTATTGAGCTAAAGCAGAGCCGCTACTATTTAAACATAGCAAAAATTTTAAAGTCGCAACTTCTAGATGCTGGCATAAAGGAGAAAAATATAGAGATTTCACAGGAGTGTACCTGCTGCTCAACAGAGAAATACTTCTCCTATCGAGGGGAGCAACAAACTGGAAGATTTGCTGGAGTGATTTTACTCAGATAGACTCTTTTTTATCTTTTGCGCTAATTGCGCCGGAAGAAGCCCAAGCGACTCTTCAACCGCTTTTGTGTTTCCGTGAGTGATAAACGCATCGCTATACTCAAAACTAACAAGCACCACACTCCTAATCTTCTCATCCGCTAAAAACTCCGCTATAGCAGAGCCTACGCCTCCCATCTTTGCACTATCTGAAAATACAAACCAGTGTTTATGCTTCTGGGCGAGCAAACGCAGCATCTCCTCATCAAGAGGCTTTACAAAACGCAGGTCCAATATGGCAGGTGTCTCATCAAGCTGGAGTGAAGTCTCATAAGCGCGACCTACACCGTTGCCATAACCGATGAGTAAAATCTCACTCTGGCTCTCTTGAAGCAGTTGCGAGCGTCCTAGTACAAATGGCACAGAGTTTGGAAGCGAGGATGTATCACTAAACGCACCTCTTGGATAACGCAGTGCGCATGGGTGTGCAAACGCAGCCGCAAACGCCATAGCATCGTAAAAACTCTGCTCATCACGAGGTGCAAAAAGTGTCATATTTGGAATGGCGCGCAGGTAACTAATGTCAAAAACACCCTGATGTGTCTCCCCATCTTCACCAACAATACCTGCTCTATCCATAGCAAACACAACAGGCAGATCCATCAAACATGTGTCGTGAATCACCTGATCGTATGCTCGCTGTAAAAATGTAGAGTAAATGGTACAAAATGGTTTAAAACCCTCTTTTGCAAGTGCCGCCATAGAGGTCACAGCATGCTGCTCAGCGATGGCTACATCCCAAAAACGCGATGGGTACTTCTCTATAAGTGGGCTCAGACCCGTACCGCTTGGCATCGCCGCAGTTGCACCGACTATTTTATCATCTGTCTCACACATCTTTAAGAGTATCTCAGTATAGATCTGCGTAGCGCTCTTGGCAGAGGCTTTTTTAGCACTACTACCGTCACTAAGATCAAAAGGCCCTACTCCGTGCCACTTCTCCTCTTTGCCCTCAGCGATCTCATACCCTTTACCTTTGGTAGTTTGTGCATGAACAATAACAGGCAGACCCATTTTTTTGGCTGTTTGAAGTATATCAATGAGCTGCTCCAAGTTGTGTCCATCAACTGGCCCAATGTAGTTAATACCCATCTCTTCAAACATAATTCCTGGAGTAATGAGCTTTAGCCCCTCCTCCATCCGTTTTGCGATATAGTGTGCACCTTCACCAAAGTTGTCTACAAAACTCTCCGTAGACTTCTTAAAACGCTGATAAAAAGGCGAAGCCATCGCAGAACTTAGCATTCGGCTGAGTGCTCCAATAGGTTTTGCGATACTCATCTCATTATCGTTTAGGATGATAACCATCGGATATTTTCTATCGCCAAGTTCATTAAGTGCTTCATAGACCATGCCAGCTGTCATAGAGCCATCACCTATCATCACCACAGGTATACGGCTCTTCTGCTCCCCTTTGAGTGCTATGGCTTTTGCTGCACCCACTCCCAAAGAGATGGAAGTGGAACTGTGCCCTGCTACAAAATAGTCATGCTCGCTCTCGCTAGGTTTTGTGTAACCACACAGACCATTAAACTGGCGCAGCGTATCAAATGCTTCCCATCTTCCCGTAATGAGCTTGTGTGCATATGCCTGATGACTCACATCAAATATAAAGGGATCCTCTTTGCTGTCAAAGACTTTATGCATAGCCACTATTAGCTCTGTAGCACCTAGTGTTGAGCTTAAATGTCCACCATTTTTACTCACTACACGTAAGATCTCTTCACGGATCTGCGTGCATAGGAGTTTTAGCTGGGGGATGCCCATTGTTTTTACATCTATCTCTCTACTCATTGAGTGCAGCCTTTTTTACTCTTTCAAATCGTTTGGATATCTGCGCATCGATATTTCCCGCATCACTCATCGCAATGACACCACCTGGCGATACTGCACGATCTGAATAGATCTCTATATTTTTTAATTTTCCTACATGTTCAGATATAGCACCGTGATCAAGTGGATTGACTTTAAGTGTCACTTTTGAAGCACTTTGCAAATCTTTAATCAACTCATCGCTGAGCAGTTTGGCCACTTCATGTGAATTTTCCATAAGTTCAACTCTAATCACCTCTTTGGCGATATCGAGTGCGGCAAAGACTAGCTCCTCTTTGAGTGCTTCAAGAGAGCTCTCAAAACTCTGCGCACTCTCATCGAGTCTCTTTATAGAGCTATTAAACTGTTCAAAAAGACTCATCTTGTTTTTTTCATTTCCCTCAAGAGCTTGTGCTTTTCCAGCCTCTATCCCCTCAGCAAATGCCGCCTCTTTTGCAGCTTTGAGCATATTTTGATGCTCCTCTTCTTTTGCTTCAAACTTCATCTGCAGCTTAATGAAATTTGATGACATCTCATCGGTTTTTTGCATGAGAGACTCTATAAGAGCATCTTTTGAACTACTACTCAAAGCACTCGAGTCAACTTCGCCCATAGCTGCTTTTGGCTCCTCTTGAGCACTTTGCATTACTAGAGGCTGATTCTGCTCTGCTGTTTTTGTCTCCAAACCGCCAGAGGCTATCACCTTGAAGTTGTATCTATTGACCGCATGTTTCTCTAAAGAGTCGCTTGAAATTACTGTTGCCATTTTACTACTCTATCATCTCTTCGGTTGAGCCCATTTGGATCGTTCCAGCTTCAGCTAAACCATTGACCACTTCGACAATTTTTCTTTGCGCATTTTCAACATCTTTCATCTTCACAGCACCCAAGAACTGCATCTCTTCCTCAAACGCAGCACGAGCTCTCTCACTCATGGCAGAGAAGAACTTCTCTTTAAGCTCCTCTGGAGAAGATTTCAATGCCATCATCAAGTCGCCTTTATCAACTGCTTTGAGTGTCTCAATGATGGCGTTTTTATCGAGGCTCACCATATCTTCAAATGTAAACATCATCTCTTTGATGAGTGTTGCAAGCTCCTCATCCACCTGCTCAATAGTAGCAAGTGTCGCTTTAGAGCTTTTTGTTCCAAGTCTGTTAAAGACATCTGCAACAGCACGCGGTCCACCCACTTCGACTTTGTAAGAGGCAAGTGACTCAAGCTTAGACTCAAGCACTGCAGAGACTCGCTTGATAACTGAAGGAGAGATATCTCCAAGTCGAGCCATTCTCATCGCCACTTCGCTACGAAGATCGTCTGAGAAAAACTGCAAAGTATCAGCCGCTTCAGTCGCATCCATATGTGCCAAAATAAGAGCAATAGTTTGTGGATGTTCATGCTGGATAAAGTCTGAAAGCTGTTGTGGCTTGATCTTTGAGAGATAAGCAAAGTTTTGTGTGTTTTGCATACTTTTAGAGAGCTTATCAAGAACTTTTTTGGCTTCATCTGGACCAAGTGTTCGGTAGAGCAGCTCTCTTGCATACTCCATACCGCCTGAAGTCAGATACTGCCCTGATTGGAAAATAGCATGAAACTCTTCTAGAACTGCGATAGCTATACTCTTCTCAATGGTGTTGTGCTTGGCGATAAACTTTGAGACCTCAGTAATTGCGTCAACACTCATATTTGAAAAGATTCCAGCCGTCACCTCTTCGCCAAGCTGTAAAAGAAGCACCGCAATCTTTTCTGCAATACTCATCTCATCAAACGCGGCTTGCTGTTGGGCTGTAAGGGATGCCATGATTAACTCCTATCTTTTACATTTGAAGTCTCTTGCTCTTCAACAAGAAGTGCCTGAAGCAGGGATGCGATGTCTGCTGGAGCATCCTCTGCCATCGCTCTTACTTTTTCTAAAATGACTTCATATTTAAGCTCATCTTCGTTAAACCCAGAGCTAACATTGAGCTGATCTTCCACTTTTTTACGCATCGCTTGTACTTTTTCTACAAGATCTTCACCCTCATCGTCAGTAAGTGTGAGCACAGGTTTTGCAAGTTCATCTTCCTCTTTTGAGACCTCAAGCATCTTGTCAGCAAAAGGTGCGATCACTTTTTTGTAGAGGATAAAGAGTAAAATAAGCACAAAAAGGTACTTGAAAAGACCCGCGAAAGGTGCGATGTATGTCTCAGAGAAATTGAGTGCTTGACTCACACCATCCTCACCATCACGTAATCTTTTTCTCTCAAATTGAAGATTTTGCAATGTCACCTGATCACCACGCGCTTCATCAATTCCAATGGAACGACTCACCAGTGAACTTAGTGCGTCAAGATCACTCTGACTAAGGGCAACATACTCTCTCTCGCCAGTATCTTCGCCAGCATCATCGAGCTTCTTTTTGTATTTTCCATCGACGATAACTGCCGCAGTGATGCGTTTGATGCGAGCAAACTCACTCTTAGTGGTGCTTACAGTTTTTCCAACTTCATAGTTGGTCGTTCCCGTATTTTTTTCGTACTTCTCGCTGACTTGATTGCTAGCAAGACCCTCAACTGGTCCGATGTTGCTTACAGTTCCAGGAACGCCGCCCACCTGCTCTGGCGAGCCACCTTCGCGTTTCTCTTCGCTTATCTGCTCACTACGAACAACATTTTCTGGATCAAACTTCTCAGAGGTAGAGCTCTGCTGTGAAAAATCAAACTCCATAGTTACCTGCGCTACAACCTTCTCTTTGCCTCCAACAAAAGGAGAGATCATATCTATGATCTTTTGCTGGCGTTTTTTCTCCTCTTTGAGTTTGTAGCTCTGCTGCACACTTGAGAGTTCGCTCATCTGCACCATCTCATCTTCATCTCCAAGTGTTTCGCCATCACTACTTACAAGCATCACATTAGCTGGAGTGAGTTTAGGAACAGCGGCTGCGACAAGATTTTTAATCCCTCGAATCTGCTTAGGGAGTAGTGAGCGACCCTCATGTATCTGTAACATAACTGAGGCAGATGGTGCAACCTCTTGTGTCACAAAAAGAGACTCTTTTGGAAGCGCTAGACTTACAGATGCACTCTCAATAGGTGCTAATGCATTGATAGTACGCGCTAACTCACCCTCAAGTGCTCGAAGGTATTTTACATTTTGGTCAAAACCCGTAGCCCCAAACTCCTGTTTATCAAAGAGTTCAAAACCTACACCACTATCTTTTGGTATGCCCTGTGCTGCAATGGAGATGCGTTGCTTGTAGACTACATCACGTGGTACTTTAATGACATTGTTGTCTTCAACTATATACTTAATGGAGTCTTTTTCTAAGGACTCTATCACCTTTGCTGCATCACTTGCACTCAAAGAGTCAAAAAGGACTTCGTACTCACTCCCTGCACTTTTTTTGGCAGTAAAAACCACCAAAAAGATCAAAAACGCGACGATCCCAAGAACCGCTCCTGCGATAATCATCTTTTGTTGGTTTGTCAGTTTTGCATACAAAACTACCAATTGAGAGAAGAGTTTTTTAAAATCCATTCGTTTCCCGTTTTAAAATTTTTAGAGAAGTGCTTGTGCTAATGCAAAAAAACGATCATTTTGTTGTGGTGTTCCTATGGTTACACGTATGGCGTTGAGCCCATATCCACTTAAGTTTCTCACTATCATCCCTTTTTTTAGGAGTGCATCTGAGAGCTGGGTAGAGTCTTGATCTTGATTGAGACATAAAGTAACAAAATTAGTATAACTCTTTATTATATCTATTTTTTGCTCTTTTGCAAATGCTTCGTAACGCTCCATCTCAATAAAATTTGAAGCGATACAACTCTGCACGAACACCTCATCTTCAAGAGCAACACTCGCAGCTTCAAGCGTCAAAGTAGTAACATTAAAAGGTGGTCTTAGTTTATAGAGCTCTTTAATGATGGTCGCGTTTGCCAAGCCATAACCAACACGCATACCACCCAGACCATATGCTTTTGAGAAAGTACCAAGATAGATCACATTATCAAACTTCTCCACGAGCTCATGAGGCGCAACACTTTTACTAGCGTCTTTAAACGCAGCATACTCCATATATGCACCATCGACCACCACGAGTGTGTCGCTATCTATCTTCTCTAAAAACGCCATCATCGCAGCAGTGTCAATAGCGTCTCCTGTGGGGTTGTTTGGGGTACAAAGAAAAATAACGGCTGGCTTGTGCTCAAGATATGCAGCATAGAACTCCTCTAGATTGTGCTCTTGAGAGGCTGTGCGTACTACTGATGCACCAACATGCTTTGCATAAATCTCATACATTGCAAATGTGATAGAGTTCATCAGTATCTTGGAGTCTGCATTTGCTTTTGCATGCATAACAAACTCTATCACCTGATCGCTTCCGCTACCAATAATCACACTCTCCTCTTTTAGTCCAAACTTCTTAGCGATGCCGCCTTTGAGCTTAAACATACTATCATCTGGATAGAGTGCCATCTTGGATACTATATTGCCTACTGCCTCTTGCACTTTTGGGGAGCAACCGTAAGGGTTTTCGTTTGAAGCGAGTTTAATGATATCTTTTGGCTCAATCCCAAACTCTCGCACCACAAGCTCTATTGGCTTTCCAGCTTCATATGTTTTAATGTTTTCTAGTTTTTTGTTAAAGTTCATTCTTCACCCTTTACGTAGGAGCCAAGCCAAGTCACTTCGCCCTCATGTTTTTTAATTACATTTTGAATTCTTGCCTCATCGATGTGCCCATAAAAATCGATGTAAAACCAGTAACCAAATCCGCCCTCTTTATCTTTTGCAGGACGAGATTCTATCTTAGAGAGGTTAATCTTCTCCTTATCAAAATCCTGCAAAAAGTTCACAAGTGCTCCCGCCTCGAGTGCATCTCTTAAACGGACCAAGATCGATGTTTTGTCATTACCGCTCATAGCATTTTTAAAATCACTCAAGATAATAAAACGCGTCGCGTTATCGTGTTCGTCTTCTATATTTTCAAACATTGTTGGCAGACCGTAGAGTTTGGCTGCAATGTGTGAACAGATGGCAGCGGCGTTTGGATCTTTTGCCGCTAGTATCGCTGCTTTTGCAGTAGACTCAACTGGAATGAGCTCTATGTCGTTGAGCTCATGTTCACTCAAGAACTCTCTACACTGCCCAAAACCCTTATCTTTTGAGTAGATTTTAGTGATCTCACCGAGTCTATTGGCTTTTGTAGCAAACGCCACATGAATAGGCATATAGAATTCGGCAACTATTTTTACACTACTCTTTGCAAGCAGATCGAGAGTCTCACCAACAATACCATCACGAGAGTTCTCGATAGGAACTACCCCAAACTTTGCTCGCTTGCTCTCTAAAGTCTTAAAAACACTCTCTATGGAGTTAAGTGAAAGATACTCGCTCATAGCGCCAAAACGACTCTCCGCTGCTTGATGTGTGAAACTCCCCTCAGGTCCTAGGTATGCTATGCGTTCTGGAAGCTCAAGATTTCTCGATACCGCAAAGATCTCCAGATATATAGCATCTATGGCGTTTTTATTTAAGAGTCCCTCACTCTCTTGGCTCATCTGTGTAAGACGCTCAACTATCGCCTTTTCTCTCTCCGGTCTATAGACAGCGCCACCCGTACTATGCTTAATCTCACCCACGCGCTTGACAACTTCCATACGGCTGTTTAAAAGGGTCAGTATCTCGTTATCGATGATATCTATAGCATCTCTACACTCTTCAAGGCTCTGCCATCTGCTTGCTTCTTTCATCTGCTCTCCAATATCTCTTTCATATTTGCATAAACGCCATCAGGTCTGAGATGTGCCTCCAAAAATGGGACAATCTCCTCTTGCGTTTTATACTTTCCACTTGTTACAAAGTAGGTCTGCATTCCAAGCTCTTTTGCTCCACCGAGATCTCCTTTGACATCATCACTGATCATGACAATATCCTCAAAACGTGCAGTTGGATTCTGTTTTTGCAGTGCTAATAAAGCAGCCTCATAAAAGGGTGTGCTTGGTTTTCCAACGACACTATAGTGTGAGCTTGTAGCAAACTCAAGCATCTTGAGTATCGCTCCTACACCAGGATAGCGTTTAGAGTTTTTAGCATAAATAGAGGTCTCATGCATCCCTACAAGTGAAGCACCTCGAAGCAAAAACTCTATGATCTGCGCATACTCGTCTGGCATAAAATCCTCTTTAATGGCAACCAAAACACTCTTTGGATTTTCAAAATCGAGAAGGTACCCCATAGACTCTAGAGTCTTTAAAAACTCTCTGTCTCCATAGGCAGCGACGCTCTCTTTAGCCAAAGAGGATTCAAGCAGCATCAAAGGATCGATATAGTGTTCAAAGTCAAACACAAAACCCAAAGAGTTTAAAAAAGCATGAAAATCTTTAGAGGGCTTTTTTGTATTATTTGTGACAACCATATAGGGAATTTTTTCTGTGTTGAGCATAGATATAAACTCTCTGCTCCCCTCTATTGGAGACTTATCTTCATCGCTTATGAGTGTTCCTTGCACGTCTATGAAGTACATGTTAGCGCTCTAAAAACTCTTGCTCTAACGCGATGAGATCTTCAAAAGATTCGCGTTTACGGATAAGCCTTGCCTCTGTAGCCTCGATTGCCACCTCAGCACTTCGTCCTCGAGTATTGTAGTTGCTTCCCATACCAAAGCCATAAGCACCTGCGCTATGCACCACAACGAGATCATTGTGTTCGAGCTCTGGAAGCATATAGTTTTTTGCAAAGAAGTCACCACTCTCACATACAGGACCTACAATGTCTACCGCTCTTGGCTCACCGCTCTTTTGTGTGATGGCCTCTATTTTATGATACGCCTTATAGAGTGCAGGGCGCAAAAGATCGTTCATCGCTCCATCAACTACGACAAACTTTTTCTCGCCGTTTTGTTTTTCATAGAGCACTTTTGAGAGAAAGTAACCTGCGTTTGCAGTGAGAAAACGTCCTGGTTCACAAAGTATAGTCAGATCAAGCCCTCGCATCGCTCCTAAGATGGCTTGGGCATAGTCATAAGGTTTGATGGTCACCTCATTGTCATAGACAACACCAAGTCCGCCCCCAATATCAAAAAACTTCAACTCAATATCAATAACCGCTAAAGAACGAACCAAGTCTGCAACAATCACAGCCGACTCATAGATCGGTTTTAGCTCTGTAAGCTGTGAGCCGATGTGGAAGTGAATGCCAACAGGATCTAAAAAGTCAGAATTTTTGGCTTTGATGTACATGCGTTTTGCACTTTGAAGATCAACGCCAAACTTATTGTCATGCAGACCAGTTGAGATGTAAGGGTGGGTTTGTGGGTCTATGTTTGGATTAACGCGAATGCTAATACGTGAGACTTTACCAAGGGAGCGTGCAACCATCTCCACACGTCCAAGCTCCGCTTCGCTCTCTATATTTATGTAGAGAATATCGCGCTCAATCGCTTCGCGAATCTCATCATCGCTCTTGCCAACACCCGAAAAGATGATCTTGTATGCTGGAACTCCAGCTAAAAAGGCACGTCTGACTTCACCAATAGAGACACAATCAGCTCCGCTTCCCATCTTGGCAAAATGTTTTACCACACTAAGGTTTGAATTGGCTTTTACAGCATACGCAATGATGGATTTTCTGCCACGAAACGCAGACTTTAGCTCCTCATATTGAGCTGCCATATAATCAAAATCATAAACATACAAAGGTGTACCGTACTGGGCTGCGAGTGCTTTAAAATCTATCATCAAATTTCCATATTTTTTTGAGGGCGATTTTAGCTAAACTGCGCTTATAAGCAACTAAGAAGTAGTATCGCCAAATCGACGCCACTGCCACAGAGCCGCCATAAACAAAAGAGCGATTGGTGCTATGATGCCAAGCTCGCTTGAGATGGTCTTGTTGCTTGCTAATTCAATAAGCATAAAAAGCACACCCCAAACCAAGAGTGTCGCCAAAATAGCTCCAAAACTAAAGAGGGTGACATTTAAAAAGCGCACACTTATAGGAACAAAAAAGAAGATAATCACAATCAAACATGGAACAAAAAAGGGATAGATGAAGATCTTATAGAGTGCGCTTTTAATGCTACTTGTGTTGATATTTTCTTGACTCAAGAGTCGAATGGCATCAATGGCGTTTATGATGGTGAAGTTTACCTTTCCTTCATAGACTTGATCGAGCATTTTAGGTCGAAAACCCTCTAATATCTTCACATCATTGTGACTACTAAGCATGATCCCTTTTGAAGCAAATCCTCGATCTTTTGGTTTTTGGATAATATCTGCTTGGGTAATACTCCAAAATCCATCTCTATAATATGCCTCTTTTGCGACTAAAACCTCTTTGAGACGCTCTTTTTCGACACTAAAGACGCGGATGCCCACCGCTTTTTCTTGTAGCGGTAAAAGCTCCGAAAAGTATACAAACTGACCTCTGTAGGAGAAAAAAAGATCTCGTGAAGGGTTTAAATACTGTGAGTTTGTTTTAATGTTATTTGAATACTCATCAGCCCGAGCAAAATTGGACCAAGAGTGCAAAGAGATAAATAAAAAAATAATCACAGAAGCCACCACAACAAATGGACGCAAAACATCTCTGCGTGAGTACCCAAGCGAGTAAAATGAGACAAGTGCATTGGAGCGAATAAGATAGATTTTAGTGCTAATCATCGCAAAGACAAGAGAGAGGGGTAGCAGCATATCTATGGCGTAAAAAGATTTGTAGACTAGGTAAATGAGCAAAAGGTTCGCAGATTTTGAGAGCTCTTCAGCACTCGCCATGTAGTCAAAACCTACAAGAAACATAATGAGTGCACCCAAAATAATAAAAAAATATTTTAAGTAGTGCAGTGCAATATACCTAAACGCTAACACGACAAAGCCTTTTGAGAAAAAAGAGCGCTCGTCTGCTCGAGATCATTTTCAAGCAAAAAGAGCACTGCGTTTACACACTGATCTATCCACTCTCCAAGCACTTTTTGCTCATCATCTCTAAACGCAGAGAGTACATAAGAAGCAACTTCGCCTTTATGCTCGGGTTTACCAATACCCATACGAACACGAACATACTCTCGTCCTATATTTGCATCGATCGATTTAAGTCCATTGTGACCGCCGTGACCTCCACCTCTCTTAAAACGCAGTGCTCCAAAGGGAAGATCTAAATCATCATGTATTACAACCACATCATCTATCTTGTAAAAGTTTTTAACCTTTACCACAGAGTTTCCAGAGAGGTTCATGTATGTAAGTGGTTTTAATAAAAAATGATTTTTCGCCTTATAGCACTCTCCTAAGAAAGCAGTAGAGGTGACATTTGTCACTTGGAGTTTTTTTTGAAGTGCTTCGATAACCATGAAGCCGATGTTGTGACGGGTGTGCGCATAGTCGGAACCAGGGTTCCCTAGCCCGACTATTAGCATGGATTACTTCGCTTTGATAACGCTGAGTACAGAAACACGCTCTGAATCTGTATATGTAACATTAGGAATAGCTGGTAAATCACGGATAAGTCTTGAGTCTCCAACATCCATAGGAGAGACATCTACTTTAATGTCATTAGGAATGTTCTCAATAGCACCTTTAACGCGAAGACGTTTTTTAGCTACATAAACCATACCTTTGTTTTTAAGACCAATAGCATCTCCAACTGGAGTTACTGGAACATAGTAGTGTGTTACAACGCCTGGTTGTGCTACCATAAGATCAACATGTAAAAGAGTACCTGTTACTGCTTGTGACTCATATGATTGAACCACAACATTCATCTCTTTTCCAGCTACTTTTACTGGAAATGAAATTCCCTCTTTATTGCGAACAGTACGGATATACTCATTCATTTTGAATGCAGCGTTTATGTTTTCTAAACCTTTTCCGTAAATATTTGCAATTAGATAACCATCACGGCGAAGTGCTTTTGTGCCCTTTTTGCCAATACTCTCTCTAACGATACCTTCTAACATATGTTTTCCTTATTTTTAAAATGGGCGAAATTTTATCAAAATATTATTTAAACGCTACTTTAAGTCAAAAACATCGTCAAAACTTGGACTCGAATAGGACTCTTTTTTCACTTCGCTCTCAAGTGTTGTACTGATCTTACCGCTTGAGAGTCCATTGATTTTTAGCTCCAAATCAGATGGGCTTGTGGCGTTTTCCATAGCTTGCTCTTTTGAGATGATCCCGTCATTGTAGAGATCCAAGATCGCTTGATCAAAGCTTTGAGACTTGTAGTGATCTTTTCCAGCCTCAATCGTATCTCTGATCTCATAGTCACGGTTCTCCATAATGAGCTTCTCAATTAGCGGCGTTTTGACAAGTATCTCTAACGCAGCACGACGTCCGCCATTTATACTTGGAATAAGCCTTTGCGAGATGACACCCTGCAAAACTCCCGCGAGCGAGATACGCACACGATTCTGCTCATCTGGAGGAAACTGTGCGATGATGCGGTTAATGGTCTCTTTAGCATCAATGGTGTGCAGTGTCGAAAATACCAAGTGCCCTGTATCGGCAGCGTGGAGTGCGAGATTTACCGTCTCTCTATCACGCATCTCTCCAACCAAAATGATGTCTGGATCTTCACGCAAGGCTGCGCGCAGAGCCGTTCCAAAAGAGAGCGTATCTTGCCCGACTGAGCGCTGATTGACAATGCAGCCTCTATCTTTATGGACAAACTCAATAGGATCTTCAATGGTGATAATATGCTTTTTCTTTGTGAGATTTATCTCATTGATGAGTGCAGCTAGTGTTGTGGACTTTCCTGAACCCGTCACTCCCGTAACCAGTACAAGTCCGCGCTCTTTTTTTGTAAAGCTCTTTACGACCTCTGGGAGATGAAGCTCCTCAAAAGAGGGAATTTTCACAGGAATGACACGAAAAACCGCTGAAACGCCATCCATCTGAAAAAAGATATTGACACGGAAGCGGTTGTTCTCATCATAAGGGTAGACAAGGTCAAGCTCTTTGTGTTCGACAAGCTCGCCAAAACGCCCTTTTAAGAGCTCTTTTGCAAAAGTAAGCGCGTCATCTTTTGAGAATATCCCGCCTGAAAACTGCACGATGTTCCCATTGATGCGAGCACGCACGACGGAGTTTGCTTTGATGTGAAGGTCGCTTCCGCCGACTTCTATCATTTTTTTGAGATAGGCTCTTACCTTTTTGAGCTGCTCAAAAGTGAGCTGCGAAACATCGACTTCACTGTTCATAGTGCCTCCAAAATCTCTCTAAACGCATCTTTAAATGCCACCAATCCTTCGCTTATCTGAAGATCCAAAACCGCTTCAAAATCTATGCCGGCAGCCTCGACCTCT
>CAZJRG010000013.1:0-30292 GCA_964548435.1 uncultured Sulfurimonas sp. | reverse complement strand
GCCAGCCTCTAAAGTTCCAAAATTATACAAAAATCCTAATTTTGGACGAAGAGAGTACCAATGGTAGAGTTCAACCTGTTCAAGACTCAAACTTCGTCTCCAAGTGTGTTTCCCTACACCTAGACCTGCTTGCAACTCAAGAGCCGTCACATAGAGATACCTAAAAGTGTAATCAATACTCATATCTTTGATACTATTTTGCGTTTTGCCTTTGTAGCTTCCATACCCCTCACCTGAAAGCAACAAAGAGCCTACATAACGAGTCTCACCCTGTAAAAAATAGTAGTTATCCTAGCTCATGAAGTTCTTTTGAAGTTTGCGCATAGGTAAATGAACCCCTAAACGCAGCTCCAAACATCTCATAAAGGTCTGATTTTTCGCTATCTAGGAGTATCTCATCTCTATCGTACTCGCGGTAATCCATATTTTTTCCAAGAGCGTTTGCAGAGAAAAAGAGATAATTTTGTTTGGCTAAGAGCGCTTCACTAAAAAAGAAAAGTAAAAAACAGCTATTCTAAAACGCCTTATCACAAGAGCACTAATCTACAAACTTACAGATAATGTCACCAAGCTCTTTTCCCAAAGAGCGTGCTACTACATTACACTTTACTTTAAGTAAAAAACAGATTTTTCCTCTGTGTGAGGGTGTGAGGGACTCGTAATTGCCCATCCCTTTGCTAATAACCAAAGAGGCTTCATCAAAGATCTTTTTTGCATTTGGCGTAGCTCGATTGTATGCAAAACCTGGAGTATCGACCCCACTGTCTATAACACTGCAAAAATTATCAAAGCCAGCCTCTAAAGCCTCTTGCATAGTTACATCATTAATAATCGGCAGACCACGAACAAAGTAGCTAAACGCAGCTTGAGGATAGAGCCGCTGGAGCTCTTGAATAAACAGCTTGTCAAAGATATGCTCCCCTACATTATCGCCTAAAACGACAATACTTTTTGCACTCTCAAGAGCACTCTCAAACGCAGCAAAATCATCATGTGCAAAATCACGATGAAAAATCTTCTCAAGCTCTTCATCAAGATCAAATTCGACTGCGGCAGCCAAGTCAATAACATTTCCTGCTACAGCTATTTTTGTCGCTACCAAGAGTCGATTTTGGGCATCTTCAAGTCGCTTTTGTAACATAGGAAGAGATGAAAGTGCTTTTTTTGTGGAGCGTTTTTTTATCTCATCATAGAGATCTTGCTTTTTGGCGATACGAGCCATATCGGCATAAACATATGCAGCTATCTCTGGAGGTGTTTGGAGTGCAGAGAAGTTGTGACTGAGTTTCTCAACTGTAGTTGTCAGTTTGTGATGTAAGGTGGTATCTGCACCGATAGCATTAGCCACCTTGGTGCTTTGGTTTATAATGCAGCCTCTACACTCCTCATCCATCAACATCTGCGTCTACTTTCCTGTGTGCTCTTCTATAGCTTTATTCCACATCAGCTTGTATTTTCTACGCATAAATTCAACCTCTTGCTGAGAGAGTTTGAGCTGCTCTTGAAGTGTGTGGATAGTTTTTCTATCTTCATCATAAAGCTCTTGCAAAGATGCCAAAGCCTCTCGTAAAAAACTATTTTCGACACGAACAGCCTCAAGAGTCTCATCTTTAGCATCAAGAACCTTTTCATGAAGGTTAATGATCGTCCCTATAGTCTTCTCTATAAACTCAGGCTGCACCATCATCTCATGAATATTTTTTACAGCGAGCTCTTGTAGTTTAGCAGGAACAACAACCTCAACAGCACCTTTAGATGGATCGATGTAGCGAACTCCATTTTCAATCTTGCTTGTAAGCTTATGGCGCTCAATAAGCTCATCTATTGAGCCCATATCCAAGCCTGTCAACTTCGCATACTCTCCATCACTCATCCACTGCATACTCTTTCCTTCATCTCTATATTAAAGTGAGATTATTGTCTCTATCTCTTGAGAATCAATCTCCACTTTTTTTGCTTTGGAGAGTTTATCCTCTTTGAGTTTCACACTGAGCTCCTCATTGCCTAACGCAAGTATCTGCATAGCTAAATATGCAGAATTGATAGCACCCGCTTTTCCTATGGCAACTGTAGCAACTGGCATTCCAGCTGGCATCTGTACAGTTGAGAGAAGAGCATCTATTCCAGCGAGTGCAGATGCGGACATTGGTACACCTATGATAGGTTTGACAGTCTTTGATGCCAAAACACCTGCTAAATGCGCTGCCATTCCAGCTGCAGCAATAAACACCTGTGCACCCTTTGCTTCAGCCTCTTTGACATACTTTGCAGTTCTCTCTGGTGAGCGATGTGCGGATGAGACTATGAGCTCATAATTTACACCAAATGCCTCAAATGTGTCTGAGCAGTATTTCATAATCTCATAATCATTTTTAGAACCAAGCACAATAGATACAAATTTCATTTTTTATTATTTCCTTTTTTAGGGCGTTTAATGGTTTATCTTGGGTATGTTCCCATATCCAAGCTCGCCGGGATACGAAAAAATGTGTAGGGAGGGAAATGTGTAGGGAGATGTATCTCGTTTGTGTTTCCACTATGAATCTCTTCAAGGATTTTGCCGTTTTTAGCTTGAAGTTTTTTCATCTTTAGATAAACTCTGCCCTCTCGCTCATATGTCCGACCAAACTCGTTTTCAACAAACGCAATCTCACTTCCAAGAGGTGCTACTACCTCCATCTCATCACCTGGCACTGTTTTGTATTTGCACAAAAAGTGTGTTCCCTCTGCGTTTACAACTCCGCTTACCTGATGTGTGCCAAGCTGCATGGTAAAATCAAGACTCTGTGTATCATGCTTTTCAAATGGACGCGATATTAAATAGGCATCAGTATAACCGCGATTTTGTAGCGATTGTAACTCATACTGATATTTTTGCTCATCGAAGAGACCCTCATAATAATCATCAATCGCCATTCTATAAGCTTTTGCGGTCGTCGCCGCATAGTATGCAGTTTTTGTACGTCCTTCTATTTTAACCGAATCAACCACACCACTATCTAAAATCTCTTTCATATGAGAAGCAAGATTGAGATCTTTTGAGTTCATAATGTACGTTCCGACACCCTCCTCCTCTTCTAGCTTGAAGAGTGTTCCCGTCTCAGGATTTGCGGCATACATCTCATAAGGAAAACGGCAATCATTTGCACAGCTTCCACGATTAGGTACGCGACCGCTTTGAAGTGTTGAGATAAGGCAGCGTCCACTGTAAGCAAAACACATACTTCCATGCACAAACACCTCGAGTTCAAGATTTGGAAGCTCCTTTTTGATGGCAACCAGGTCTTTTAAAGAGATCTCACGAGCGGTAATAATACGAGTCGCTCCCATTTCATGATAAATCTGCGCATCGAGAACATTCATGACATTTGCTTGTGTTGATAGATGCAGTGCCATATCAGGGACTAAGTCATGGCAAAGTTTCAAAACACCAGGAGTGGCTACAATAAAAGCATCAGGACGGAGCTTGCCCATAGCCACTATGTGCTCTTTTAGAAGTTTAATCTGAGAATTAAAAGGAAACCCATTTATGGTCGCATAAACTTTTTTACCGCGCTCATGTGCATAAGCTATTCCCTCTGCAAACTCCTCCATACTAAACTCTTTTCCAGAGCGTATACGAAGCGAAAAGTGTGAAACGCCGCCATAAACAGCATCAGCACCAAAGTCAATAGCAATTTTGAGCTTTTCTAATGTCCCTGCAGGTGAGAGAAGTTCAACTTTCTTCATTTTTTAGCAAACTGTTCAAGAAGAGCTTCAATGTCATCCGTTGATGCAAGATCATTATGTGTATCTCCGACAATATGCTGTGCGGAAGAGACACGTTTTTCATCCTCGATGCGACCCTCGAAAAGTGTGTTCATATATCTTGAGAGTGCACGCATTACATTTATAACGCGTTCTATTTTTTGACGGTGGATATCTTGGTATTGCATAATGTCCATAACATTCATGATCGCATCGCCACTATTTTGCATCGCTTCAATTGCTTCATTAGCATCACTCAGTGCCACTTCATTTTTTTCAAGCTGAGTACCAAATGCTTTCACACCAGGAAACTTCGCACTTAATGTGGTAAAGAGCTCTATGTTGCTTGCTAAAACATCTGCAATAGAGTTCAAATGCCCCTCTTTTTCCATCAAGTCGTTACTTACAGTTTCAATGATGTCAAAAATTTCACTCGCTTTTTCTTCACTCTCTTTAGTGACATCATCAAGTTGATGCACCATTTTATTTTCATCAGTAGCAGGAAGCGGCCAGTGGTGTGCAGTCTCATCAGAGTAACCAAGTGGAACACTCTCATCTCTAGCGCTCTTTTTTGGTGTAGCTTCTAGAGCTTCTTCTTCAAAAATTTCCTCTGCAATCTCTTGGTCTTCTTCGAGCTCAGAAATCTCTGAGAGCTCATCATCAAACGCATCCAAATCACCTGCAGCACCGCTCATTAAAGCATCTAGTTCTTCTTGAGTCATAAACAACTCTCCCGACATTAAAATTTGAAATTTATTAATTGTCACTATAATATCATAAAAAGTATAACACAAGAGATAAAGCTATGATCGTTGATTTACACAACCACACTCCGCTTTGTAACCATGCTACAGGAACACTCGATGAGTATATTCAAAATGCAATCGCACTCAATACAGAGTATTTTGGTATTTGCGATCATGCTCCAATGGCGTTTGATCCAAAATATCGAATGTCTTTTGAAGAGATGGAAGCTTATGAGAGATCTGTCTTAGAGGCACGTGAAAACTACAAAGGTAAAATAGATATTTTACTAGGTTATGAGGTCGACTATCTTCCGGGTTATATGGATGATAGAGTTTTAAACGCAGATGTTGACTATCTCATAGGCTCTGTGCACTTCCTTGAAGGCTGGGGATTTGACAACCCTGAATTTATAGGCAAATGGGAAGAACAAAATATTGACGAGATTTGGCAAAAGTATTTTGACACTATTGAAGCAATGGCCAAAAGTGGACTTTTTGACATTGTCGGTCACCTAGACCTTATAAAACTTTTCAAATATATGCCACAAACAGATGTAAAAGATATAGCGCGAAATGCACTTTTAGCTATAAAAAATGCAGGAATGATTCTAGAGCTCAATGTTGCAGGATATAGAAAAAAAGTTGCAGAAGCCTACCCATCAGAAGCGCTCCTACAAGAGGCATTCAAACTTGGAATTGGTATCACATTTTCATCAGATGCACATTCGCCGCAGCAAGTAGGTCTTTACAATAACGAAATAATAAAACTCGCCAGAGATGTAGGCTACACAGAGTGTGCATACTTTAAAAAGAGAGAAGCACATTTCATCTCATTTTAATTTTGAACTTTTTTAAATCACTCAAAAATAAAAGTAAGCATTAATATTTGCGTTGTATAATGCTCGAACAACTAATTACAAAGGATTTCGGAATGGGTAAATATATAGAATTAACAGGTGCAGATTTTGAAGCAACTCTTAAAGAGGGTGTTTCTTTAGTTGACTTTTGGGCTCCATGGTGTGGACCTTGTCGTATGATCGCACCAGTTATTGAAGAGCTCGCAGAAGATTTTGATGGAAAAGCAAAAATCTGTAAAGTCAACACAGATGAAGAGCAAGATATTGCTGTTAAATTCGGTATACGCTCAATCCCAACTATCATGTTCTTCAAAAACGGTGAGATGGTTGACCAAATTGTTGGTGCACAATCAAAAGCTGCTTTAGCTGAGAAAATCAACGCTCTTTTAGCGTAATTTAAAGCTCCTCTACACTATGGAGAAAAAAAGAGGCATAAGCCTCTTCTCTCTTTCTACTCTTCTAGCTTCATTTTTTGGTGCTGCTATGATTGCTGTAGCATTTGCTTACTTCAATTACAAATTTTCAGAATACAAGTTTCTCGATTTTCACGAGTGGGTTTTTTATGAAAAAGCAGAACCATTTATACCAACACAAGAGCGTTATTTGGTACTTTTTTACTCTTCTAAAGAACCAAATACATTAGAGTCACTTGCCAATGCTAAACTTGACTATCCGATTTTAGCAATCGATTACTACAATAGTGTCCAACCAAACACTCAAGCAGTCACATTTTTACGCTCTGGAACAGATACATCTCTTGCGTTTATACAGCGTTTTAATATCTATAGTGCCCCTTCTCTCTTTTTAATTAAAAGAGAGAGAAAGAGCATTTACAAACAAGATAGTATGATACACAAACTCAACCATTTACAAGAGTTACAAAAAATCACAAAATCATTATAATTAAGGATGCAACTATGGAAATTTTAGATTGTGCTATTATTGGTGGTGGTCCAGCTGGACTTACTGCTGGTCTCTACACCACACGCGGTGGACTCACAAAGGTAGTCATGTACGAGAAAGGGCTTCCAGGTGGACAGATCATGAACTCCTCTGAGATAGAGAACTATCCAGGTGCACCTAGTGAGATATCGGGGATGGAACTGATGTCAACATGGCCAGAGCAGTGTCAGCGTTTTGGACTTCTCCATGAGATGGTAAGTGTCACTCGTGTTTCAAAGTCAGCTGATATATTTACCATTTATAAAGAAGACGGGACTACTGCACAGGCTTACAGTGTAATCATAGCTACTGGGTCTTCTCCTCGTCGTGCAGGATTTTTAGGAGAAGAGCAGTTTTTCGGCCGAGGAGTAAGTACCTGTGCTACTTGTGATGGCTTTTTCTACAAAGGCAAAGAGGTAGCCATTGTCGGTGGTGGCGATACTGCACTTGAAGAGGCACTTTTCCTTTCCAAAATATGTACAAAAGTCTATATCATTCACAGACGCGACACCTTTCGCTCAGCCCCAAATACTATAGAAAGAGTGATGCGCACTCCAAATATAGAGCTTGTACTTGATTCTGTAGCGCATGAGGTCTATGGTGATGCTTCAGGTGTAAATGGTATCAAGGTTAAAAATAGAAGCGGTGAGATCAGAGATATTGCTGTTCCGGGTGTTTTTACCTTTGTAGGTAACGATGTAAACAATCAAGTGCTTATACAAGAGGATGGAAGTTTCTTGTGTGAGATGAATGAGAAAGGACAAGTAGTTGTAAATATCTCCATGGTAAGCTCTGTTGCAGGTCTGTATGCAGCAGGTGATGTTCGTATGGCTGCACCAAAACAGGTCATAAGTGCTTCAGGAGACGGTGCAGTAGCTGCCCTGCAAGCAATCGCATACGTAGACAAACTACTCAACGAATAGAGCTAAAAGGAATTGAAATGAAACTAATAATTATAATGGCTGCGTTTATGCAAATACTCTTTGCTAACACTGCGTTTATCTCTGCACAAGATCTGCAAAAAAAACTAACAGATAAAAATCTTGTGCTCATAGATACTGCTGATATTCAAACCTATAAAGAGGGTCACATTCCAAACGCGAAGCAGATAGATATTGCTGCGTTTAGAAAGCTCGTAGATAATAAATATGAGCTAATGCGATCTTCAAAAGAGATAGAAAAAACAGCAAGATCACTAGGTGTGAATAACGACTCATATGTTGTAATCTATGGACACAACAAACCAAAAGAACTACTCAAAGCGAGTTATATAGCTATGGCACTCATCGTCAATGGCTTTTCTAACATATCTATTTTGGATGGTGGTTTTGATGCATGGAAAAAAGCAGCTCGTGAAGATAACTCGCTTATCTCAACGCAAACGCCATCACCAATGCTGGGCAATTTTACTGCCAACTACAACCCAGAGATACTTGTAGATATGCAGTATGTTAAAGAAAAAATTGGTAAAGTTGACATGATTGAAGCAAGAGCGAAAAAATTTTACGATGGTCAAGCGCAATCACCAGGTGTACAACGACTTGGACATATAAAAAATGCACAAAGTAGTAACTGGGAAGAGAAGTTTAGTGCTGGTGAAAAAGTGGTTGAAGACAAAAAACTCAAAGAGATCTTTTTCGACACTCACACTCTGCATCCCAAAAAAGAGGTTATAACATACTGTACGGGTGGACTTGAGGCATCTATGAACTGGTATCTACTCACACAACATCTTAACTTCGAAAATGTCAAGATGTATGATGCTTCGATGAAAGAGTGGGGAAACCAAGAGGACACACCAATGGAAAAAAGCTTAAATAAGTAGCACTTTGGTATTATTAGCTTTATTATTGAGGAGAAAATTATGATTAAAATTGGTGTATTTGGAGCAAGCGGAAGAGTTGGCAAACTTCTACTGGAAAATCTAAAAGAGATTCCAGATATGAGTTTGAGTAGTGTTTATGTAAGAAATAATTTAGACTTTGGCATAGACCCTTCGGTACTCGTGACATCAGACATGCGATCATTTTTAAGTGCCTGCGATGTGATAGTTGATTTTTCACTTCCAGATGCTACAGAAGAGCTGCTCGAAGCAGCCATACAAACACCAAAAGCACTTGTAATCGGGACTACGGGACTTAACACTCATCAGTTTAATCTCCTAAAAAATGCAAGTGAAATCATGCCTGTACTCTATTCGACCAACATGTCTCTAGGTGTCGCACTTCTTAACAAACTTGTAGCACAAGCTTCAGCGGCACTACAAGGTTTTGATATTGAGATTGTAGAGATGCACCATAAACACAAAAAAGATGCACCGAGCGGTACAGCGCTCACACTTGCGCAATCAGCTGCTAACGCAAGAGCACTCGATCTTGATGCTGTTCGTGTAAGTGGAAGAGATGGAAATATCGGAGAGAGAAAGAGAGATGAGATCTCGGTCATGGCACTTCGCGGAGGCGATATAGTAGGAAGACATACTGTTGGGTTTTACAATGATGGCGAATTTATAGAACTTAACCACACTGCAACATCACGCAGCACTTTTAGCCAAGGAGCACTACGCGGTGCAAAATGGCTCAACTCCCAAAAAGCTGGACTCTACTCTATAGCAGATTGCTTAGAGATATAAAAACATCAGAGCTTCAATGCACTTTTTGCAAGCTCTGCCCATGGAGAAGAGGGATCAGCATCTATGGACTCTTGGAGTGCAATTTTTGCTTCATCGTCTCTCCATAGTTTTATAAGCAAACTTCCCTGTAGATACTTCTGTCTAGCTCTTTGTTCTTTTGTGAGCTCTCTGTTGCTTAGAGCTTCAATAACCTCAAGTGCTTCTTGAAGTTTTTCTGAATTAATGTAGGCTTGATAAAGTGCAAACTCTACATATGGACTCTGAGTATAAGTGTTTGATTTTTCTTGAATTTGCATCACTTTTGTAGCATACTTCATGATGAGAAGATCATCCTTTAACTCATTTCCAAGTGTTAAAACTGCTACATAGCGTTCAATATCTTCATAACTAAGTCCAAATATCTGCTCAATAAGATTTATGATCTCCATAAGTTTATCTTTTTGTTCTGTACGACTGTAAGCATCAAAAAGGTAGCGATAAACATCATTGTATTTACTATCCTTGGAAGTATCAATAAGAGCAGTTAGATCTTTTGCTGCACCAATGGCTTCGCTATAATTTCCTATGGAAAAATCGACTTTTATATATCTATAGAGCCACTCTTTACGCATATCTTCATCTTGAGTATTTATGTTTTTGAGAGCAATATTTTTTGCTAATTGAAAATCACCGCCCTGCATAGCACAACTAAAAAGTCCATCATCCCAATCAGCCGAGAGAGTAATGTTGTACTCATTTGATATAGCTATTACATCCTTACACTCTTTATGCTCTAAAGAGCGCTTCATAATTCCAATAGCTGCGTTTGTGACAATCTCTTCCTTGTCTTTAAAAACTTCCGCATCAAGCTGTAAAAGTGGATCTTTTGTTTTAATGATCGTATCAAACTCACCCAATTCAAAAAGTAGCTTTGCTCTTTCATATACGGCTCTGTTTCCTATAGTATCATTGCTATAAGTCTCTATAAGCTTCTCATACTCAGCTAGCTTCGCAGTTGCGTTTAAATCTTGTGTATCAAAGAAAAGCCCATCTTTTGTAAACTCAACCTCTTTTATAAAGTCTCCATCAGGAAACGCATCTATATAACCATTGAGTGCCTTGAGTGCAGCTTGTTTATTATCAGTTTGAGCAAGCCACAATCCAATATTTGCCAAATAGACCTCATACTCATCATACGTAGGATCCATCTTTGAGAAGATAGCCTGTGCAATCGTTGCAGCAGCTTTATACTCCTCTTCATCTGCAAAGTTCTGCATTACCTTTTGTGCACTCTCAAGATTTTGCATAAAAAACTCAGGTTTAGCATTAGCAATTTTTTCAATATATCCAGAAGACTCAGCTGTATTGCTCCCCTGTGTCATTAGAGCCAGTCTGTATGCAGCGGTTGCAGCGACATCAAGATCTTCTGTTTGCATGAGTGCTTTTGTGAAATAATCTTTTGCTTTACTAGTTGCACCATTACTCTCTTGCAGGTCACCCATATAGATGAATCCCCACTGAGAAGCGACACTCCCTTGGTGTTCACTAAAAAGTCTATCAAAAAAATACTCTGCATCACTGAGTAAACCACTCTTTGCATAAGCATTAGCTGCGAGTGCGAGCACTTCACCAACATTTTCATTAGATGAAAACTCTTTAAGATAATATTTTGACTCTTCGATTAAGTTCTCATACTCTTCCAAAACAGCATCTACTTTAATTTTATAATAGATAAGTTCAGCTTTAAAGAGTGTATCTGGATACTCTTCAAGAATTTCATCTATCACCTCTAAGGCGCGTTCATATTTTTTATCTTCATAGTATCGTTTGATGTTAATGTACTCTTTTACATCTCCAACTCTTTTAATATGAACAGGGTTCCCCTTAATATCTAAACTATCAACAAAAGGGAGCATATCTTTGGCTAAATGGAACGGGAAGTTAATTCCCTCTTGAGTTTTTTCATCTTTAAAGATGAGTGGTAGCTGCTCTTTATAACCGATCAAAATCCAACGATTTGATATACCTGGAGTTGCACTAAAAGTTGAGCTCTCCTTTGAAAGATCAAATCGATCACACAGCAACATCATCTTATAAACTGGTTTAATAGAAACGAAGAAAGTCTCTTTTTTACTAAAGCTCGTTAGTGTAAAAAAATCATTTTGAAGTTTTTGAAGGTTACGTGAAGGACGTTTGTTAAAAGCACATACAACTTCTGTAATCACATTAAAATCATTTTTTATCTCTTGACAGTAAAAAGGTTCTTCGTGAAAAATATGGAGTGTAGAGTACTTTTGAAAGTTATCCTTTGCACTATCAAAAGAGATCTCTAGTGCAAAAAGATTTATACTAAGAACAAAGAAGAGTATCCATTGTAACAAATTCTCTTCTCCTGGTGTCTAAAAATTTTTACTGTTAATATCCACTATTAAAAACTGTAACTGTAATAAATTCGAGTAGCGGATTAATAGCTAAAAAAGCAAAGATAGTGCCTATTACAGCAATACCGACTATTGTTTTAAGTGCAAGTGTAGCGTTTGACACATAAACATGCCCATCATTACCTACAACAGGTTCTTTCATAAACATATAAACTATCAGCTTAACATAGTAGTACCCTGCTATTGCAGAGTTGAGAGCCATAATAAGAGCTAAGATAGTGTAACCAGCTGTTACTGCTGAACTTATCATATAAAGCTTACCCCAAAATAGTGCGAATGGTGGTAAACCAGCAAGAGATAGCATAAAGAGTGCCATAATAATTGCAGCCATAGGTGCGGTCTTAATCATTCCAGCAAATTTATCATAGCTATGATCACTTCTTTGGTGTGCAGGAAGATGTTTTTGACGTGACATCCAAAGCATTGAGAATGAACCTAAGTTAGTAAAACTAAAAAGAACCCAGTACAAAAAGAGGGCACTGTTAGCCTGTGTAGTTCCAATCAAAATTGCAGCCATAACAAACCCAGCATGTGAGATAGATGAGTATGCAAGCATACGCTTGACATCACTCTGCACAAGAGCCCAAATGTTAGCAGCCGTCATTGTAACTACAACAAATATATAGAGCATTACTTCTAACCAAACGATGCCACTATGAACCAAAAATTCAAAAAGACGCATTGAAACTACAAACGCGGCGATTTTAGGGACAATAGACATATATCCCGCCATTGCTGCACTTGAACCCTCATAAATATCTGGGGCCCATGTATGAAATGGAACTAGTGAAAGTTTGAATCCAAAAGATGCCAGCATAAAAGTCACACCGACTAAAACATATGCTATATCAGCATATGCATTGGCATCCAAAACAGCAGCTATCTGATGAATCTCTACTGAACCAGTAAGTGCATAAAATATCATGGCACCAAATGAATAAAATCCAGCTGCAAGGGCTCCCATTGTGAAATATTTTACAGCTGCCTCAAAAGATTTATCTCGGTTATGCATCGCAATGAGTGTATAAAGTGCTAAAGAAGAGGTCTCAAGCCCAACAAAAATGAGAATGAGATTATCAGTCGCAACCATAAACTGAAACCCACTAATCATAAACAAGAAAAGTGCAAAAAACTCAGGATATGAAAACTCATGAAAACGCTTATGTGTCAATGCCAACGGTATGAATAAGAGTGATGCACCAACAATTATAAGCTGTGAAAGCAGTGCAAGACCATCAATAAGCATCACGTCAAAAAGCCCCATAACAGTACCATTTTGGGCAAAAACACCTGCTGCATCAAGTACAGCACCTAAATCTAAAATTAAAAAAAGTAAACTTATAGCGACATAAAGTGTTTTGTCTAAGTTACTTTTAAACATATCTATAACAAGAATTAAAAGAGCACCAATGATAGGTGTAAGCATTGGTGCAAGAGTAATTAAATTTAATGACTCTAGGGAAACATTTACAGGTGCTAGCATTAGTGTGCCTCCTTCATAGCAGTTCTTGTGATTTCAACACCATCAAGAAGGTTTGGAATTCTCTCTTTAGCCTCTTGTGAAGTAGCTTTATTGTGCATCAGTTGCACAATTGACTCCACTGAGTTATTTATAGGCTCCAAGACTGGTTTAGGGTAAACACCAAGCCAAATTGTAATAATTGAGAGTGGAATAAGTGCTACAAGTTCACGCTTATTTACATCTGGAAGATTTTTATTCTCATCAAGGGTAACATTGCCAAAAAACATCTTTTTATATGCAGCGAGCATATAAATTGCACCAACAACAATAGCAACACCAGCAAGCAGTGTCAATATATGAGACTGCTGGTAAAAACCAAGTAGTGAAAGGAACTCACCTACAAAGTTGATTGTAAGTGGCATACCAACTGAAGCCATGAGCATGATTCCAAAAATAGTTGCATAACGCGGCATCACATGCGCCAAACCACCAAACTGATCCATCATCTTAGTGTGACGTCTATCATAAATAACACCAACAAGTAAAAAGAGTGCTCCTGATACTACACCGTGTGCAATCATCAAGAAAACAGACCCTGAAATTCCCTCTACGTTAAGAGCAAATGTTCCTAAAATAATTACACCCATATGTGAAACAGATGAGTAAGCAACAACCTGTTTTACATCTTTTTGAGCATAAGCGACCATAGCTGTGTAGATGATCATAATAATAGCTAACACTGCAATCGGATACATAAAGTAGACTGATGCATCTGGAAAAAGAGGTAATGAAAAACGTATAAATGCATATGTTCCCATTTTAAGTAATATAGCAGCAAGGATTACAGAACCGATTGTTGGTGCTTGACCGTGAGCATATGGTAACCATGTATGGAAAGGAAACATCGGAACTTTAATGGCAAAACCAAGAAAAAATGCCAAGAAAAGCCATAACTGATAGTTTTCAGGAAGGATGAGTCTATACCAGTCAAGAATTGAAAAACTCCATGTTCCTGTTGCCTGATAGAAAAAATATGCCATAAAAAGCATACCCACAAGCATAACAAGTGAACCCATAAAAGTATAGAGAAAAAACTTTATGGATGCATAGATACGAAGTGGTCCACCCCATGCACCTATGATGTAAAGCATAGGTACAAGTGAAAGCTCCCAAAACACATAAAACACTATAGCATCTAATGCTGCAAAAACACCAACCATAGTCATCTGTAAAAAGAGCAGCGTAATGATCATATTTTTCTCATTAGGAGTATCTGTAAGTGATGCTATTCCTATGAGTGTAAAAAAAGCCGCCAAGATAATAATAAAGAGTGAAACGCCATCAATTCCAAGTGTGTAGTTAATTCCAAAAGATGGCACTAATGCCAATTGCTCCATAAACTGCATTCCAGAAACATTTGCATCAAATGCAAACCACATCCATAATGAAAGCACGAACTCAATTAATGCGACACTCACACCATATGCACGAATGCTCTCTTTTTGAATCATAAATCCAAAAAGACCAGCTACCGCTGGAAAGAAAATTAAAACCGATAAGATATGATCCAACATAAATTAAGCTCCTAAGCCAGATAAGATAGCTAAAATCTCATCAGAATATTTCACTGCCAGTCCAAAAACTACAGCTAAAGAGAGTAGCACTATTGTTCCTGCTACCATCCATTTTAACATTGTCGAGAGATTTCCACTCTGCATGTCACGTGTTTTCTCACCAGTGCTATAAAAAATAGCAGCAATTCCATCAACGGTTGCATCAACAATTTTAAGATCAACCTGATGCCAAAAAATCGTAGAGAGTTCTCTATATGGTTTGACTAAATACTCCTCATAAGCATGTGGTATGTAGTATTGGTTTTTAAGTATTTTGTATGGAAGTGAGTTCTCCATTTTTGATGTACCATCAGGAACTTTTACACTGGCATTTGCATATTTTTTATATGCGAAAAGTATCGCTGCAATTACAAATAGCTGCGTTCCAATAGTCATTATCCAAAATACTACTGTGCTATGTACATGATACTCTACATCTGGAAGTAAGTTTGTGACCATTTCAAAGTAAGTCATTTTAAATGAACCTGCGATAACTGCAAGTAAAAGCAGCGGTGCCATAGCAATAAGCATAAATCTATATGCTTCATGAGGATGAATTCCAAAAAGTTTATAACGCTCTTCACCATGAAAAATAAGTGCAACAAGTCTAAATGAGTAAAATGCAGTCAAACCAGCTGTAAAAAGAAGCACTGTATAGATAATGTAGTGATGTTCAACAAACGCAACCTCTAGGATCAAATCTTTAGAGAAGAAACCAGCAAGTGGGTAGATACCTGCAAGTGCTACTGAAGCCACAGTCATCATAATAAATGTCCACTTCATTGGCTTTTTAAGTCCACCCATTTTAAATGGGTCAAGCTCATCATGCATCGCATGCATAACATTTCCAGCACCCAAGAAAAGAAGTGCTTTAAAAAATGCATGTGCCATAAGATGGAAAAGTGCTACCCAATATGCTCCAAGTCCAGCCGCCACAAACATGTATCCAAGCTGTGAGAGTGTAGAGTAAGCAATAATTCTTTTCATATCACGATTCACAAGTGCCATTGATGCAGCAAAGAGAGCTACAAATGCCCCTAAACTTGCAATAAAAAGTCCGACATGAGGAATTAAATCATAGAGCTCATTCGAACGAATAACTAAATAAACCCCAGCTGTTACCATTGTTGCGGCATGGATGAGTGCAGAAACTGGTGTTGGACCTTCCATTGCGTCAGCAAGCCATGTATGGAGTGGGAACTGTGCCGATTTACCCATCGCACCAATAAATAAGAAAACACCAATCCAAGTAAGGGTAGCGGTATCCAATGCGGGCATTGCTGCAAAAGCTCCCTCATATTGTAGGGTTCCAGTGTTCCAATAAACAAGGAAAAGACCAATCAACATTCCAAGGTCAGCAATACGATTCATAATAAATGCTTCGTTTGCAGCCCATGTAGCGATCTCTTTGTGGTACCAAAAACCAATAAGCCCCCAAGAACAGAGACCAACACCCTCCCAGCCGATGAAAAGACCCGCAAAGTTGTCACTCATTACAAGTACCATCATTGAAAATACAAACGCAGAAAGCCATGAGAAAAATCTGTTAAACCCTGCATCATGATCCATGTATCCAATAGAGTAAATGTGAACTATTGTCGATACCAAAGTCACTACCATCATCATTGTCACTGAGACCTGATCAACAACAAAACCAAATGGTATGTAAAGATCACCCGTTGCCATCCATGTCATCATCTCTACATGAACAACCTCTCCGCCACCCAATATGTGTACTAAGAGTGTACTACTGCTTAAGAAAGCTGCAAATATAAGAAGACTTGCAACAATGCCCACAAACTGCTTTTTTGGTGTCGCTGTAAAGAGTGCTGCAAAGAGTGAGCTTACAAGCGGTGCAAACAGTGCAATATATAAATATTTTTCCATATCTTCTATCCTCTCATACTAGACATTGTATCTAGATCAACTGTGCCGTGTCGTTTAAACCAGACAACGAGTAGTCCTAAACCAACTGCAACTTCAGAAGCAGCAATTGCAATCACAAAAAATGCGAACATCTGCCCAGTGAGGTCACCGTAGTAGTGTGAAATCGCGGCAAATGCGATATTGACTGAGTTGAGTAAAATCTCTGTAGCAAAAAAGAGCAGCAAAAGATTTTTCCTTCGCATAACCCCAACCAACCCTATAGCAAAAAGAATTGTAGAGAGTGCGAGGTAGTGATTTAATCCTATTTCCATCATGAGAGTACCTTCTTGTCTTGTTCTTTTTTAATCGCTTCTATCTCATCACCACTCATAAGTGTTATTGAAAGATCCATCTTCTTGCCTGCTAAGACTATTCCAGCGACCATCGCTACAAGAAGCATCACAGCAGCAACTTCAAACGGAACAAGATATTTTGTAAAAAGAACCATACCAACCTCTTGTGTATTTCCTGCACCTTCGGTCATTGGGTAAAACGCTTGCATATTTGTAGAGATCATTGGAGCTGAGACAATAAGTACAACAAGGAGTGCGGCAAGTGTGCCTAAACCTAAAATAATATATTTGTTGCCCTGTTTCTCTTTTACAGATCTTGTAGTGTCAAAAAACATCATACCAAATGCATAAAGTGCCATAACCGCACCTGTGTAAACTATAATCTGTACTGCACCTAAAAAGTCAGCACCGAGAATAAAGAAAAAGGCAGAGATAAAGATCATCCCCGCAGCTAATGCTGTGAGTGCATAGAGTGCTTGTGTAGTCATCACTGCTATATAAAACATTGCAATCGTCAAGAATGCAAATAAATAAAATGCTATCGCTTCAAACATAAACTAAATCTCCTTAATATGCCAGAGGTGTTTTTTTAACACGCTCATCTTCATGTGGTGTGATGGCACCAAAGCCTTCAAACTCTCTTTGTGCTTTAGCTTTCATTGTATCAAGCGGAGTAAGCATATAGGCATAATCTACAAAATGTTCTCTCTGTTCAGAGGCTTGCTCATACTCACCACCATGTGTAATAGCAAGTTCTGGACACACCTCTGCACAATAACCACAGAAGATACAGCGACCAAGATTGATGGTGTACTCAGTAACCTCTTTACGAGAGTTTTCGTCTATCTTCGTGTCCATACGAATACAGTTTGAGATACAGATCTTTTCACACAAGCCACATCCGATGCAGCGTTCTGCATCAGACTCCCACAAACGCTTCATCTCGTGGACGGCTCGATAGCGAGGACCTATTGGCATCTTCTCGGCTGGGTATTGCACAGTATGAATGTCAAATTTAATCATTTCACGTAGCACAACCCAAAGACCTACAAAAAGTTCACCCTTGAGACTACGCTCCACTACTCTTTTAAATTTTCCCCAACCATCTGTTGGATAATCCGCAATATCAACTAAGTAGTAGTCGCTCTCAGTTACATTTCTATTGTTAAACGCTTCCATTCGCTCCCCTTAAAACATCATTACAAAGCCAGTGATAACTACATTTATCACCGCTATTGGCATAAGCACTTTCCAGCAAAGCCACATCAGTTGGTCTGGTCTAACATCTGGCCATGCAGCTCTCGTCCACAAGAAAACAAAGAAGAAGAAAGCCACTTTTCCTAAAAATGCCATTGCACCTAGAAAACTACCATCACCATAACCACCCAAAAATATCAGTGGAATAACAAAGGAGATAAAAAACATATTGGCATACTCTCCAATAAAGAAAAGTCCCCATCTCATACCTGAGTATTCAGTACCAAAACCGTCAATAATCTCGTGATCATTTGCTATAAGGTGAAACGGTGTACGCCCTGTTTCAGCAAACGCAGCAATCCAAAAAAGCACAAACGCGACAGGTTGAGACCAGACAATCCAATCCGAAATGCCACCTGCTTGGTACTCATTAAAATCTATAAGTGAAAGTGAGCCTACCATCATAAGAGGTGCTAAAATCGCAAGACCTGTGACAACCTCATAAGATATAAAAACTGCAGCAGCACGTGCAGCAGATACAAGTGCAAACTTATTTGCTGAAGCCATACCACCAAGAAGTGGACCATACAGACCAATTGCCATGACTCCCATAACATATAAAATACCAATATTTACATCAGCAACTATAGGATGGACGGTGTAACCAAATAGAGTAAAAGATGGTAAAAATGGAATGGCTGCAGCCGCCATAAAAGCTGTAGCTGCTGTAATCACAGGTGCAAGCTTAAAAATTGTTGCTACTACACCAGTTGGGATAATATCCTCTTTTGTAAAGAGCTTAATCCCATCTGCTGCAATTTGTAACAATCCATAAGGTCCGACATTCATAGGTCCAAGACGACGTTGCATAAACGCAAGCACTTTACGTTCAAAATATGTTCCAAATCCTGCTAAAGCAGAGAAAACGAGCAAGATAACAACGACCTTAATAATCGTCTCAACTATATATGCTGTATCCATTTTTATACCTTTTCAATTGAAGCTGCACTAAAGCGGTAGCCGTTAGTTAAAGCCTCAGCATTTAATTTTGAATCAAAAGTTGGTAAGAGTACAATTTCACCACCGATTTTGTTATCGCTCACTATTTGTGCGACTACAGAACCATAGGATGTCGTTACTTTCACACTCTCCCCTTCTTTAAAATCAGATTTCAAGAGGAACTCTTCACTCATATAGACACCGCTTTTTTCATCAAGATATGTTGTCTTATATGTAAAGTCAGTAAACTGTCTCACAGGATTTGCGAGATAGATCACTTTGTCACCAAGAATAAGAGAGTCATCTATCTTCTCAACTCTCACTGATGTATCTTTTTCAACATCAAGATTATTCAGCTCATATCCTCTGATCTCTTCACCAGCATTTGTGTAGTAGTCTGGAAGGTCGTCAAATACCATAGCTTTAAATGATGGGTTTTCGCCAAGTTTTATAGTGTAGTTTATTGTGTACTCAGCTTCCAAACCAAGAGCATTTGCTATGTCGTTGAGCGTATACCCACCATAAGGCAGTGCAGCATTTGTAGGGTTTACACGTTTATTAATGCTTGTGAGTGTTCCCTCTTGCTGGTTAATAGCTGGCATATCTAAATCGCCATCTCCAAGAGCAGAAAGAGTAAAGTTACCTTTTGTGTTATAACCAATAGAGTAACTGCCCGCCTCGCTAGAGAGTTCATTTATGAGTGCAACACCCAGTGTGTTTGTAAGTGTCGGAATCATTACTACTTTAAATGCAGAAGAGTTCTCAAAAAGTCCCACTAAATGTGCGATATTTTTTGCATGAGGATGCTTATAAAGATCAGGCCCAACAATCAGTGAGAACGAATCTTTTTTTGCCATTAGTTTTTCAAAAGTTTCATAGAAATTTGCATCCATTCCAAGCATTTCAAAAAGTCTGTTTTCATCAACACTCACCTCTTTTTGAATCACTTTAGATACCATATTTGACTTCTCTACCTCTACTTCTCGCTCTTCTCCAGTATCTGGATCCATCTCTATTACTGTAGTGATCTCTATAACTTTCTCTTTGACGGTCTCCTCGACGATTTTTGTCGAATGTGTATGGAATGAAGCCAAATACTCTACAACTTCTTGAGGTAATTTTGTTTTATCTGCAAATAGATCTAAAAGGAGATATAAAATCGCCTCTTCTTGTAGTGGTTTATGGTGAATACTCACAAGATTTTTGCCCATCGCATCTACTACAGGGTCTGGCACAGGATGAAAATAGAGCCCCGCACCTTTATTTACTGTCAATGAGTTATTAAGAGCATATTTTGCATTTGGATTGTCACTTTTTATAGCTGTTCCAACACTCACGATAAAGTTAGTATTTGCCACCTCTTTTAAATTCGTTGAATAAAGAGATTTCCCGCTAACTTTAGAATACTCACTTAAAAAGCTTTGAAATGCTTGTGCTTCACTATTTACAAGCTTATATCCAAACTTCTCTTTGAGTTTTTGCAAAATCAAAGCCTCTTCATTTGTGATAGTTGATGTAAACTTGATAGTATCCGCTTTTTTAAATGCAGCCACAGCAGCATTAAATGCACTGACATCTTTCGTCACATCTGCATTTTGATAATCAAACCCATAACGTCCTGCACCACAGAGTGATACATAGTTCCACTCATTTGTAACACGATAGATTTTGTCGTTTGAATCACTTACACTTGTGTGTTTGATATCATAGCTTATTTGACAACCAGCAGAACAGTGCCCACATGTTGCTGGTACCTTTTTGAGTTCCCAAGCATTTGATTTATACATAAACTCTGTATCAACTAATGCACCAACTGGACAAACCGCTGCACACTCACCACATGAGGTACAATCAAGAACATCTGTTCCATTTGTAAGCCCAATGACTGACTTGTTAAGTTTATTCCACATTGCATATGCATCTTTTGGCATACTCTCTTTATAAGATGCATCAATAGCATCCGAACCTCTTGCTATTGTCTTTAAAGAGTTGTCACCAATCATATCTTTACAAACAGTAACACAACGCTCACATACAATACACAAACCTGGATCATAGTGCAAATGTCCCCAATCATGAGAACTTCTGTCTACATCTTTGATAGCATAACTTTGCGAGTCAACACCCACTTCAAGTGTATAGTTTTGAAGTTCACACTCACCTGATTGATCACAAACGCCACACTGCAAAGGGTGGTTTACGTCATAAACCTCCATAATTGCACGACGTTCTAACTCTATATTTGGTGTTGTTGTAGTAACACTCATTCCCTCTTTGGATTTTGCATTACAAGCATAAACCTGTTTTCCATCAGCCTCAACAAGACAAATTCGACACGCCAATGTAGGACTACAGCGTGTCAAGTAACAAATAGCGGGAATAAATATATCATTCGCTCGAGCCGCGTTTAATATTGTCTCCCCCTCTTGCGTTTGTATCTCTCTACCATCTATGTGTATTGTAATATTGTTACTCATTGTTACTCTCACTATTTTGATTAATTTTGTTTATTTGAGATCTCTCAAACTTATATCTTCTAGGATCAATGGTTATATCAAACGTAGGATTAATAGCAATTGTTCCTTTTAATCCATCTTCAATCTTAAACAATCTATCTATAGTCTGCCCACCAAATGAAACTGTGACAAAATCTCCATTGGAAATCTTAGCCGCCTTGGCAAACTGTTCAGAACCACGCAGGCTATTATCACCTGATACTCGATCTTTTATATTGTAAATTACTGTTCCATTAAACTCGGGGAGTTCCGCAACACTCTCGAGTTTTGGACTTACTGTCTCATCTGCAAAAGTACCACAAGGTCCATCTATTGCTGGAAGTATCAGAAAAGAAAAATCAGAACTCTGCTCAATGATAGCACACAGCTTTGCAATATTTTTTGCTCTTTTGTGTGCCATCAAATCACTTCCAACAACGAATACTTTGTTTTTTTTGTCTTGAAAGAGTTGAACCATGGTTTCAAACTCCTCTTGTGCGACATTACTTTCAGCTTCCAAGTAACCTAGATCAAGATCACTCAAAAATGCAACTATTTCACTATCCAACTCTGCATCTTTTAGGAAGTAGTTTGCAAAAAGAGCCATTATGCCCTCTTCAGCTCCAGGTTCGTATTTCACAAACTGTGCTGCTATCTTTTGCATTGCAACATCTTCAAGTGGATGTGCATAGACAACTTCAGCATCTCTATTCTCTTTCAAACCTTTAAGCACCTCAAAAACCTCACTCTCTTCAGAAGCCACTCTAGTTCCAAAAACTATAACGCCATCTGATTTTTTGAGTTGATCCATAGAACCCGTATACTGTTTTAAATTACTTACTGAGCTATATGCATTCATAAAATTTTGAAATAACTCCAATTCTGCACTATTTTCACTCATAAGTAGACTCATCTCTTTTACTTACCTATTTTTTAACTACGACTGTCCAGTCGACTTCATTAAATTTTAAAGAGTTTAGGAGTTCATATCCTGCCTCTCTCACAAGATCTGCACTGCGTTGCACAGTTGAAAAATCACCAATTTCAAATAAAAATATACCGACCTCACCAGCCTTATGCTGCGCCAATATCTCTCGCATACGTGGTTCGAAACCATCTTTTAAGTGTCTAAGATCATATCGTTTCATTATTTCGCATCCTTACTATCAACTTGGCTTCGCACGAAAACTTTTTTGTCAAAAATAACTTCGCTTAAAAAAGCAAAGCTCTTTGCTTTTCTTAAGCTAATCATCTGTCAACCTCACCAAATACTATATTTGTAGTTCCTATTATTGAAACGACATCTGGAATATAATGACCAGGTAACAGATCAGTAAGAATTCCTGTGTGCCAAAATGATGGTGCACGAAGTTTGAGTCTGTATGGATAAGGTCCACCTTGTGAGTTGATGTAATATCCAAGCTCACCTTTTGGAGATTCAGTAGCTACATAAACCTCACCAACAGGTGGGCGCATCCCTTGCGTTACAAGCACAAAGTGTTGCATCAAAGAGTAGTTTTGTGTCATGATATCAATTTTCGGTGCTGAAATATACTTAGGAGCATGTGCCATCAACTCTGTCTGATTATCTTTCACACAAGCCTCATACATATCTATAGTCTGATACAAAATCTTCGCAGATTCTCTCATCTCTTCCATATAAATACGGTAGCGTGCAAAGTTATCACCCTTATCAGAATACGGTACCTTAAATTCAACCTCATCATAAAGCTCGTAAGGTTCCTCTTTTCTGATATCCCAAGCTACACCTGAAGCTCTAAGCATTGGACCAGTACATCCCCAAGAGAGTGCCATCTCTGTTGAGATCACACCAACCTCTTCCATTCTCATAAGCCAAATACGATTTGTATCTAGTAAATCTTCATAATCTTTGATATTTTGCGGAAGCTTATCCAAAAATGTTCTAAGTTGCTCGATAAATCCATCTTGAATATCTAAAGGAACACCACCAATGCGTATAGCAGCATGTGTTAAACGTGCACCACAATACCCTTCAATAATGTCCATAAGATACTCTCTCTCCCTAAATGCATAAAGGAAGATTGTCATTGCTCCAATATCTAAAGCAGTCGTAGCCAACCAAAATAGGTGCGACATAAGTCGATTTATCTCTAAAAGCATCATACGAATGACTTTAGCACGACGGGGTACCTCTAGTCCGATGAGCTTCTCTACTGCTAGTGCAAAACCATAGTTGTTAGATGATGAAGCAATATAGTCCATACGATCCGTTGTAGGCATAAACTCATTATAAATCATGTTTTCAGCCATCTTCTCCATACCACGGTGAAGATATCCAATATCTGGATGTGCTTTTACAATCTGCTCTTGCTGCATATGCAACATCAAACGCAACTGCCCGTGTGCTGAAGGGTGCTGTGGACCGAAGTTAAGAATTACCTCACTATCGTTTCTATCAAATGTGATATTTTCAAAAAACGGTGTTAATCTGTTTTTTACTTGTGCCATAACTTCACCTATCTTTGTGGATCATCAATAATTTTTGATGACTCTTTGTCAAATTTTTTAATCAAGAAAACACCGCCCTCTTCTTGATAAGCATCAATATTTCTCGGCTCATCACCTGTGATTTTTGTTCCCTTAGGCACTTCAAATCCAAGACGGGCAAAACGCTCTGAGTCATATCTGTCAACTCTTGCTGTATCTCGAATCTCTGGGCCTATAATGTCACGAGCCTCTTTTCCATATATTTTGTCGACCTCATACCATGCAGCAAACTCATCACCCTGAAGTGGGTATGTTTTAAGGAGTGGATGCCCTTGCCAATCGTACGGCATTAAGATACGTTTCATAAATGGATGGTTATTTGCTTCTATACCAAACATATCGAACATTTCGCGCTCAGACCAATCAGCACTTCTAAAGAGCTTCTCAACCGAATCGACTGCCTGACCCTTTTGTATGAAATATTTTATACGTATACGCTTGCGTTTACTCATTGAGAGCATCTGGTAAAAGATCTCAAATGTATTATCTTTAGCCAACCAGTCAATTGCGGACATCTCTGAAAGTTGTGTATATGAGAGCTCATCTCTCATCAACTTCAAAACACCAAATATATCTTTAGCATTAATGTAAACAACCATCTGTCCAACTTGAATGTAAGCATCTTTAACTTCAAACGCGGCACTAATCGTAGCCAAGTCAGCTGCAAAAACCGCATCACTCTCAACTGCCTCTTTTGGTACTTGTGGAGCGACATAGTATCTGTCTGTGTAGTATGCTTTTGCCTGCACATTGTCTTTAGGTTTATAAGCTCTCATTACAGCAGCCTTTTTGGTTTTTGTGCATTACCAGCTTTGTTAGCACGAATCTTTTTTTGCAAGAGCAAAACACCATACTGAAGTGTCTCTGGACGTGGTGCACACCCTGGAAGATAGAGATCCACAGGTATAACCCTGTCGCACCCTTGCACAGTTGCATAAGTGTTAAACATTCCGCCAGTGTTTGCACATGAACCCATAGAGATAACCCATCTTGGCTCAGTCATCTGATCATAAAGACGCTTAATAAACTCTGCATGTTTTTTTGTCAAAGTTCCAGCAACAATCATAACATCAGCTTGACGCGGCGAAGCACGGAAGATTGTTCCATAGCGGTCAAAGTCAAAACGCGATGCACCCGATGCCATCATCTCAATCCCGCAACATGCAAGTCCATAAGTGAGAGCCCAAAGTGAGTTCGAGCGACCCCAGTTTACTATCTTATCAATACTTGTAAGTGCAACGGGCAAACCACCATCTTGTGTATAATTTACTTTATGTTGTGCCATTCTAGCGCTCCTTTTTTCCAAGCATAAACAAATCCTATCGCTAAAAGCAAAATAAACATTAGCATCTCAGCAAATCCAAACCATCCCAAAAGCTTAAAGTCAATCGCCCACGGGAACATAAACACAATCTCTACATCGAAAAGTAAGAAGAGAAGTGCAAAGAGATAAAACTGTGGCGAAATTCTGTTTGGCTGTTTTGTTACTTCAGGTCCACACTCGTAAACCGAAAGTTTGATTTTTTCACTATCTTTTGCAGCTAATGCACGACTCGCTAAACGTGCGATGATAGTCGTGGCAATAAAAGCACCAAAAGTTATAACAAAGAGTACAAACACCCCAAAATAAGGATTTGAAGTCACTATATGCTCCATATAACCTACCTTTACATTCAAACATTATTTTCTATTATTCCATCCAAGAAAAAACAGCTAATTAACTATATCAAAAAGAGTATTAAAAAAATATTTATGGGAGAGGAACTCTAGAAATTTGTCACCTTATGAAACATAGGAATCAAAGAGCTCTAAAAAGTGTGTAAATTTGTAATATTATTTCTTGTTTAGAGCTGAAACAGCTCTCATTTATTTAAAAAACCCATTGATTTTTCAGAGTCAAAACTAGCATCTTTTTCACGTCCAATCTCATCAATAAAATCTTTTAAACGAAACATTGGCTCATCACGGACTGCAACTTTGTATGCAGTATTTTTTATAATAAGATGAATCTGTCCACCAGTAAGAGAGTATGTTGCCAACTCCGCGATATCAAATGAGTCTTCATAAGGAGCACTTTTTGGAAGCATCTTCTGCCAAAGAGTTTCGCGCTGCTTTTGTGTAGGCTTTTTGAACTCTATTTTATAATCAAAACGCCGTGAAAAGGCTTTATCTATGTTTTCCAGAAGATTTGTCGTGGCAATCAGCATACCTCTAAACTTCTCAATCTGTTCCAAAAAGATGTTTTGCATCTGATTATGCATCTGATCTGAGCCTGTCAGGTTTCCACTGCTTCTAGCCCCTAAAAACTGATCAGCTTCATTGAGTAGCAGTATGGGTTCGCTTTTGGTTTTTTCGCTTAACTCATAAAATGTATCAAAAATCTTACGGACATTTTTTTCACTCTCTCCAACATACATAGAGAGAATCTTAGAACAATCAAACGCAAGCACTTGGCGTTTGAGGGATTTAGCAAGTGAATAAGCTGTCATCGTCTTCCCTGTTCCAGCCGCACCATAAAAGATGATGCGAGCGTCTATGCCGCTTTTTTTGTCTTTTATGCCCCAATCAACCAAACGCGAGGCTACTTTTTTATCCATCTGGCGCATCAAGTTTTCGAGAGTCTCTTGAGTTTTTTCATTGAGAACAACATCTTCCAAAGAGGTATCACTATCAATAAGCTCAAAAATATCTTGCTCTTCTATAAGTGCACCAAGTTTTAAGCGTGTTACTTTTTTACTTTTATTTGGATGGATAATACTTTGTAAAACCTCATCTACAATATAAAAAGAGCGACTTATACCTCCAAAAGGGTTAAGCATCTCTTCATAATCTATAATAGAGTTACTTAAAAGGTTTGAACCATCTTCAAGCAATGAACGATTTTTAATTCGCTCATACTCATCAAAAGAGATCAAGTCTATTAAGGTGTTCATCTCACGCAGTGAGTTGTCGTTTGAACTGTACTCTTCTCTTAAAAGTGCGATAAAAATAACCTGTTCAGAACTATTCATCTTTTTTTGTTTAAAAAACTTATCTAAGACAAGATTTTGAGAGGTTTGTGCCACTCTCTCTTGAATTCTTTTTTCAAGATGTTTAAGCTTATTTTGAACTCTGTCAATACCCAATGAGTGCTCATGTACATTTTGACGTATGGAGCTCATCTTCTGATAAAGCTCTATGCGAAAGAACTGATCTTGAAGATACTCGAGGTGATCAGCATAGGGTTTTATCTCTGGCAACTCAGACTCTAGTGTTCCCTCCTGAAGCAAACGCAAAAATACAGGAGTGAGTCCTACGGCGGTGTTGAGAAGTTCAAGAGGTGTGACTTCTGAGATCTTCATCGGAGTAAAACTCTGCTGATGTAGCCAGCCAAGTTCAAGAAGATTTTTCACCTCTTTGAGATGCCCAAGATGTTCATAGTTTTTACTCGGATAGATCTCTTGAAGAAGCTCTAAGACAAGGACATCATCCTCGCCTTTCATATATTTTTTGGCAATATGCTGCAGAAGTGTTGCCTCTACAGGTTCACACTTAAGATGCTGGAAAATCTCACTTTTGGAGACATCCTTACTTGAGAGAAAGTTAACTAATGTTTTCAAATATTTCCTTAAAATCTATACCCAACGCCAGCAGAGATGATGATGACGTTTGAGTTTGTGAATTCGCCGTTGATACCAAATATGTTTGCATCAGCAGCATTAATGGTTCTATCATCTTTCATAGAGTACAGACCCGCTAAACCAACATCCAAGCTCTCATCAATCTGGTAACGTCCTCCAAAAGAAAACGCCATAGATCTACTATCTGGAGACTCGAAGCCCAGTGTCTTCTTAGGTGCTGCCGCATCATCAAAGACCAAACCACCCATTAATGTAAGGCTATCAAGCTCTTGTGTAATACCTAAACGATAGGCATTTGTATCTCTCCAATCTTTTGCACGGCTTTGACCAAAAGCAAGGTTTTCAATAGTCGTGTTCGCATAATTAAAATCAAGATTTCTATAAGCTGACCAATAGCTTTTTTCATACACAAATTCCACCGTTGTTTTTGTTGGAAATGTATAAGCTATAGCCGCATTGAAAGTTGCTGGAAGTGGGATGCTGACTGTTGCATCGTATCTATTATTAAGAGCATGAGAAGGTGCCAAAATCAAATCCGAACTCCCTTCTTCTGTTAAATTCACTTGAGAGCGATATGTTAAACCTATTTTCCATTCTTTTACTGGTTGATATGCGAGTGCGAAGTTGTAACCAAAATCTAAAGAGTCACCTTCCATGTGGACAGATGATGGCGTAGGTGATGCTTTAACAACTCCAGAAGAGTGAACAGCTCGAAAACCAACTGCTACACCCACTTTATCACCAAGCTTAAACGCGGCAGTTGGATTTATCTCCACGACTTGAAGTGTAAACTCCTCAGCACTCAATGTTGCAGGAGCATCATTCCAAGTTCTACTAAGACCCCCAGGAACAGCGATGCTTAGCCCCACTCTAGCACCACTTTCGCCAAGACTAGGCGAAACGTAGTGAAGCGAAGGAATCAAAAAGTCTTGCGCATCCGCGTTTATAGAATTACCCGCAGCTGGTGTGTACTTCGTCGCCGAAGTATTCAGATACATCAAGTTTGCTTCCATATGATTTTTATTCTCCATAAAGACCATATTCGCAGGGTTGTCGTAAGCCGCGTCTGCTCCTTTGGAGTGCGCGATATTCGCCCCGCTGAGTGCCACGGAGTTTGTCGAAGTCTCTGGTATTTTGTATCCCGCCGCCATCACAAGCGAACATGCCACTACTGAACTTAAAACTATTTTTTTCATATATTTTCCCTTTTTTTGTATGAATTTTCTAGATGTTACACTATTGTCTCTTAATTTACAAAACTATAAAGCAGTGCGATTTCCTCTTTCCAGATTGTCTCATCTATTGTTTCAAGAATTAAAGGAATATCATCCATTCTCTCATCTTGCATCAAAAATCTAAATGCATCAAGCCCGATTTCGCCCTTTCCTAAAGAGTGGTGTCTATCGACATGACTTCCAAGAGGTGGTTTTGAGTCATTAAGATGCATCCCTTTTAGATACTCAAATCCAACAACTTTTTCAAACGCAGCCCAGGTAGCATCATAAGCTTGGCGTGTTCGTATGTCATATCCAGCCGTAAACATATGACAAGTATCTATACAAACGCCAACTCGTGACTTATCTTCGACCTTGTCAATTATATGGGCAAGATGTTCAAAACGCCACCCTAAGTTACTTCCTTGACCCGCTGTATTTTCAAGAACGGCACAAACTCCCTGCGTTTGGTCTAACGCCATGTTTATGGACTCGGCGATGGTGTCAAGGCACTTGTCTTCTATGGGTTTCATCACTGCGAGATTTTCTTTATCTTTTTTCGCCACTTTTTCTAGGTGGCTTCCTGGGTGAAAGTTGAGTCTGTCAAGTCCAAGCTGTTCGCAGCGTTTGAGCTCATCTATAAACGCCACTCTACTTTTTTCAAGCGAATCTCTCTCTGGATGTCCTAAATTTATAAGATATGAGTCGTGTGGTAACACATGCTTAGGCAAAATGCCACTCATCCTCAACATCTCCTTAAACTTCTCAATAGTCTCGCCATCTAGCTCTTTGGCGACCCATTGGCGCTGATTTTTGGTAAAAAGCGCAAACGCTTTTGCCCCTATCTCTTGAGCGTGAGAGATGGCGTTATAAACGCCGCCACTTGCCGATGTATGTGCTCCTACAAACTTTGCCACTACTCTATCTCCTTGATTTTGATAAGTATTTTGTTTTTTGTATCTTTAAAATAGATCTCCATTGCATCGACTCTATAGATAATATCGACACTGCTGTTTTGCAAACGCTGTGTAAAACCCTTCTCGCTCTTTCTCTTGCCCACGCCATCATAAATAGTTTTTCCCAAGATAATGTTTTGTAAAAGCTCATCTGGATATGCTGAAGTCAAAAAATCTTCATTAAACGCGGAGCGACTCATACACCCTTTATGTGTACAAACATCCCTATCAAATGCCACCAAAAAGACAGATTTCCCAGCGACAAAAAGCTCTAACTCAACAGCATTTTGAGTATTTCTGATGTATCCTAAGTCAGAAAATTTTAACTTTGATGTTTTGATGGTGATGAGTTTTGTCTGTGTCGTTTCGTAATTTTTGACACTACAAGCACTCAACAAGAGAGCCAATATAAGGAGTATAAATTTCATGGTGGGATTATAGTTTGAGTTTCATTATAAAGATATTTGGTAAGTTATAAAAATGATCTTTTATGATAAACCTTAAGAGTTTTAGAAGTTGATGAATTCATTTTGATTGCTTATAAAATGAGGAAAAATGGTGCGCCCGAAGGGATTCGAACCCCTGACCGCTGGTACCGCAAACCAGTGCTCTATCCAGCTGAGCTACGGACGCACATACACTCT
>CAZJRG010000012.1:11153-30370 GCA_964548435.1 uncultured Sulfurimonas sp. | reverse complement strand
TTTTGACTCTCTCCTTTTTATTGGTTCTATTGTCTTTTTGGTTGGGGTTTATTGTATATTTACTTTTGATGAGCTTTTGTGGAAGGTGCTTTATTTCTTCATTTTAACATGAGTATCTACAAAACTCCTGTTTTTCGCTAGTTGTATGTTTTGAGTGCATAAGAATGCATTTTAGGCTGTGATAAAAATGTTACAAATCTTCTCACTTGTGATAACTTTATCACATTTTGTAAATGTTATGATTTTCTTATCATTATGGGCTTATAGATAAGTTTTTCTTTTATATTTGATCTTATTGTGTAAAAAATGGGCAAATATTTATAATATTCATATATTTTTATGATATAAATGGACTCTTCATTTTTAGACATTAAAAAATCTTATATTTACTTCATTTCTATTCAGTTTCATTTAAAATTACATCACCTACAATGTCTGCAGTCGAAATAGCTTTGGCTAGATCACAACAATTACTCTGAGGAGAGAAAATGAAAAAAACAATTAAACTAGCAGTAGTAGCTGCTTTAGCTTTAGGTGCAACTTCTGCATTTGCAACAAATGGTTCAAACTTAATCGGTGTTGGTGCTAAAGCACGCGGTATGGGTGGTGTAGGTATCGGTATGAGTCATGGTGCTGAATCTGCACTTGTGAACCCTGCTCTTATTACATCAGTTAAAGGTACGGAAGTTCAGTTTGCTGGCACAATATTTATGCCAAAGGTTAAAGCTGACACTGGAATGGGTGGAGGTTCTTTTGATAGTGATGCTGATATGAATGTAATTCCATCTGTGTCACTTGCTAGTAAAATTACTGATAATTTTCATGCTGGTATCGGTATGTGGGGTACTGCTGGAATGGGTGTCGATTACAGAGAAGAAGCATCAAACTTTATGATGGTAACAAATCTTCAACTAATGCAGTTCGGTGTTCCGCTTGCATACACGGTTGATGGTTTTAGTATAGCTGTAACACCTCTTCTTCAATATGGCTCTTTAGATATTAACTATAATAACGGTGCTCTTTTTGGTGCTGGTGTAGCTCAAGATCTTCAATTTGGTGTAAATCTTGGTGCTGCTTATGAAGTTGATGGCTTAACGATTGGTGCTACTTATAAATCACAAATTGATATGGAGTATAAAGGTCAGTTGAGTGGAGCTATGGGTGGTTTTGGAATTACGAATTATGATAATGACAAACTTTCAACCCCAGAAGAGTATGGAATTGGTTTGAGCTACAATATGGATGAACATACTATTGCAGTAGACTATAAACGTATTAATTGGTCAAAAGCGAAAGGTTATGAAGATTTCTTATGGGATGATCAAGATGTATATATAATCGGATACGAGTATGCTACAGAAGGATGGGCTGCACGTGTTGGTTATAACTATTCTGAAAGTCCAATTTCTGAGCAAGGATTTGCTGCGACTCAAGTTGTACCTGGTCCACTTACTAATGCATTAAACAACTTAGGATTCCCTGCAACTGTAGAGTCACACATTACAGCAGGTGGTACATATAATGTTTCTAAAACTACATCTGTAGATTTAGCACTTGCATATGCACCAGAAACTGAAAGTACTGCTGACTGGGGTGGTTCAGTAATCACAACTAAGCATTCTCAAACATCTGTAAGCGTTGGTCTTAACTACGCTTTCTAATCCAAAGTTAGAAATTCTCCTTACATAAAACGCCACCCACTTTTGGGCTGCGTTTCATCTCTTGCTTCGCCCCTGTTCTTGGGGATGAAGTTTTTCAAAATATGGCCGTTTCACAAATTTTTTATGCTAAAATAAGCCTCAATCGTTTGTGATATATTTTTGATGATTTCGCAAACAAACAACATAAGGACAACCAAATGATGAACAATCTAATAAAATCAACACTTCTGCTCTCGCTTGCGGCTAGCATGGCGTTTTCGGCACCCGCTGCACGTTTTAACGTGATAGATGGAGATCAAGAAGAGAAGTATGAAAAAGAGTTTCTGCCTTCACTTGAAGAGGCGGTAGGGTTTAGTGTTTCAGATCCACACGAGAAGATCAACGACGCTTACGAAGGTCGCTATGGAAATCCAAAAGACCCAGACTACGACAAAGCTTGGACGACAAACCTTGACAACTTAGGTTTTTTCTCTATCTCTAACGACAAAGCGCTTCACGACATCTTGGAGTCCTCTCCACAAGCGGCTGGATTTGCGCCGTTCAACCTTCTCATCTACAAAAAAAAGTCTGAAAACGTCACTTATGTAGGTCATATCGACCCAAATACGATGGCTGACATCACAGGCATCACAAACGCTAAAGATAGAGCGGCGTTTGTAGATATGTACAAACCTCTTGATGCTTACGTTAGCAAGTTTTTTGGTGGTAAAGTGGTTGAGACGAAGTTTAGCGGCAAGCTCCCTGCAAAACCTATGATGACTTTTGAGTTTGAAGTAGACAGAAGCGGAGACGTCACTGAGTGGACTGAGAACTTCCAAGGTGAGTTTGAAGCGCTTTTTGAAGAGCACAAGTACATCATCGCTGGTTTTAAAAACTACCACGCGACTTACGAAGAGGATCTTGAGATGCCTATGAAAGGGTATGACCAGTTCTTCGTTTATGGTCTTTGTCACTTTACGTTTTCGTACAACATCTTTAACAAAGGTCGTCCAGATGCTGGTATCTTCGCACCGTGTGCAATGTACTTCTACATCAAAGAGGGATCAAACAAAATGGTCGTAGGTATGCCACGACTTTCAGTTTGGACAGCGGTAATGGAGTTTAAAGATCCTGCTCATGTTGAGTGGACGAAAAAAATTGATGATGAGATCATCTCTCTTATGAAAGAGTTAGGCGGTAAAGAGATATGAGAAAAATACTTCTAGCACTCCTTTTCATAGGGGCGGTTCTTAACGCTTCATATATGCCAAAAACCTACGAGCTCAAGCCAATCGGCTGGGCTGAAAACTACTTTGCCGATGAGTCGATGGTGAGCAAAGCTCCTGTGGCTCCTGCGGCAACTGGACTTGAGGGTAAAGACGTCAACACTTACCTCACGGGTGCACACATGGATGCAAAGAGTGTAGCAAAAGCTTTAGAGGCTGCTGGGTTTACCATCGTGGCAAAATACTCTCCAGTAAAAAAGGGTACGACTATCGTTTTTACAAATGACGCCATGAAAGCTGAAGCGGCAAAAAGCGGACGTGCGTTTGCTGCGGTGAGCCGCGTTTTTGTTGATGACAAAGAGAAAAAGATAAGCTTCACCAACCCTGTGTACTTCGGAAAAGCATTTATGCAAAAAGAGTATAACCACGAAGTGTTTGGCGGTGCTTTAGAGAAGATCAAAGGTGCGTTTGCAGGTCTAAGCGATTCTCCAGACAAGCTTGCGTTTGATGATTTGGCTGGGTATCACTTCATGATGGGTATGCCATACTATGAAGAGCCTGATATGCTTGGAGAAGCTGGTGCGTCAACTGAAGCGACACTTGCCAAAGCTAAAAAGTTCAAAAAAGGCAAAAACGTGGTGTTTGAGCTTAAACTCTCTGAGACAAGCACGCTTATAGGGTATGAACTTGACAAGAGAACGAAGAAGTTTGTTGAGAAGATAGGTCGTCAAAATGCGGCGATACTTCCATGGTGTGTAAGCATCGAAAATGGACAAGCTAAAGCGTTAAACGCGAAGTACTACATCGCTATTTCGTATCCGTTGCTTGATATGGGTGGATTTATGGGGATTGCTACAGTTCCTGGAGCTATTACTAAAGAGCTTGAGAAGCCGTTTAAATAATATACCGCAAAAGGAACAAGTCCCTTTTGCTACGCTTGCGCCGCTTAGGCGACTAAAGTTATTTTATGCTTAAAGGGACAAGTCCCTTTTGCAAAAATTTGACACGAGGCTAAATGAGTTTAGCTTCGCGTTTACCCTCTTTTATCTCACCTATAAGATAAGATCCCTCTGCACTCTCTAAGACTTTTGCGACATTGTTCTCTTCTACTACGAGAATCATTCCTACACCCATATTAAATGCTCTAAACATCTCTGAACGTTCTATATGCTCGCTCATGAGTTCAAAGATAGGAAGGACTTTGATGGCATCCTCTTTTACTTCTGCCATAAGGTGCTCTGGAAGTACGCGTGGGAGATTTTCTACGATGCCCCCACCTGTAATATGTGCCATAGCGACTATCTCGTTTTTAAGAGCTTTAAATGTTTTTACATAGATGTTTGTAGGCTCTAGTAGTGTTTCTATGAGCGGTTTTCCGTTGAACTCATCTTCAAACTTCATACCCATTTTTTCAAAAAGAACTTTTCTTGCAAGTGAAAAACCATTTGAGTGAAGACCTGATGATGGAAGGGCGATGAGTTTGTGACCCGCGCGAACAAGACTTACTCTGTCCATCTCAGACTTCTCCGCAACACCTACGGCAAATCCTGCGAGATCGTAGTCATCATGTGAGTACATACCTGGCATCTCAGCGGTTTCTCCACCTATGAGTGCACATTCGCTGCGTTTACACCCTTCGGCAATCCCTGCTACAACTGCCGTTGCGTTTTTGACATCGAGTTTTCCTGTAGCATAGTAATCAAGAAAAAATGATGGTGTTGCAAAGTTACAAAGCAGGTCGTTAACACACATTGCTACAAGGTCTATGCCGACAGTGTTATGAATGCCGCTATCTATGGCTAGTTTTAGTTTTGTGCCTACACCATCAGTAGCTGCAAGCATCACAGGCTCACGAAAACCTTTTGGGAGTTCAAACGCACCGGCAAATGAACCAATGCCACCTAAAACACCAGGAATTTGCGTAGATTTTACAAGCGGTTTAATGTTCTCAACGAAGCTGTTTCCTGCATCTATATCGACACCAGCATCTTTGTAGCTTATCTGACTCATCTTAACTCTCTTTCGTGTTTGGAAGATCACACTGTTTTGTGATGAGGCAGAGTGGACAGAAGTTTGTAGCACCAGCAAGAAGTGGGATAATACCTAGGAAAAACCAGTAATTTCCTGTGATAAATCCTGTTGCAATGAGGGCAACACCTACTACGATTCTAAAAATTCTACAGAATTTTCGTATTTTGTTTACGTCCATTTGTCTACCTTTAAAGTTTTATAAATATTATGGGATTATATCTATATTAAGTTAAATTAATTCAAATGTGGCTAAAATCGCACGAATTAATAAGGAAAAAATAAACTATGAAAGAATTTATTTATAACGAAATGATGGTACATACGGCACTTTGTACTAACAAAGATCCAAAAAATGTACTCCTCATCAGCAACAATGCTGCAGGATTAGAAAAAGAGGTGCAAAGACACGAGGGAGTGAGCGTTGATACTATAGCTGCTAACATAGAAGCTCTTCGTGGCTGTGCAGATGGAAAGTATGATGTTGTCATCTCCGAGATGCAAAGTGATGCTGCTGGATACGCACACATGAACCGCGTTTTAAAAGCTGATGGCTTGCTCATTACGACGCATCCATCACTTGATAATGTTGAAGAGAACAAGCAGATCATAAGCATCTTAGGAAAATATGCGAAGGTAGTTATGCCTTTTAACATCGGTAATGGTGAGACGGCACTTTTGGCTTCAAAAGAGTATCACCCAACAGCTGACATCATTTTACATCGTGCAGATATGCTTGATGGGCTCTCATACTACAACTGTGATGTCCATCCAGCGGCATTTGCGATGGGTAACTACATCAGAAAAACTTACTTAGGCATCATCAAAAACTAATGGCGTTTGAATATGCCATTGCTCTAACAGGAGGCATCGCCACTGGTAAAAGCACGGTTGCTTCGCTCTTGGCACTCAATGGTATGCGCGTCATCGATGCCGACACTATCAGTCATGAGATTCTTGATGCAAACGCGGCTTGGGTTGGTGAGACTTTTGGCGAAGAGTATCTGCTTGGAGCGAAAGTAAATAGGGCAAAACTCGGTGCACACATCTTTGCAAATGCAGCCGATAAAAAAATCCTTGAAGATTTTTTACATCCAAAAATTCGTCAAGAGATTCTCAAGCGCAGTGAGAAACAAGATGGATTTAAATTTCCTTACCTCATAGACATTCCTCTTTTTTTTGAAAACAGTGGCTATGACATAAAAGAGAGTGTCGTTGTATACACTCCAAAAGAGTTGCAACTTGAACGCTTCATGAAACGCAACAGCTACTCTCTTGAAGAGTCCCAGCGACGCATCGCTTCGCAGATGCCAATAGATGAAAAACGCGAGCGTGCCACGTGGGTCATCGACAACTCCAAAGACCTCAAACACCTCCAAAGCGAAGTAGAAAATTTCGTCTCAATAATCAAGCAAAAATATCAAAAATAGGAAATGAGCGATGCAAGTAGCCAAATATAGTGCAAGCGGTAATGATTTTGTGATCTTTCACTCTGATGTTAAAGCGAGTAGAAATGATTTGGCTCGTGAGCTTTGCCATAGACAAAATGGTGTCGGTGCAGATGGACTTATAGTCCTTGTACCGCATGAGCGCTATGATTTTGAGTGGGAGTTTTATAATGCTGATGGAAGCCATGCAGATATGTGTGGTAATGGTTCACGTGCTGCTGCTCACTATGCGCTAAACGCGGGGTTAGCAAAAGAGAAGATGAGTTTTTTGACAGGAGCAGGTCTTATAAACGCAGAGGTGACACAACATACCAAAAAGAGCGGTATGGTTATGAGTGAGCTGACACCTCCTAAAATTATTGAAACAGCCATAGAGTATGGTGGAAAAAAGTGGTGGTTGCTCAATACTGGCGTGCCTCATCTCGTCTCACTACAAGAGGATGTGAGTGATTTTGACATACAAGAGGCGAGACTCTTACGACACAAATACAATGCAAATGTAAATATATGCTGCGTTAGTGGAAAAGATCTGCTTGTGCGAACATACGAGCGAGGTGTTGAAGATGAGACACTCGCATGCGGAACGGGCATGGCGGCATGTTTTTACAGAGCACTACAGGAGCACAAAGTAGGTGAGGAGACTCTTGTCTATCCCACGAGCAAAGAGAGACTCTACTTAGGAGTCAATGAGCGAACGATCACCTTTAAGGGTGAAGTCAAGCGTACTTTTGTGACGGAGTGGGAGGACTAATCCTCTATGAGACTTCCGCGATAGTAACGCTGCTCTTTTGGTTTTGACGCCACTCTTTTCTCCTCCTGCGTTAGAGTGGGAGTATCTTCGATTGCCTGCTCAAACTTCTCTTCGTTAGTCGCGTTTAGCTGATTTTCAAATAGTTGAAGCTTGCTAATGAGTTTGTCCGAGTATCCTAAAAGTGCTTCATAATACTGAGTGGCGAGCATGTAGTCTGAGTGTGAAGCTTTTTTGCTTCCAAAAAAATTGGCAAGCAGACCCGGACGCTCTTGAAGTAAGAGTCCATATATTTTGTGATACTCCTCATAGCACTTCTCAAACAAAAACTCCATCTCACTCAGTACCAGAGCACTTTTAGAGATGGAGTAAGCGAGTGCTTTGGAGTAGAGCCACTCTCCAAAAGGTGACTCTGATGGACTGAGTGCAATGGCGTTTTTATCATCTTGCAGCCCTGAGACTATGAGTCTTATCTGATTGAGCCACTTTTTGTGCTCAATCTTCGCATCTTTGAGCTGTTTTATGTAAAGATCTTTTTTTGACATGGTGTCTCTTTTTTAGTTTTTTGAAAACTCAGGATACGCTTCAAGCCCTGTTTCATGAATATCTAAACCATCCATCTCATGCATCGGATCGACTCTTATGCCTAGAGTGCGTTTGAGTACAAACCAGACGATGAGTGAGGCAAAGAAGGTGAAAAATGCCACAGCTACTATGCCTTTGAGCTGCATAAGCAGGGTCACTTCAGGGTTCCAGATGGCGACGGCGAGTGTTCCCCAGATGCCGTTTACAAGGTGAACAGAGAGTGCACCTACAGGATCATCGATGCGAAGCTTGTCAAAAAAGCTCACCGCATAGACGACTAAAATTCCTGCGACAATGCCATCGACGCTTGCGGCAATCATTCCTACATTTGGTGCAGCTGTCACAGCGACGAGTCCTGCGAGTGTGCCATTGAGTACCATAGTGAGATCGACTTTTTTGTAGAGCAGCTGTGTCATAATTGCAGCACTTATACCACCAAACGCAGCGGCCATATTTGTAGCGGCAAATACACCCGCAATGGAGTCGATATCATCACGACTTCCCATGGCTAAAACAGAACCGCCATTAAACCCAAACCAGCCAAGCCAGAGTATGAATGTACCAAGTGTCGCTAGTGGTAGTGATGAGCCAGGAATTGGGCGAATGGAGCCTGTTTTTGTGTACTTGCCCTCTCTTGGACCTAGGAGCAACACTCCAGCAAGTGCTGCCCATCCACCTACGGAGTGCACAACTGTGGAGCCTGCAAAATCGCTAAACCCATCCATAAAGCCTCCAAGTGCAGAGCCACCCCATGACCAGTGTCCAGCGATAGGGTAGATAAACGCAGTGAGAAACGCAACGAAGATCAAAAATGGCCATATCTTCATACGTTCTGCTACAACACCAGAGATGACTGACGCAGCAGTTGCCACAAAGACCACTTGAAAAAAGAAGTCAGCCATCAAAGAGTGGTCATCATAGGTGATTCCAGAGAGACCAAGACCGATATCACCCATAAGAGCACCGCCGCCGCCATACATAAGCTTGTAGCCGATAAAGTAAAACATTATTGAAGCGATAGAGTAGAGTAAAATATTTTTGAGCAGAATGACTACGCTATTTTTAGCACGAGTGAGTCCAGTCTCAAGCATGGCAAAACCCGCTGCCATCCACATTACCAGAGCACCACTAAAGAGCATCAAAAAACTTGTGAGAATATACTGCACATCTGCAAAATTTTCCATTTTTTAGATCCTTAAGAGAAATTTATGAGGATTATAACTTCAAACAAGATAGGAAGTAGATGAGATTTGTCTATATTTTAAACAGTTTTATGAATTTAAATGAGACATTGCTTTTTGTGATGGGCGGAGGTTTGGCTTCCAGCGAGCAGCTGGAAACTTAAAAAGAGGCTTTATCCACAAGATGGCACTTCACCATCAGCTGCGTATTTCCAGACGAAATCGTAGAGGTTGGTGGTATCTTTTTCTTTCATTTTTGTAAACTTTTTTGTGCCAGAGGGACAGATGTTTTGCCACTCGTCCATAAGCTTTCCCTCATCTTTGAGAGTGCTCCATTCGCCTCTTGTGTGTTTGGTCGCAAAGATGGCACCATTTTTGAGCCCATCTTTTTGGCACACTTTGAGTTTTTTGAGGTAGTATTTTTGTCCTGCTTTGGCATCGGCTGATGCGACTGTAGAGACTAAAGAGAGCAACATAAGTGTTGTTAAAACTGTTTTGAGTAGCGTTTTCATCTTTTATCCTTTGTCTTTTTTTTTGACTATTTTTTGGTCGCTATGTAAGCGGCAACTGCTTCTATCTGGGCATCGCTTAGACGCATGACTTGACCTTTCATCACACCTTTCATAGCTCCTCCATAGCTTCCATCTTTGTAGCCTTTGAGGGCGGCTATGGTTTTATCTACTTCCCAACCTGCGATGACTTGAGATTTACCCATCGCTTTTTTCTCCGCGTTCACGCCGTGGCAGGCGATACATTTGCTATAAATATCTGCACCTTCTGTCGCGTTTGCGAAAGTAAGTGCACCTAGAGTCGCTAAAATGGCTAAGGTTTTGTTGAGTGTTTTCATTTGAAACTCCTTTTTTTATTTATGAGAGCAGTATAAATAAAAATTGTGGAGTGATTGTGGAGTCTTAAAACGCGATGGTGACTTTTGTGAACTTCTCAACTTCTGAGCTTATCTGTATCTCAAAGGCGTACTCATCGCAGATCATCTTGACGATGTTTAGCCCTATGCCAAAACCACCAACACTCTTGTCAAAACGCTCATAGCGTTTAAATATTGACTTTTGATCCTCCTCTTTGATGCCTCTGCCGCTATCATAAACGGTGAGGCTTTTTGAATCGAGTGTCACCTCGATACTGCCTCCTATTTTGTTGTACTTTATGGCATTTGAGAGAAGGTTGTCTATGAGTTTACTTAGCTTTTTTTTGTCCGCAAAGAGGGTGATTTTTGGGGTGATGTGATGGGTGAGGCGGATCTTTTTCATCTGCATCATGCTCTCAAAATACTCCAAACGCTCAAGGCAGAGAGCGGCGAGGTCTACGGGCTCGTTGTGTGAGAGTATCTTGTGTTGGAGCGTGAGGTAGGTGAGGTCGTCGTAGATGTTTGAGATGGTTTTGGCACCGATGTCGATGCGGTTTACGATCTTTTTTTGAGTTCCTTCTTGAAGTGCTGACTCTTTAAGCAGCTCAATGTTGCTTAAGATGGTGCTTACTGGGGTGTTTAGCTCATGGGTGGTGTCTTTGATGAAGGTATCAAGTAAGAGGAGGGCATCACGCATGGGCTTTAAAAAGAGTCGGACTAAAAAGTAGCCCACGATGAGCATAAAGAGCAAAAAAAGCACAGAGTAGAGAAGGATGGAGCGCAGCGTCTTGTAAAGCCAAACGCCATCATCTGCTATCTCAACGACGATATAGCGGGTTTGTAAGTAGTAGTTTTGGGGCTGCGTTATGTAGCGGATGATCTTGTTTGGCGAGTAGGTGACCTCGGTGAGATCGCTCTTTGGGTGCTTAAGCGTGGAGTAGATGATCTTGTAGTCGTCTCCATAAAGCGAGGTCTCAAACCCCTCATCATACGGGTAGAGCAGCGTGTTTGTGGCATCGTTTTGAAGCTCTTCGAGTCTGCTCATAAAGTCGTTGGTGTACTCCTCTAGTGCCACGGTTCTTTTGCTTGCGGCGAGCTCTTTTTGGGAGCTGTAGTAGAGTGTGGCGGTGAGTGCTATGACGAGGAGCGTGAAGAAGAGATAGAGCGCTAAAAAGCGCTTGAGTGAGCTCTTCTCACTACGAGATAAACTTATATCCAAGTTTTTTAAGACTGACAATTCTCTCTCCTCCTAGATATTTTCGCAGATTTTTCACATAGGTGCGCAGGGAACTTTCGCTGGGCTCTTCATCCCACTCCCAGAGTGCTTCATAGATCTGTTCATGCGTAAGCAGGGCATTTGGGTGTTGTAAAAAGAGCTTGAGTAGCTTAGACTCTTTTTGGCTGAGTGGTTGTGGATCTCCATCGATGAGGAGGGTCTCATTTGTAGTGTCATACTGAGTGTTTAAAGTGATGTTTTGGAGTGGCGAGGGTGCATGAAAAAACTCGCGTTTGAGGAGTGTTTCGATTCTGAGTTTGAGCTCTTTAAGAGCAAAAGGTTTGCGTATGTAGTCATCGCAACCACTCTCATACCCATCTTCAAGATCTTGCATGGAGCTTAGTGAGGTTATGAAGATAGCGGGGGTGGTTTTGCCTTGACTACGTGCGTATTTTAGAAGTTCAAAACCGTTTATCTCTGGGACATTGACATCAAGCAGATAGATGTCAAAGTTTTTTTCATAGATGGCTCGCTGTGCCTCTAAGCCATCATAAAACGCCATAACAAAAAAACCTTGGGTCTCCAAGTAGTCTACAATGGTCTCGCTGAGTGCTAAGTCATCTTCAAGAAGTAAAATGCTCTTTTTCATCGTAGCATTGTAGCCTCTTTGTTGTGCTTTGTGATCTTTTAGAGGTGAGTTCTTAGAACCAGCACTTTTTGTTATCTACATAGATCGTTTGAAAGTCAGCATCTGATTTGATGAGGTAGATGATGAACTCTATAAACGCGATAAGACCAATCACTAAACTTGGAATACCAAGAAGCACAAATCCAAATAAAAATACAAGAAGCATAACAATACCTGCAGTGTTACACCCAAGATAGAACTTGTGAATACCTAAACCACCTAGGAAAAACGCAAGGAGTGCTGCTACTATTTTACTTTTTTCTCCTGACATAGCCGCACCCTGTACGAGATAAATTCCAGTTGCGTTTTGACCATCAACTGCAAAGTCTACTATTTGATTTACTGCAGGACTTTTGTCTGCTTTCCACTCTGTAGTGCTAAAGTTATATCTCTGCCCATCATCTCCCGAGATAACTCCCGAACTGCTTTGAATAGTGTAATCTAATACTTTTCCTTTCATTTAAAACCCTTATGTGATATTTAACAACTCTATTTAGTTTAGACTTTTAATAGTATTAAAAATTATAGATTTTAGCGTTCGTTTTTTAGAGTGTTTCTTTTTGTGTCATCATAATCAAAAATGAGACCAATGTTCCAAGAACTATCTGCCATGCAAATCCTAAGGAGATGCCAAAAGTATAGGGTTGTAGAGCCAAAACGGTGAAAAATCCTCCAGCGAGTGCGAGTGCAACGGTAGTGGCGTTTCCACGACGAGTGAAGATGGCGGCGAAGTAAACGCCAAGAAGCCCTGTGTAGGTAAACGCCATCACCCCAAGTGCGAAGTCAATGAGCGAGAGTGAAGCATAGCGCTGCCAAAAGTAGCTTGCCACCGCCATGAGTGAGAGGGCAAGCGCGAAGAGAAGTATGGCGTTTTTAGAGGCTCTTAGGAAGTGTGCCTCTGGCGTTTGCGGGTGGCGTTTGAGTCTGTTTGGACGGTAAATATCTTCAATGGCAACCGAAGCCATGGCTGCTAAAACGGAGTTGGTGCTTGAGAGTGCCGCAGCGATGGCTCCAACGGTGACAAAGCCTCGTAGACCCTCTGGCATCTCATGGAGGATGTAGTACATGAAGATGGTGATCTTTTCTCCCTCAAAACTCTGCGATACAGTGGCGTTTTGATAGTAAACATACAAAAGTGCTCCGATGAGCAAAAAAAGCAAAACGATAGGAATGCTTAAGAGGATGGAGAAGATGAGTGAGTGTGACGCCTCTGTTTTGTTTTTGCAGGCAAGCACACGCTGTGCTAAGTCTTGGTCAAGCCCAAACGCGGCGATGTTTAAAAGCAGCCAACCTGTAAGTAGGGCAAAAACACTGAAGTTTCCATCAAGCGAGGTGTCAACCAAACGCAGTTTCTGTGCAGCGCTAAGTGTCTCTAAAATAGCGATGTTTTCTAAAGAGAAGTAGAGATAAAACGCCACCAAAATGCCTGCACTCACGTAGGTAAAGGCTTGAATGACGTCGCTTAGGATGACCGATTTTACCCCGCCAAAGTAAGCATATGCCAAAGCTCCGATGACCAAAATGGCGATGGAGAGAAGCATGTGTGCAAACGCGATGTCCAAGAAGAGTATCATGCTCACCGCTAAGGCGGCGATGTAGAGCCTTGCCCCACTGGCTAAAACACGCCCCAATAAAAAAATGACTCCTGCTTGGCGTTTGGCACTCTCGCCGTAACGTTTCTCTAAAAGTTCGTAGACAGTGATAGCTCGCATCTCGTAAAACGCAGGCACAAAAAACTTTGATATGAAAAGCACTGAGAGCAGCGAGACTACATAAAAACCAATAAGCGTGAAGTCTTTGGTGTAAGCAAATTCGGGTACACCCAAAAAGGTTGCCGCTGATTGGGAAGTGGCGAGGATGGAGAGGGCGACTGCAAAGGTGGGCATGGCGTTTGAAGCGGTGAAAAACTCTCTTGAAGAGCCTATTTTTGTGCGGGAAAACCAGTAGGAGCTAAGTGCTAAAAGAGCGAAGTAGCCAAAGAATATAGCCCAATCTAAAGGAGCAAAACTACTCCCAATCAAGTAGATCTCTCACACCCTGCATGAACTTCTCGCCAGGATCTTTTTTGAGTGTTTTGTAGTTCGCATCTCTCTCCATCCAGAGTTCGTTCTTCTCAAATGCAAGATACTCATGGTGTCCGATGAGGTGAGTGATGGTTGGGTATTTTGCTTGAAGATAGTTGATGAGACGTACATTGGCATGCAGCTGTGCGTCTGTGAGATCCTCTTTTTCGTTGTTTTCTCCTCCAACATTCTCTATGCCAATGCTTACGTAGTTGAGTCCTATGGTGTGACGAGCCATGAAGTTTTCTGGCATAAGCTGGTAGATAGTTCCATCACGATCTACCAAAAAATGTGCTGAGACATTGAGCGAGGAGGCCTTAGATATCTCGACTCTTTGACTAGAGAGTATCTCAGGCTCAAGATGTGCAAAACTCTCCTCAAGGCTCATCATCGCGGTCCAGTGAAGCACTATCATCTGCGGCACAATAGTGATCTCTTTAGGTGTGAGCCCATAGTGCTCTTTGATGTACTCAAGCGTGAGTGCTTGGCGTTTTTCGCCAAAAGTGATCGGTTTTTGAATGATGGAGGCTTTTGTGAGGAGGTTTTCTATGCGTGCATTGGCTTCGATGATACGCTCAATCGCAATCGCACCAGATTTTACCTCACGAAAGATGGTTCGGATGATTTTGTCTGGAGTGATACTCTCTAGCTGATTTCCAAAGAGCAGCATATCGACCCCTGCGTTTATGGCAAGAGTGAGACGCTCTTTGAGAGTGTAGTGCTCTGTAATGGCACGCATCTGCATATCATCACTGATGACCACACCGTTGTAGCCCATGGAGTTGCGCAGTAGCTCTGTGATGGTGTTGTACGAGAGTGTTGCTGGGTGTTTTGGATCGAGATGCTTGTTAAAGACATGCGCGCTCATAATGGCATCTACTTCAAGTCCCTCGATGAGCTGCTCATAAGGGGAGAGCTCCTCGCTTTTCCAACTCTCGCTGACATCCACAAAACCTTTGTGTGAATCACCAAATGAAGAGCCATGACCTGGAAAGTGTTTGAGTACAGAGATGACGTTAGCGCTTTTTTGTGCTTCTATGAGAACCTTGGCGTTTTGGCTCACACTCTTGGCGTCACTTCCATAGGAGCGTTCAAGCCCTACAATAACACTGTTTTGTGCATTTATGGCGAGGTCGACCACGGGAGCGAAGTTCATGTTGATGCCTGCGTTTTGAAGCATTTGAGATTGTGCTGTGTAGATCTCTTTTGCCTCCTCTTTGGAGAGCTTGGCGATGCTTGCCGCGCTAGGTGCGGGAGTGAAACCATATTCGCTTTTGAGTCTGGCTACCCTCCCGCCCTCTTGGTCCACCCCAATAAAGAGTGGGCGTGAAGCATGGCTTTTGAGTCTGGCTGTGAGCTCTTGAAGCTGCTGGGGTGAACGAATGTTCTTTGTTTTGTTTCTATCGTTGTAGCATCTATCAAAAAGAATGACACCCCCTAGAGGATACTCCCCAAGCTCCTTGATAATAGTGCTGTTTTCATCGACGCTATCGCCTTTGAAACCTATGATGATCATACGTGCGATCATCTCTTTGAGCTGCGCATCGTCTGGCATCTCTTTTGCATGGAGGCTAAGTGTTGTGAGTAGGAGTAGGATGAGTGTGAGATAGATGTTTTTCATGGGTGCAATTTTAGCGTTAATATCTGCGATTTGACTCAGAAAATTGCGAAGAAAAGACTCTTTTTATGGCTTGAGAGAGCAGCTGCTTTGCTCCATCTTTTGTGATGCTTTGAGGCTCAAAATGGTCGCTGACTACTTTTATAATGGAGAAGTTTTTTATGGCAGGATTGTGTACAGCGGCATCATAAAAACCAAACGACTCCATATCTACTATATCGTAGAGCTCTTGGTGGAGTGGAGTATCAGCGCAGAGTATACTCTTGGCGTTTGGCTCAAACAGATAGTGCTGCTTCTCATAAACAATAGCTCCAATCTCTAATATCTCGCCAATTTGATGGTGCTTAGAGGCAGCGCAGATACCTATGTTGTAGTAGATGTCATCGTCGCTTATATCAAAGTGGTTTATGAGTGTCTGTGTCGCTACTCTTGCGTTTGCAACTCCCATGCCGCTGATGATGAGGCGCATTTGTGTATTTGAGTAGAGTGTAAACGCGGCGAGTTTCGATTTTTGGAGTGCAAAGCTATCGACAAAAGCTTGCGCCTCAGCTTTGAGCGCGACAACTACATAGATCACAGTGACTCCTTTTTGGCTCTTTATCAAAGATTTAAGCAAAATATATACCTTCAAGAGTTATACTTCCACCCGCTCTTCTTTAGACCTGTGCAATGGTGCTTTGAGACACTGTGTCAGGGTAGGAATACAGCAGCACACCTTTTTGTGCTATGTGCCGCAGGTATCTGGAGGGGGGCACCTTCTTCTCTTTTTCTTCACCTTTTTTCTTTCTAAATTCCCTTAAATTCAAAAGCTTCTGCGGCTTCAAAATCATCACTTACATCACCGTTATAGCTCTCGTTTGCATCGAGTTTTAGCCGTTTTACCCCTGCGTTTTGACTAAAGTCTATTTTGCCAAGATCTACTTTGATGATGTTTGGCGTGAGAACATTTTCGAAGTAGTAGTGGAGATTTTTTTGATCGGCTACGACTCTCCACCTTGTGCTTGAGATGTGTGGTGCATCGGGTGTTGTGATGCCAAAAGGGACTGAGACATTGCGTAAAACACTCATGACGCTTGAAAAACCCAGTGACGCATCGCTGGTTTGTGGGATCGCTTGAAGATAAAACGCAGCTCTGACAAATCTATCGCTGGAGCTGTTCGTGCCTGGCAATATTTTCGTTCCCTCTAGCTTTTTGAAGTAGGCCTCAATGGCAAGCTGCTCCTCAAATGGCGGGTCATTGGTGAGGACTGTGTAGGCGGAGTTGTGGTGTATGACAAGTTTGCCATCTATATACTCCATAATTGCACTATCGCCGAGTGCATCGGAGATACTTAGATGCACGGTGGTAAATTTGTCTGTGCCGGGAATGTAGTCGCTTACTACTACAAACTCCTCTTTTTTTAGTGCTGCTACTGCCTCTTTTACAGTGGCGAAGTTGTCTAAAACATATTGTGCCCACAAGGAGATGCTTATGGCTTTTTTGCTCCCTTTGAGGTCAAACTCAGGGTACTGCGATTTTACTAGCCAGAGCAGATTTGCCACAAGACCCTTTTCGTTCATGCCATCGGGCGAAGCGATGTCCCATGCGCTGACTACGAGACTCCCATAGCGAGATCTCCATAGAAACGACTGTTCACCTACCATGCCACTTCGCTCCATACCGCGAGGGAAGATCCACATATTTGCGGGAATATCTATGGAGAAGTCCATGCTTCTAGCTGTGAGAACAAGCTTGCGCTCCCCTTCATAAAGTATGCGTGTACAGCCCAAGAGGTCGCTTGCAAAGATGCTTGCTGCAACCATAAACGCCACTGTTGTTTGAACTATTTTCATCTCTTGACTCCTCATATTGGCGTATTGTAGCGCAAGAGTTTTTGGCTCTAGGTTATAATGCCCCTTTTAAATAAGGAGTGAAGATGCAAGGTCTCGATTTGTGCTTTATAGAGAGTGTTGCAGATCCTGAGGTATCTATCTATCAGGAGTTGCGTGAGGCTGCGTTTCGAGCTGATGAGAGTTTTATAGCGGACTCGCCAAAGGTGGTAGATCTTATTTTAAAGAGCCACATCGAGGTCAAAAGCATTCTTGCGACTGCGGATTTTTATGAGGCAAGTGCTGCTTTGATCGCTCAAAAAAGTGGCATAAAGTGTTATGTGGCGACGAAAGAGGAGATGAGCAAAATCGTCGGACATAAGATTCATCACAATGCGATGTTACATGGAATTCGCCCAAAAAATAGTCCCATTGAGGAGTTAGGCAGCGGCGTTTTACTCCTCGATGGAATCACTTCTGCTGAAAATGTAGGTTCCATTGTGCGAAGCTGTGCTGCGTTTGGCGTAGACTCTTTGGTGATCGCAGCAGATACACCTCACCCATTTAACCGCCGTGCTTTACGAGTCTCTATGGGGTACGCGACACACATAAGAACACACGTTCATAAAGACATTAAAGAGAGCATCGCCGCGTTTAAGGCTTTGGGGTATCGTGTTTTTGCAGCTGAGATCGCACCAAATGCCACACTGCTTGCAGATATGAGAGTACCAAAGAGATGGGTGCTCATTATGGGGCATGAAGGTAGGGGCATAAGTCAAGAGATACTAGGGCTTTGTGATGAGGTGATTACCATAGAGATGCAAGCAGATGTGAAGAGTCTCAATGTCGGTGTCGCTGCGGCACTGCTTATGTATAGATTTAAGATGCTATAATTGCGTCAAAAATAAAGAATCACCCATGAACTTCTTCACACTTCCACTTCCACTTACAATGCTTCAAACCCTTGACTCGCTGGGATACAACACCATGACACCCATTCAAGCGGCATCTTTGCCAAATATTTTAGCGGGTAAAGATATCATCGCAGAGGCAAAAACAGGAAGCGGAAAGACCGCTGCATTTGGCATAGGTGTGTTGCACTCTTTAGATGTGAAGCTTTTTCGTGTCCAATCGCTCATACTCTGCCCAACACGCGAACTTGCCGATCAGGTCGCCAAAGAGCTTCGTCGCATCGCACGATTTGCACACAATATCAAGATTCTGCTGCTTACAGGCGGGGAGTCTTTTGGAAAACAAGTAGCCTCTTTGGAGCACAATGCGCACATCATCGTCGGCACTCCAGGGCGCATTCTTAAGCATCTCAACAAAGAGACTCTTGATCTTTCGACTTTGAAAACTTTAGTCTTTGATGAGGCGGATCGTATGCTTGATATGGGCTTTATAGAGGAGATAGAAGCACTCCTTGCATTTGTGCCAGCCAAACGCCAAACGCTGCTCTTCTCGGCGACATACGATGATACTATCTTGGAGATTTCGGCAAAACTACAACAAGACGCCATGCGCATCAAGACGGAGTCCGTCGAGGAGCCTAACAAAATCGAGGAGCTTTTTTATAAAGTGAGTAACAAAGAGGAGAGTCTTGTGAGAGTGCTGAGTCAGTTTACTCCTCAAAACGCCATCATCTTTACAAATACAAAACTTCAAGCACAAGCACTCGCAGAGGCACTTCAAGAGCGAAGCATAGATGCACTCGCACTCCATGGCGATCTTGAGCAGTATGAGCGCAATGACGTACTGATGCAGTTTAGTAATGGTTCGTGTCCTCTTTTGGTCGCTACCGATGTCGCGGCGCGCGGGCTTGACATCAAAGAACTCTCTATGGTGGTAAACTTCGACCTCTCACACACAAGCGAGACCTACACGCACCGCATCGGCAGAACAGGACGAGCTGGAGCAGAGGGAATCGCTATCACACTCTATGAAGATTTTGAAACTGCTAAGGCTGATGACTATAGAGATGCAAAACGCAGCTTTAGAGACCAGAGCGATCTCAAAGGAACACTCTCATTTACTCTACCACCAAAAAACATCACACTAGTGATCGAAGGGGGCAAAAAAGATAAGCTCAGAGCAGGGGACAT
>CAZJRG010000012.1:0-11053 GCA_964548435.1 uncultured Sulfurimonas sp. | reverse complement strand
GAAAAACTCCTCAAAAAACTCAATGATCAGGTGACACTAGAGTTTTTTTCCTCCAATTTTTACCTTCAGATGAGTGCATGGTGCGACCACAAAGGACTTACAGGTTCGGCGAGATTTTTAAAAGCACACGCCCAAGAAGAGATGGCGCATATGCAAAAGATTTTTGACTACATTCAAGACACGGGCGCACTCGCTATCATCGAGCAGATAGAGAAACCAACCTCAAACTTTAAAGACTTAAAAGATGTCTTTGAACGCACTTACAAGCATGAGAAGATGATCACGACTCAAATCAACGAGATCGTAGACGCAGCCCTTAGCGAGAAGGACTACTCGACTTTTAACTTCTTGCAGTGGTATGTCTCGGAGCAGCATGAAGAGGAGAAGCTCTTTAAGTCCATTTTGGATAAGTTTGAGATCATTGGCGTGGATGGGCGTGGTCTTTTTATGATCGACAAAGAGATCGGTGCGCTTGTAGCGCAGCTAGGTCACTAAAGCAGACGCGGCGAATAGCCGCGTTTTAGATAAAACCCCGTTTTAAAAAATCAACTCTCTTTTATAAATCAATCGCGCAAGCTTTGAGCGTCTCAAGATCAACGAGCTGTAAAATAGCCTGATGTGTCGAGTGGATAAATATCTTTGGTGCCATGCCATCTTTTACGGCTTGAGCGAAACGTGGTCCTGAGAGACACCAGCTCTGCCCTGGTTTTACACCTGGAAAGTTATACTGCGGCATTGGAGTTGAGAGATCATTGCCTGTGCGTTTTGAGTACTCTAAAAACTCCTCAGTGGCATAGATGCAAACAGCATGGATACCTCTGTTTTCGAGTGTGACTTTACAGCTTCCCGTTCTATAAAATCCAGTCATCGGATCGATGCTGCATGGCTCTAGCGGCTCCCCTAAAGCATTGAGTTCTTCATAGATATTTGTAGGTTTTGGCATGGTTGATACTCCCCTAATTTTTTGGAAATTGTAGCTTAGAATAACTAGGGGAGATTTGGGAGTTTGGATTAGTTTTTTGTTTTAAAAGTAGGCTCAACATGGAGGGCTTCAAGAATCTTATCTGCAACACGAAACGCATTGGCATAGATGGTCCACGTGTAGGGAACGCTCCCTCCTGTTGGCATAAAAGAGCCATCTGTGATGTAGAGATTTGGGTGGTCATGGGCTTTACAGTTTGCATCGAGTACAGATGTTTTTGGGTCGACTCCAAAGCGGCATCCTCCAGCGACAAGGTTTGAGGGTGGTCTGCTCGAGATGGAGTAGTCTATCTCTACAGCTCCCATCTCCTCCAAAACCTCTATGGCATCTTGTGCGAGATGCTCTGCTACTGCAAGATCGTTTGGGTGTGAGTAGAGATTAACAACCCCTACATTTACCCCATACTTATCTTTTACCTTCTCATCGACTGCTACATTACAGTTATCAGTAGGGAGCCAGTCGTTAAAGATTTCAAAATTTAAAACGCGAGAGGTGGTGAGTCGCTGCTCTATTTTCTCTTGGAGTCTCTCCCCCCAAAGTAGATTTCCCTCGCTATCGTAGAGCTCTTTGGTAGCACGCTCTATGATGTTTTGGTGCTCAAAGAGAAAATCTATGGTTCCACCTTTGCGGCGTTTGCAGCCATCTTCATAGTCGTAGCTGTTTTGCAAGCTTCGATTGACAAAGAGTCCTGGTTTCATGAGTGCATCTTGCTGCTCTTTTGTGAGTTTTTCAAAAACAAAACGTCCACTCCCCATGCCACCTGCTGAGAAGATGAGGTTTTTACCCACTTGCCCATTTGAGTTTGCAAGACCTTTTGGGAAACGTGAAGATTTTGAATTAAGGAGGAGTCTTGAGGTCTCTATGGCCTGTGCGGCAACTACGAAAAGTTTGGCATTTACGGTGTGTTTTATGCGGTGCTTTGTAAAGTAGTGTGCTTTTGTGATTGTGCCATTTTCCTCTTCGAGTCTGTAGACAAATGCATCGGTAATTACCTTAGCATCACACTTTTGCAGCAGTGCGGCTCTGGCACTCCCTTTGGCACCGCTTGAGCAGCCGTACGAGCCACAAAAGTTGGAGTAGTAACACGCTTGGCGTCCGAGTGCATCGCTGCTGAGTATGGCTCTGGGTGTTGGGATGGGGGTGAGGTCGAGCTTGAGGCATGCAGCGTCAAACCACTCCGATATGGCGTTTGTCTCTAGTGGAGCGTAAGGGAAGTCTGGAGTGGAGCGCGGCTCTGCATAGGGATGAGGGACCACTTTGCCACTCACGCCGATAATGCGCTCCACCTTCTCGTAGTAGGGCTCAAGATCCTCGTAAGCAATGGGCCAATCGACCACGTTTGCGCCTTTGACCTCTCCATAAACACTGCGTAGGGCAAAGTCATTTGGTTTCATACGGTGAAAAAAGCCGCTCATGAGGTTTGTTGAGCCGCCTACCATTGAGCCATTCCAGAAGCTCCATGATGCCTCTTCGCCATCATAGCGTTTGAAGCTTCCAGAGGGAGTGTACTCGTTGATGATGTGTTTTTGTTCGCTGAGTGGGGGTGTGTAGCGGTTACGTCGTGAGATGGCGATTTCGTCTTTGTTAAAGTCATCCTCTTTGAGATACTCACCCTTTTCGAGTACAATGACACTGTAGCCTGCATTTGAGAGCTCGTATGCTACAGGTGCTGCTCCCGCGCCACTTCCGATAATACATACATCACACTTCATAAATATGCCTTTGTTGGTTGAGGTTTTGCAGCCGTATAAGCGAGCCATTTCCAACCCGCTTGATTGATATTTGCGCCATAGATAGGATCACCCAAGAGAGCCTCAAGGGTGTAACGCAGCATTGCATCCATAAACGCAGCTCCCCACTGCGTTTTTGCAGTGGCGTTTAAGAGCGCTTTGCGTTGGAGTGTTGTGAGGGCGGTGAATGCTCTTCCATAGCTCTCATATGCTGCTTCGTTGAGTTTTTTGACACCACGTTTTAAGAGCTCTTTCTCCTCTTGCGTTATGCGGGAGTGTGCAAAGATGATCTCCATGTATCTGCTGGTGTTGATGCCAAGCTCTTTGACTTTTGGGAAGAGCTCCTCTTGAAGAAGTCGCAACGTCTCTTTGGGTGTGATAACGGCGATGAGATCACAGCCACTTGTGAGAAATACGGCACTGCTTAAGAGAGTGAGTTTGAGAAATGATCTTCTACTTTGCACCGCATTTCATCTTTGAAGCATCTTTAGCACTCTTTTTTTGTGCATTTTTTTCGCTAGCATCTTTGGCAGCTTCTGCTTTGTGTGCATCGCCTTGACTTTTGTGCTCTTTTTTGGCTTTTTCACCCTGCATCATAGCCGCACCGCATTTGCCAGCACCACATTTCATCTGCGCATCTGCTGCTGTGACAAGTAGCAGTGCTGTAGCAATGATCGAGAAGAATAGAGAGTTTTTCATGGGTGTCCTTATAAAAAAATGAGGTCTATTATAGAGCAAATTTGTTTAGTTCGCTATAATTCTTGCATCAAATCAAAGGCAAAATCATCATACCGACAGACACAACTCTTTTAGAGCAATTTCGAAATTTTTACAAAGAACAAAACCCCAAAACCATAGAAGACGCAGTTGAGAAGTTTTTTATCTTTGGTGGTGTGAGTTGGGATAAAATGCCCCTAGAGCAGCCCTCTATGGAGCTTATTGAGCGCTATATGCTTGGTGATTTTGGTTTTATTCGCAATGATATCAACCTCCTTACCACAGGACTGCCACTCCATCATGCCATTTTGAGCGCAATCGCTCAGGGTGATGCAAGAGTGCAGAGTGCATTTAAAAGAGCAGGAGTGAGTGCTGAGGTGGGAAACAGAGCTATTGAGGAGCTTAAAGCCTCAGCAATCATCCGTGTGCAGAAGCCAAAAAGGTTTGATGCACTTTGGAAAGAGAGAGTAAACAGTGCCAACAAGCTCCTCTTTGCATCTCCATTTTTACACTTCTGGTTCGCCTTTGTTTCGCCAATATTTAAAGGGGTTCGTGATGGTGACTACAGTGAGATTAGAACACTCTTTGCAAACAGAGTTGGAGTTTTTATGCATAGCATGTTTGTGCAGCTCAGCGGCGAACTCGTCAAGCAGAGTTTTAAAGAAGATCCTATTTTGGAGCTTCAAAGCTACTGGGACGAGGAGACGACACTTGATATTTATGCAAAAACGGCTTCTGGTAAGATTGTCGCTGGTCTTTGCAAGTACACAAACGCGAAGATGAAAAAGAGTGAGCTTACAAAGCTTCAAGAGCAGTGCGGCGGCGCGGCTATAGAAGCAGATATATTTGTGCTTATCTCTAAGGCTGGTTTTTCCAATGAGCTAAAAGCACTCAAGAGCGAAGGTGTCAAACTCTTCTCTCTCAAACATTTTAAACAACTTCTCGAGGAGTAAAAATGCGTGTTTTAATACTCCATGGCTGGGGAGGGAGTGATTTTCCTCATTGGCAGTCTTGGCTTGCAGGGGAGCTTGCTAAGGAGTATGGCTGCGTGCAGTTTTTACGCTTTAGTGATGTTGATGCTCCCAAGCTTGATGTCTGGCTCATGGAGCTTCAAGAGGCACTCGCTGCGTTTACTCCAGATATTGTTGTCTGCCACTCTTTGGCGAACACACTCTGGTTTCATCTTTGCAACAGTGTAGAGATTCAAACGATAAAAAAACTCTATCTTGTAGCACCTCCAAGTATGGAGTGTGACGTGCCAGAGCTCTGTGAGTTTTTCCCTATCAAAACACCCAAAAATCTCTATGCATTAGAGAGACTCCTCATCACCTCTACTGATGATCCATATATGACTCAAGCACAGGCTTGCAAGCTCCAAAATGAGCTAAAGATAGAGATGAAGGTGCTCCAAAACGCAGGACACATAAACAGCAGCAGCGGTTATGGTCCTTGGCCTTGGATCTATGAAGAGATAGTAAAAAAGAGTGGTAGAGAGTGAAAGAGCATTACATTGGTGTGATGTCTGGCACAAGCATGGATGGGGTAGATATCGCCCTGTGTGAGATAGATGCAGCATCGTGTAGGCTTGTTGCGTTTGAAGAGTATCCATTTCCATCTGCTCTGAAAGAGGAGATAGTAAGCACCATTTCGGGAGTCACAACACTCCAAAACATTGGTGCTCTTCATGCTTCGCTTGGTGAACTCTTTGCACAGAGGGTAGAGCAGTTTTTACATACTCACCAGATAAACGCCAAAGATGTAAATGCCATAGGTCTTCACGGACAGACACTCTGGCATGAGCCCGATGGCGTTTCTCCTTTCTCCATGCAGCTTGGCGATGCAAATAGAGTTGCGGCAAAAACAGGCATCACGACCATTACCGACTTTCGAAACGCCGACATCGCAAATGGCGGGCAAGGGGCTCCCTTTGCTCCTGCGTTTCATCAGTTCTTGTTCTCCTCTTTAGGCGAAAATGTAGCCGTGCTCAACATCGGCGGCATGGCAAATCTGACACTTTTAGGAGAAGATCTTCGCGGCTGGGACACGGGTTGCGGCAATGTTTTGCTCGACTACAACATACAAAACGCAGAGGGCAAAAGCTACGACGCTGATGGTGCATTTGCTAGAAGCGGTGTTATAAACGCGGAGCTTTTAGAGAAAATGCTAAGCGATCCATACTTTTCCAAAACACCCCCAAAAAGTACAGGACGCGAACACTTTAATGCCTCTTGGCTTGAGAGCCTCCTCCCCATCTTTCACACCACAAACGCGGCAGATATGCAAAGAACCCTGCTAGAACTCACCGCTCAAAGCATCGCAAATGACGTCAAACGCCACCATGTCAAAGAGCTCATCCTCTGTGGTGGCGGAGCCAAAAATGGCTTTTTGGTGGAGCGTCTTGAGCAGTTGTGTGGCTGTAGTGTCAAACGCAGCGAAGAGTACGGAGTACCAAGCGATGCCCTTGAGGCGATGGCGTTTGCTTGGTTTGCCTACAAACGCATCAAATGCGAAGCGGTCGAGCTCTCAACTGTTACAGGGGCAAAAGCCAACACCATTTTAGGAGCCATATATGCTTAAAATAGAGAAATTTCTATCCAAAACGCCATACAAAGATTTTCACCTCACTGTCGCCTCAGCAGATGCGAGTTTTCGCAAGTATTATCGTCTCAGACATGGTGGGGAGTCTGTTTTGCTTATGGACGCCTCTTTGGAGAAAAACTCTCTTACTCCTTTTTTGGACGTGCTCGAGCGACTTCTCGCAGTCGGCTCTAAAGCACCTCGCGTTTTAGTAAGAGATCTGGAGGCGGGGTATCTTATCTTGGAGGATTTTGGCTCGACGCACTATCTTGATCTCTTAAATGAGCAAAACTTCAAGCAGCTCTACCTAAACGCCATCGATGAGATACTCAAGATGCAAGAGGCTGATGTGAAAGATTTGCCGCTCTATGACAAGGAGTTTTTGCTCTTTGAGATGGGTCTGATGGAGGAGTGGTACTTCAAAGGGCTTCTAGGAGCAGTGCTCACGGAGGATGAAAACGCCATGCTCGCAGAGACTCTAAACACCATAGCGGATGTGGTCCTTTCACAGCCTCAGGGGCTTTTTGTCCACAGAGATTTTCACTCGCGAAACATTATGCTCACAGCGCAAAACGAGATAGGCGTCATCGATTTTCAAGACGCCATGTGTGGGGCTTTGACGTATGATCTTGTCTCTTTGCTCAAAGATTGCTACATCGCGTTTGAGCCTCGCGAGATAGAAGCGCTTGCTTTAACGTTTCGTGATAAAAAGGGCATAAACGCCACCGATGCGGAGTTTTTGAAGTGGTTTGATTTTATGGGATTGCAGCGTCATATCAAAGTGCTTGGAGTATTTTCGCGTCTCTCGCTTCGTGACGCTAAAGATGGCTACTTAAAAGATATTCCTCTCGTTTTGCGCTACACGCTTGAAGCGGCAAAGAAGTATGAGGAGACACAAAAACTCGCCATGCTCTTAGAGAGACTCACACAGGATGGCAAATGAGAGCGATGATCCTCGCAGCGGGTCGTGGCGAGCGGATGCGTCCACTCACCGACACCACGCCAAAACCACTCTTAGAGGTTCATGGCAAAGCTCTCATTGTCCACCACATAGAGCGTCTCAAACGCGGCGGTTTTGACGAAATAGTGATAAACGTCGCGCACTTGGGAGACAAAATCATAAACACGCTTGGCGATGGAAGCGTATGGGGCGTGAAAATACTCTACTCAGATGAGCAAGAGGTGGGCGGACTTGAGACACTTGGGGGTATAGTAAACGCCATGTCGCTTCTAGGCGAAGAGCCTTTTTTGGTTGTAAACGCGGACATATATACCGACTATGCGTTTAATGCGGCGTTTGATCTGGGCGAGAAGCTGGGGCATCTCATTTTGGTCCCAAATCCGCCGCAACATGAAAAGGGTGATTTTGGCTTAGAGGGTTCTGAGGTTTTGAGTAGCGCGGAAAAAATGTGGACATTTTCAGGCATAGCCTACTACAATCCAAAACTTTTTCATGGACAAAGCAGACAAAAAGCACCACTCGCACCTCTACTTCGCGAGGCTATGGCAAAGAGGAGACTGAGTGGCGAGCTTTTTTACGGTGTGTGGCACGACATAGGTACACCACAAAGACTTCAGGAGCTTAACGATGCACTCTAAACTTCTCATACTCCCGCTGCTTTGTGTAGGACTCTATGGGAGTTATACAAACTGCGAATTTAAAAATCCTCACTACACAGATGTCTGTAAAAATGCCATCAAAGCTGGTGTGAGTTATGAGTATGCCAACCTCTTTCTCACCTCCTACTTCAAGACCAAAAAGTATGACCTCAAAAGTTGGGAGCTGCTTCAACCAAGTAAAATCAGCTACCACAAAACGCAAGAGAAAAAAGCCAACAATGCCCTTGTACGCTACCTCCCAAAGATGGTAGAGCATCTCAAAGAGTATGCTGAGGTTTATGATGAGGCAGAGAAGAGATATGGAGTCAATCGTGAGATTATCGCCGCTATACTTCTCAAAGAGACACATCTTGGTAAGATAGTACCAAAGCATGATGCGTTTATTGTTTTTAATACCATTGTCACTCATGTAAAAGGTGACTCCCCAAGAGAGAGATGGCTCTTAAATATGGGAAAAACAAATATGGCAAACATAATTGCGCACTGTTTTAAGAGAGATCTTCAGCCCGAGGAGTGCAATCTTCCAGCCTCCTATGCGGGTGCTGTGGGAATACCGCAATTTATGCCAAATAGCTTTGTCTATGCTGATGCGTACAGAGCCGAGGAGCCAGATCTTACAAAGATGGAAGATGCCATTCTCTCAGCTGCGCACTACCTCCATAAAAGAGCAGCTTTTAGCGAGCTCATAGAGTGGGAACAAACAGGAGATGTGGTGGCGTTTGAGCAGGAGTGGTATGAGTATGCGTTTACACATGACAATGCCTCCTTCGCACATGAAAAAAATAAAAACGCCAAACCCTACAGCTGTTTTAGTAAAGATCGCCCTGAGCTTGCCTATCTTAAAGAGCAGGTGCTTAAGGTGATGCGTTACAATAACTCCTCAAATTATGCCATTGGTGTTATCTCTTTGGCATATCAAGCGCATCTACTACTTCAAAATCAAAAAGGAATTTAATGCAGACGACTACAATCTTTACCAACACTCCCTACAAAGCAAAAGCAATCAAAGGCGCAGCTTTGGCTGCTGAACATGCACAAGAGGCGATAGAGGATATCTTGAGTGATAGCTCTGTTTTTATACGTATGCCAAAAAAAGAGCATATTGTAAAGGTGCGTAGTGAGAGTGTTTATGGAACACATAAGCTTATAGTGACACTAAGAGAGGGTGTCTCGTATCCTGAGTATATGCTGAGTGCTAGAGTAGAAGCACTCGCTCCAAAACTTGTCAATATATTCTTTGAGAGTGTAGGTTTTGAGGAGGATGAGGAGGCATTTGCACAGATACAGTATGCAACTGTGAACAGAGATGCCAACCCATCAGAGCATGCCACCGTCAAAACACCATCACAAGAGAGCCTAACAGATGTCTCTCTTATTAGCAAAACGCGAGAAGCTTTGGGTGTGACATATATGGAGCTGGGGTCACTCATCGGGTATGATCCTTCAGAGCTTACAAAGGCGATTTCACAGGGGAGTATGAGTCGGGCTCTGCAAAAAGCGCTTGAGCTTCTTAGTGAAAACAGAGCACTCAAAAAAGAACTCGAAGCTCTGCGTTCTTAGCTATTTGCTGGCTTTTTTGTCAGCATCGAGATAGAGCGTGGCAAGCTCTAAAAATCCACTCACATAGTGAGCGAAAAAGACAACAAACTTCAAATCTTCCGCATCAAAACCACCTACTTTGTTGAGCAGCTCTAAGACACCGATGATCTCCTTTTTTGAGTTAAAGATAGGTGCGGTGATGATGTTTTTTGTGATGTAGCCTGTATCTTTATCAACATCGGCTAAAAAATGCTCATGTTTGTAGGGGTCATTGACTATAAGTGCTTCTCTCTCTTGGAGTGTGTAGCCTATGATACCGCTTGAGCTATCTACCGTGATAGTCTCTATGCCATCTGCCAAAGTCGTCCAGAGCGAATGCGCTTTTTGGTCGTAGATGAAGATGGAGCAGCGCTGTGCGGCGATGACATCTTTTGCATACTCAGAGATTAGCGGCAAACCATCTACGAGGGATGTTTTTGTAAGAAGTTGTCTCCCAAAATCTGCTAGTTTTGCATACTTTTTATCTTTCATATTATAGACCCTCTCTTTTTTCTTGTGAAGACAATTATAATCAAAAAGATTTACAAAGTGCCGCGTTTATTTAAAGGTGCCCTAAAGTTTGAGTTGTTCTATTGAAACGCCATTATCGTTAATAAACTTTGAGATGATCTCTGAGTGTGTGTGTTCATACGCTCTGTCATAAACGATGCGTTTAATTCCGCTTGCTATGACATTTTTACTACATTCACTACAAGGCTCTAGCGTGACATAGATGGTTGCTCCTTCTATGGAGATGCCTTTGCGCGCAGCCCAGATGATGGCGTTCATCTCTGCATGAATCTCATAAGTTTTGCTCCACTCATGATGCTCTTTGGTGTATGTGCCCTCCCAGTGATCGCTGCAGTTGATGTAGCCCGCAGGAGTGCCGTTATAGCCTGTGCTTAAAATGCGACCATCCTTGACTATGACCGCTCCAACTTGCTTAGAGACACACTTAGAAGCCGAAGCGATCTCGTGTGCAATTTTAAGAAAGTTTATATCGCTGAGCATTTTTTACTCTACTGTGCGTATAAAGTTTATGTCGGCATTGAGACGAAGTCTCTCAAAGTAGTCGCTCAGCACTAGCTCGCGTTTTTGTGCCATGATAGCATTCATGATTTGATCTTTAAACACACTTATATCTCCCTTTTTTGGTGCATGCACCTCTTTGATGTAGAAGGTCATGAAAGCGCCTTTACCATTTGGGATGACGGGTGTAAAGCTATTGAGAGGTGTTTTTTCTAGAAGTGATGCAAGCTCTGGAGAGATTCTATCTAGAGGAAGTTTTTGCTCCTGTGAGGCGATCTGCATGGAGTTGAACATTGGATTGTTTACTTTTTGCTCTAGCTGCGTTTGTGTACCATCGTATATGATGACTGTGATGGCAGAGGGGTGTGAAAACTCCTCTTTGTGCAGTGCATAATAGTCTTCGATCTCTCCTTGTGTAGGCTCAGAAAGTGAGGAGTAGGCAATGGCAGAGTAGAGTTTTTGGGAGAGAAGTTTCTCTTTTATCTTCTCTTTAAACTCCTCAGAACTTAAACCATTTGCTTCTCGCACTGCATCATAAAAGTCGCTTAGACTCATATTGTTACGCTCTGCCATGGCTTTGATGTCGCTATAGACTTCTGTGGAGCTTACCTCGATCTTGCGATCTTGCATCTCGAGAAGCTCAAGTTTTTTACGAATAAGAAGGTCTGTAGCATTTTTCGCATCAGTTTTTGAGAGCTTCATCTCCTCTTTGATCTCATAAAGAGTGATCGCTTCGTTTTTGACAACAACAGCGACGCCATCGTAAACGCCACCGAAAAGCGCAAGTGTAAAAAATGGTATAAAGAGAAATATTTTCATG
>CAZJRG010000011.1:0-30715 GCA_964548435.1 uncultured Sulfurimonas sp. | reverse complement strand
AGCTTTTCATTGCCCGCGTTTATGGCGTCAAAGTAAAACTTGTAGATGTCATAGAGCGCATAAGAGGTAAACTTTTGGTTGCTAAACTCTTCGCGAATCTCTTTGATGGTGTTGTGGCGTAGTAGGCTTCTGTCTTCGGCAAAGAGTATAAAGATGATGCGGTCACAGAGTTTTTGGGTCAAACGCAGCAGGTTTGCTTTGTCTTTAGCATTGTTTTTGAGTATGTTTTGAAAAAGCTGCGTGCGAAACGCACTAAAGTCTTTGTAGAGCTGCTTAGATATCTCCTGCTCAAAACTGCTTGATTTTGCTTTGAGGGTGAGCGGGAGGTTCTCTTTTATACTCTCAAAGCTTAGAAGCAAGTGGAGTCTTTTAAAAGTCTCATAATCAAGACTAAAGAGAAAAAACTTCTCATACGCAGTTTTTTTGTCTATGTAAAATCGCAGCTCGTCAAAGTTGCTCACCACTACGTAATGCGCATCAGAGTTTGAGACCAGATAGCCAAACGCCTGAACACTTGCTTTGTCTAGGTTTTTTGTGTCTTGGGCTTTGAGCTCTACGACTCCGAGCACCTTGCCATCCACATAGATGGCGGCATCGGCTTTTTTGGCGTCTGTTTCGTTTTTCTTTTCGCGTTCTAGATTAAACGCGGCGGGGTTGGTGCTATCGAGCGTGTAGCCCAGAGCGGCTTCAAAGACGTCTTTTAAAAAACCCTCTTGGTACTTCTCCTCTTTGACATCTCTTACAAAATCCACCTTGGCGAGATACTCCTGAAACGCCGCCCACCTAGAAGCCACCAAAGCTTCGTCTTGTTTATAGTTTTTGAGTATGGAGTTTTGAAAAAGAGACATTATAAAATTACCTTAGCTAATTTTTTTTGTTTATTTTAGCTAAATCTACTTTGGTTTGAGTTTGCGGGGTGCTACTCTTTGGCAAGCAAGGTAAGATCTTGAATGTATCTGAAGTCTTTTAGATTAAGGGTGTAGAGTTTGAGCTTGTTTTCAATTGCCGTAGCGGCTATTAGACTGTCGGGTATGTCTAAGTTGTGGCTCTTTGCGTATTCAAAGATTAGATCTGTGGCAGTTTGAGATATGCTTGCGTTTAAAGCAAGAACTTCAAAGAGTGAAATGAATTTTTGAAGTTTAAAAAGTTCTGTTTTATTTAAAGCACCATAGTAAAGCTCCATGGCACTTATGGAGCTAATGGCGTAATTATAATGCGGCGTTTCTAGTTTTTTGACAACATCTTGATTGCCTTTAAGGATTTCAATCAAAATATTTGTATCTAAAACTATTTTTTCCATGCGGCTTCTCGAAGTGTTTCGATGCTTATGTCTCTATCTTTCCACATACCAACAAAAGAAGAGAGAGACTCTTTTTGTGTGGAGTCGTCCTCAATGGTTTCAATCTGAATCTCTTCTTGTTTAAAAGAGGATAGAAACTCTAAAACTTTTTGTGAAATTGATTCATTTTTGATGTTGAGCGAGATGTGCATTATTTCTCCTTTTGTGAACACTCAGAGATTATAGCACAAGTAAAATAAGCGTTGATTTTAGAACAAAAAAAGAGTTTGAGGGCTTTACAGCTTTACTCTTTCCCAAAAAGCGAGATGCTTTTTACTTTTTCTATGAGCTGATTGTAGAGGTTAAATCTGCCTAGAATTCGGCGAAGTATGACTCTCTCGATGGTGCTGATGAGCGGGATGGCTACTAAAAAGAGCACAAAAAGTCCACCCAAAAGAGTCGCGACGTAGAAGGTGCCAAGCGGGTTGTTGGCAAAGAAGAGTCCCTCTGTATTCATGCCAAAAAAACCTACAACGAGATTGAGCGGCAAGAAAATTCCCGAAAGAATGGTGAGTGCGTAGATGTTGTTGTTCATCTTGTCGTTTTTGAGCGAATTGTAGTAGTTGTAGAGCGTGTCGAGCTTGTTTGAGTTGAGCGAGCCGAGTCTCTCATAGCGCTCTATGTGCTCTAAAATGTTCGTAAACTCATGCAGAGGAAAGTCGCTTTGCATTTCATAAAAACGCAGATACTTTTTGAGTGCCTCAAATGAGCGCTCGAGTATGCGCTCCATACGGGTGACGTCTTTTTTGAGGTCGAACCAAATATCTAAAAATATGGGAGAGAGTTTGCGATTGTAGAGATCGTCTTCGAGTCGGTCTATCTCGTCGACATAGTGCATGATAAGCTTTTCGCTCTTTTGGAGCTGCGTTTCTATGGAGGCGGCGATGGAGAGGTGTTGGTGCTCCAAAGAGATAAACTCTTGCGTTTTTCTATCAAACATATAAGCAGCATCTTCAAAAAGTATGTAAGGTGTAGAGACACCTAGAAGCCCCTTTTTGTTTACGTCAAAAAATCTCGTAATGAGCAGCGTGTATGTTTGTGTAGTAAAAAAATAGGAGGAGTGCTCTTCGTTTTTGATGTCGCGAACATGTAGCGGGTTGAGTCTCTCTAAAATCGTCATGGTTTTACCTCTTAGCTAGTATGTCAAAGTATAACGCAGCATTGCTTTTAAGTGTTGTGATTTGCATTTTGTGACATTTCATAGACACTTCTTTGCTAACATTGCCGCGAAAAAAATATGAGGCCGTTTAAAAAGCGAAAAAATGAAAGAAGAGATTATAGATTTAGGGAAGAACTGCTACTGGGACAAATCTCTGCGTTCTCTTTTTATAGAGGGCGAGGAGGTTGGGCTTAGCATCTCCGAAGCCAAGCTGCTTGAGATACTCGTAGAGAATCTTAGCCGTCGTATCCATAGTGGCGATCTTTACTTCAATATATATGAAGATTTTGAAAAAGAGTTCAGTCAAAAGAGCGTGAGAAATCCCCATTTTTGACAAAGAAAACGGAAAAATCAAATATTTTTTAGGCATCAACAAAGCGATAAACTCTTTGGAGTAGCACATTGAAGGACACTCTTTCGTTACCATAATTTTTTTCATAAATTAAGGTAATAACATGAATCCTCAAGAGTTAAAAGTAGTAGGCATAGGCTCTTCAGCTGGTGGGCTCGAAGCGCTTCAAATCGTTCTAGCCAAGATCTCCAGCCTTGACAACTGTGCGTTTATCATCGCGCAGCACTTAAGTCCGACGCATAGAAGCATGATGACCGAGCTGCTCTCTCGCGTCACCAGTATTCCCGTCATAGAGATACAAAACGGGATACTCATTAAAAAAAACTCCATCTATATGACCCCTGAAAACAGTGATGTCTACGTGAAATCTGGAAAAATTTATCTTACAAACATAGAGCAGACCTACGGACCAAAACCATCCATAAACTATCTTTTCAACTCTTTGGCGGAGGCATATGGGAGCAGGGCTTTAGGCGTCATTCTCTCGGGAACGGGAAGCGATGGAGCGTTTGGAATACGTGCTATCAAAGCAAACGGCGGCATCACTATAGCGCAGTCTCCAGCGACTGCGAAGTATGACGGTATGCCAATCTCCGCCATTAACACGGGCAAAGTCGATCTCGTCGTCTCCGTGGACAACATAGGCGAGGAGTTGCATCGCATCGTGCACAATCTCGAATCAGGAGTGGTGGAAAACATCAACGAGAGCATCACTTCTCAGATGTACCAGATACTTTTTGACGAGAAAGGGGTGGACTTTTCTCAGTACAAAAAAAGCACTTTAGTGCGCAGAATCCAACGGCGTTTAGCAACCCTCAAGATCGACTCGCTGGCGGAGTACGTGCAGTATTTGAGACTCAACAAAGAGGAGATTACCAACCTTTACAACGACATTCTCATCGGAGTGACCGAGTTTTTTCGTGACAAGGAGGTCTTTGAGAAAGCGCAAGGGTATCTAGAAGCCATCATAGAGAAAAAAGAGCAGGGTGAAGAGATACGGCTTTGGTCTGTGGGGTGTTCGACTGGCGAAGAGGCGTACACTTTAGCCATAATCCTTCATGAGATACTCCAAGAAAAAATCGGCAAGTACAAGATCAAGATCTTTGCGACCGATATAGACGATGAGGCTCTTAAAATCGCTCGTGGCGGCGTTTATGCGGAAACGAGTCTGGTAAATATGAAAAAAGAGTATAGAGAGCGTTACTTCACCATCTCCAAAAATCAGTTTGAGATCAAAAAATCGGTGCGCGAGCTTGTCATATTTTCAAAACATAACATCACGAGCGATTCGCCGTTTTTGCGCATTGATTATATTAGCTGTCGCAATATGCTCATCTATTTCAATCAAAATCTCCAAGATAGATTTTTCCCTATCGCTCACTACGCACTCAAAGACAATGGCATTTTGACCCTTGGTCTCTCAGAATCCATCGCTAGCCATACCGACTTGTTCATACCGCTTGAGAAAAAGCACAATATCTTCAAAGCTCAGTATACAGGCATCAAAGAGGCTCCAAAACTCTACAACTACAAAAGCGCTTCTCGAAGTTTTGAAGAGAACAAAATACGCGAAAACAAAAATGAAGAGGAGTTTTTAGAAGAGAGTGTGGTGGAGAGCGTTTTGGAGTTGATGCTTAATCAGTGTGCGCTAATCAATAGCTCTTTTGACATCATCTACGTCAAAGGGAAGATCCCCTACATAGAGCAGCCCCAAGGCAGAGCCACCAACAACATCTTTAAGTGCATAAATCAAGATCTCTCGCTTGAACTAAGAACAGCACTCAACGAAGCCATAAAAACAAAAAACCTGCAAAGCACACCAGTCATGAGCATAGTGCTCTTACAGAGCATAGAAAAGTACATCAAAATCAATGTCGTGCCTGTAAAAAATCAAAATAGCGACGAGTATCTCTATGCACTCTTTTTTGTAAGCGAAAAGCTAGAGCATATCTACGGTTTTGTCTCAGAGGGAGCCAGCGAGAGCGAGACGGTGGAGAAGATAAAACTTGAACTCTCAAGAACCAAATCGCATCTGCAAAATGTTATCGAAGAGCTTGAGGCGAGTTACGAGGAGATGCAGAGCCTCAACGAGGAGCTAAGCTCTTCAAATGAGGAACTTCAAAGCTCCAACGAGGAGCTTGAGACTACCAACGAGGAGCTTCAAAGCACAAACGAAGAGCTCCAAACCGCGTATAGCGAACTGAAGATACTCTATGAAGATAGGGAAGAGAGCTCCAAAAAGCTCCAAGAGCTCACCCAGAGTCTCCAAAGAGAGCAAGAGTCGATGCAAAAACAGCAAAAACTCACCGATACTCTCATAGAGTCGGTGCCTGTGGGCATCATCATGCTCGATGAGGATGGAAGACTTGGCATCATAAACGAAAACGCCAAAAATATACTCTTGCGCATAGATGACGACACACAAAAAATCATAGAGGAAAATCTCCCTTTTGAGATCATCAAAAAAACCTACGAACCAATCTATAAAATAGAACATACCATAGAGAAGGAGGGGATGGAGTCTCTCTTCGTCACGGTCAACGGTGTGCCGCTCTTTAATCCAAAAGGAGAGTTTATGGGTGCGGTCTTTAGCATTTTCGACAATCTCAGTGTGGAGAACAACTTGCAGACACTGCGCTACGTTTCGAGCTTGGATACCCCGATGGTCAAAGAGCATGCCTCATTGATACAGCTTGGGCTTTTGGATATCGCCGCGAACTTGCAAAATTATGCCAGCGATCTCTCTTTCTTTACACAATCAATGAGCGATTTTGAAGGCTCAAGCGAGCAAAAGAGGCTTCTTCAAGAGAAGATAAACAAAAAAATAGAGAGTCTCACAAACATCATATCAAGCAATATTAACTACTACAAAGAGCTTTTTATGGCGGAGAAAACGCCATTTGTGCCTCTGCTAAAACGCTATGTCAAGACACTCTCTTTTATGTTCGAGGAGGAGTTTTTTTCATTTCAAGAGAGTCTAAATACGAAGCAGACACTACTATGCGATGCGTATGAAACGACGCTCTTTTTGTTTGATTTTTTTGGGAAGTTGATTCGCTTTTTGAAAGAAAACACCACCGCTTCGAGTGTGGTCATCGCACTTGAGTACGAACCCAGCTCCAACAGAGTTCTCGTTACGCTTCATGGCATGGCGTTTGATGCTAAAAAAATCGAGTCACTTCGAGGCTCTTTTGAGGGACTAAGTTATAAAAAATCCGTGCCAGATATGCTAGGAATTTGCGTTAGAGATTCCGCTTCGAGCGAAATATGCGTTTAGAAAAGATACTGCTTCTTTGCGATGGCAAGGATCTCGTCTCCACTTACGAACTTCTTTTAAGTCGTTATGGAACACTTGAAGTGGCGGTTTTAGATGAAAAAAATAAAATTTCGGATGTCGATTTTAGCGGCTATTTGCTCATCGTCGCTGATTTGCATCTGGAAAAAAATGTCGTGGAGTTCTTGGAGTTTGCCAACTTTTATGTGTTTTCGCGCGAACTTTTAGTGCTCGTCTCCATGTTTGACAGCGTTTCGCTCCAAAGAGTGGGCATTTCGCTCAAAAACATCAGCTTCATCATCAAAAAACCATTTTTGACGAGCAAGCTGACCCAGTTTATAGACAAAGAGATCTACAAGATGAAACAAGTGAGTCTCATCTCGAGTAAAGCCGATATTCTCATAGATATTTATGATTTGCACCCTTCGCGCATCGGGGTTTACGATGCTGATGGCTATTTTTACTATGCCAATCTCAAATATATCGAGACATATTCCATAGCGTTTGATGAGGAGAAGCTTCACTTTGCTATGACGAGATTACCATCAGTCCCATTTTTTGACAAGCAAAGAGAGAGACTCATCTACTTTTTGAGCATTCACAAAGATGTGAGCGAAACGCAGCTGCTTTTGCAAAAGCTTGAAGCTATACTTTAGATCTTCTTTGGTGTAACTAACTCTGCTATAATCACCCCATGAATGAAATACAAAATGAAACAAACAGACTCATAACGCAGCTCATCGATCAAACGCGGCAGATAGTTTTTGGAAAAGAGGAGCAGATAAAGCTTACACTTGCTGCCTATCTCTCAGGGTTTCACGTTCTTTTAGAAGACATTCCCGGGGTGGGAAAGACCACGCTTGCCAAGACCATAGCGCATGTTTTAGGGCTTGAGTTTTCGCGTGTGCAGTTTACGAGCGACCTGCTCCCCTCGGATGTCATAGGCGTGAACTTCTACAACACCAAAGAGGCGACTTTTAGCTTCAAAAAAGGTCCCATCTTTTGCCAGTTTTTGCTCGCCGATGAGATCAACCGCGCTTCTGCAAAAACGCAGTCGGCACTTTTAGAGGCGATGGAGGAGGCTCAGGTGAGTGTTGATGGCGAGAGTTATAGGCTGCTGCGACCATTTTTTGTGATGGCGACCAAAAATCCCCAAGAGGAGAGCGGCGTTTACCCGCTTCCATCTTCGCAGCTTGACCGTTTCGCACTCTGCTTCTCTTTGGGATATCCAGACAAGGCAGCCGAGTTTATGATGCTCAAATCCTCCCGTACTCCCGACATAGCGGCACTTTTGTCACTCACACAAACAGAGAGGGAGAGCCTTGAGGCGGCGTATGAGAGTGTTTATGCGAGTGATGCCATCATAGAGCTTCTTCAAGAGATCTTGGCGTTTACGCGTGAGTCGGGGCTCTTTAAAAGCGGACTCTCCCCACGCTCAGCTAGAGCGCTGCTGGGGTGTGCTCGTGCTTGGGCACTTTTAGAGGGACGAGATTTTGTCACTCCCCAAGATCTACTCACTATTTTGCCACATGTCATCCGCCACCGTCTAAAGGGAAGAGTAGAGCAGCTTTCACACCAAGAGATACTTCATGCTATCACTCAAAACCTTCATATCGATACATAAAAGCGTCAAAGTCCGCCCGACAAAGCAGTTTTTTCTTCTGCTCTTTGGCATCATCGCGCTCTTTGTGCAAGCCTATATGCACAACTACAACATCGTCTACATCATGATGTTTTTTCTCGTCAGTGTGGCGGGGAGTTCTACCTATTTTGGCATGAAAAATCTTCATCCTCTTGAGGTGGCGTTTGTGTCGCAGGAGCGTTTTTTTGCCACTCAAAGTGGTGCATTTGTTCTAAGTGTGGCAAATGTTTCGGAGTATGTGCTTTATGATTTGGAGTTTAAATACCAAACGCAGTACAAGCATCTTAAGCGTCTTGAACCAAACGCCAAGGTACTTCTGTGGTTTGAGACTTTGGTGCAAACGCGAGGAAGTGAGGCTCTAGACCCCCTAACACTCACGTCGCTCTTTCCCTTGCCACACGAGAGAAAATCCCGTGTCTTTACACTTCATGGCGAGCTGCTCATCTATGCAAAACCAGAGGGTCGCTCGCTCTTTGACTCTTTGGGTGTGCAGCAAAATGAGCGGGGTGATTTGGGTGATTTTAGAGATATAGAACGCTTTAGCCAAGGTGAGAGTCTCTCGAAGCTCCACTGGGCATCTTTAGCCAAAAACGAGCAACTCATGAAAAAAGAGTTCAACTACGAAGAGCAGAGCCAAACGCTGCGTTTTGAGTATGAAAAACTCACAGGCGATAAAGAGAGCCGTCTAAGTCAGCTCACTCTTTGGGTCTTGGAGTGTGAGTCTCACGGCATGGCGTTTACGCTCATACTGGGTGCAAAAACGCTCGACTCTAAAGTGGATGGCATCGATGCTATTTTAAAGCAGTTGGCACTTTTTTAAAACCCAAACTTCTCAAAAGAGTTATGTTAAAATGTTGCAAATCTAAAATAAAGGATGCAAAATGTCACTCGTAAAAGATTACTCTAAAATGGCTACAAGCGAGAAGTTTTTGATGCTTGAAGAGTTGTGGGAAAATATGAGTCATGATGCTACTCAAAACGGTTTTACTCCAAAATGGCATCTCGACGTGTTGGCTTCTAGGGAAGAGAGCATTGAAAATGCGAAGGCAAAGTTTAGCAATTATGAAGATGCTAAAAAAAGACTCCAAAAGCTAATCTAGTGAAAATTGAGATACTTGATGCTGCTGAGCAAGATATCGCAACTGCGATCGCGTTTTATGAGTCGCAAGCTCAAGGAGTCGGAAGTTATTTTTTAAGCTCGATTTTTTCAGACATCGAATCACTTCGAGTTTATGCTGGTGTTCATATTGTTATTGAAGGATATTATAGACTTTTATCCAAACGTTTTCCATTTTCAATCTACTATAAAATCAACAATAGTGTTATTTACATATATGCGGTGTTGGATTGCCGAAAAAATCCATCTTGGGTGCAAGATAGATTAAAAGCGTAGCCTCTTGTGAAATCTTCTTTCTCTCTCTTGTATGCAAAACCACCCAAAAAACAAACGCTTCTTGACATCGCGTTAGTGCTCTCTTTGGTGCCGCATCTTTTGGCGTTGGAGGCTTTTGTGGTGGCGTTTGTCTTTGTGGCGATTTTTTTTATCTTTAAGAGAAAAGAGCGCGCTTACGATGGAGCGGTGCTTTTTGTTTTGGGGCTTTTGCTCATTGGTGTGGCGTTTTTTAACAGCTACAACTTCTCAGACTTCTCGCGGATGCAGTTTTTTGTCTCTTTGGTGAGCTCTTTTCTCATTCTTGCTGTGGCACTCCAGCGCCATAAACGCGAGATAAACTTCTATCTGCTCATCTCTCCAGCGCTTTTGACGCTTCTTGGTTTTTTCTTTTTTGACACCATCACTATGCTCTTTTACTCGCTCTTTGCGTTTTTCGTGTTGGTGCTGCTGCTTATCTGGAGTCGCATGGAGGCACCACTCTTTGAAGTGGCGCGTTTAAACGCCATGCTCTTTTTGCTCTCGCTTCCTGCGGTGGTTGTGCTCTTCATCGCGTTTCCGCGCATCTCTTTTGAGAAGGCTGATTTTGGATTTCGTGCAGATGCCTACACTTCTGGAGCATTTGATGGCTCGATGGAGGTGAGCGACACTCCATTTTTAGCACGCGACAAGGTGGTGATGGAGCTCTTTTTTAAAGAGGCTCTTCCATCTGAGGAGGCACTCTATTTTCGTGGCAGCGTACTCTACCCAAACGCCGCATTTGTTTGGGAGAGAAGGAGCGATGCACCTGAGGATTTTTTTAGCCATAAGGAGGGAGTCGTTGCATATGATGCGCTTCTTCATCCTCATGGCAAAAAGTGGCTCTTTGCCCTTGATATGCCCTTGCTTGTCCCGCCAAACGCCACACTGCAAAACGCCATGACCCTAGAGAGCAAAAAAGAGCTCTACAAGAGCAAACGCTACTCTCTTCAAGCCGTGACACATTATAGGCTTTTGAGTAAAAACACACTGCATGCCCTCGATGTAAACGCCACCGCACACCCAAAAACAGCTGCGGCGATGCGAGCCATCACAGCGCAAACGCCGCAGCAAAAAGCAGAGGCACTCGTAGCGTTTTTTCGCTCGCAGCGTTTATCCTACACTATAACACCAAAAGCTCTTGATGCCAAAAGCCCCGTAGACTCCTTTTTGTTTGATGCCAAAAACGGCTACTGTACCCACTTTGCATCCTCCTTTGCCATAGCCGCACGACTCCTTGGCGTTCCATCGCGGGTGGTAAGTGGTTATAAAGCCGATTACTCAAGTAGGGTCGAGAACTATTTAGTCGTCAAGCAAAAAGATGCGCATGCTTGGGTGGAGCTCTATCTCGATGAGAAGGGATGGGTGCGTTTTGAACCGACTGCGACAGCGTTTAAAAACCTTGATATAGAGCAACAAAAAGAGCAAAGCCAACAAAAAGAGAGCCTCTTTTACAGGCTCAATCTCAACTATATGTACGTAAAATATCTCATTAATAACTGGATATTAGGCTTTGATCGTAGTAAGCAGATCGATATGCTTGAGGCACTGCTTGGCGATACACTCTATCTTCTGAGATTTGTTGGAGCTTTTGTTGGTGTAGTTGGAGTTGTTTTTTTGCTTGTTTTGCTCCTCTCAAAAAGAGGCACCAAAGACCCACTCATGCAAGAGATGCAAAAACTTCTGAGTCAGCTTGAAAAAAAAGGACTCCACAAAGAGCCTCAAGAGAGTATGGAGCACTTTTTACATCATGTAGAAGAGGAGCTCAAAATTCCTACGCAGAGCCTAACGCAGCACTACCACCAAGTAAAGTACGCAAAAGATGGATCAGATACAAAAAGAGTGCTTGAAGAGATCAAAAAAATCAGAAAAAAACTCGTCTGATCTTTAGAGTTTTTACAATATAATGCCACCAAATTTTGCTTGTTTATAAGGACATCTTGCTTGAAATATCCTCTTCTTAGACTCTTCACACCCCTCTCTTTTTTAGTTTTGCTTAGTGGATGTGTCGCTAGTGAGCCCACATGTACCAAAAATGAGATGCAAGCACTGCATCAAGAGCTTAAAATGCTCCATAGCGAGCTTAATGGCATCGCGTCTAAAAATGACCAAGAGCTTCGCCATGATCTTGACAAATTAGCACTCCAGCAGCTAGAGCAACATCAAAATATAAGTGAAAAACTTACCGCTTTGCGCCAAGAGCAAAACGCCACGAAAGTGCTTTTGCAAGAGCGTACTAAGAGCTTACAAACCAAACCCGTAGTGATCTACAAAGAGAAAAAAGAGATCGCCAAGTTTCAAGACAAACTCGTCCTTGGGCGTGAGGAGAGTGTATTAGTCGAACCCTCTGGAATCATCTTGCGTGCTCGCATAGATACGGGAGCAGAGACATCTTCCATCGATGCTAGAGATATCAAAGAGTTTGAGAGAGATGGAGAGAAGTGGGTCCGTTTTTCGCTCATTGACAGAAAAACAAACAAGCCATATAAGCTAGAGAAAAAGGTGTTGCGCCGTGTAAACATCATACAGTCTTCACTTGATGGCAAGTACGACAGAAGGGTGGTGGTAAAACTCAAGATACGTGTTGGTGACTTCTCTGATCTGAGTGAGTTTACACTCACAGATAGAGATCATATGGATTTTCCAGTGCTCATAGGCAGAAGTTTTTTACAAGATATAGCTCTCGTAGATGTAAGCGCAAAAGATCTCGCCCCTCTGTTACTTAAAGAGCAGCAACAACAAGGAAGAAAAAAATGAAACAGACATTTTACTTTATAGTCTCACTCTTCATAGCTCTAGGCTCTTTTTTGGCGTATGAACGCCATGTGAGTACACAGATTCCTTTTGTTTTGGGAGAGAGTAAGTCCGTTTGGTTTATAGAGGCAAAAGTTGTCTTTGAGCCAGAGGAGCAGACGCCTGTTTTAGTCTCTTTGCACATTCCAAGTCAGGTTCCAGGGTACAAGATATTTTACGAGCAGAGCTCTTCTGCTGGTTATGGTTTAAACATTCTTGAAGATAGTATGCAAAAACGTGCACAGTGGAGTATTCGAGAGGCACAAGGGGTGCAGACACTCTTTTACAAGATAGAGGTCGCTTCAGATGATGATGAACATGAAAATGCTCAGAGTGAGTATGTCGCTCCACCTGAGGACATCGTCTGGACAAACGCAGAGGAGCTTGCAAAAGAGGAGCTACTCCAAAAGGCTAAAGAGCGTTCAAGCTCTGATGAGTCGCTTACTCGTGAGCTTATCAAGCTTTTTGCTAGTGAAGCGATGCGAGAGAGCAGTTCACTTCTGCTTACCAACAGAAAAAGAGCCGAGGTCTTAAACGCCATACTTATCGAAGCGGGTGTAAAGAGTCGTGTCTCCATGGGACTTAAGCTCGAAGATGCTCGTCGCAACAAGAGTCTTACCTCTATCATAGAGATCTATGAAAATGGGAGATGGATTCTTTTCAATCCAAAAACAGCCGCACAACATGTAGAAAAAGACTTTTTTCTCTGGCAACGCGGTGGATCACTCGTAGAGCTCACGGGTGCATCAAACGCCAAGGTGAGTTTTTCTATGGTGGAGCAGAGTATGCCAGCTCTTGATTTAGCGATGAAAAACTACAGTAATTCACTCTTTGGCAATTTTAGTATCAACGCACTTCCAATTGAGGAGCAGAGCATATTTAAGATGCTGCTTTTACTTCCTGTTGGAGCGCTTATCACAGTCTTTATGCGCCTTTTTGTGGGGCTTCGCACTTCGGGGACATTTATGCCCGTGCTCATCGCGATGGCATTTTTACAGACCTCGCTGCTTCCAGGACTCATTACGTTTATTCTCATAGTCGCGGTTGGGCTTATGATACGTAGCTACCTCTCCTACCTCAATCTACTGCTCATATCAAGAATAGCCACAACCATCATTACGGTTATATTTATCATCGTCATTGCGAGTGTTGTGGGGCATAACTTAGGTTTCAACACGGGAATGACAGTGGCGATTTTTCCTATTATCATCCTTGCGTGGACTATCGAGCGAATGTCTATACTTTGGGAAGAAGATGGGGCTAAAGAGGTGCTTATTCAAGGATTTGGCTCGCTTTTTGTAGCGACTCTTGCTTACCTTGCTATGCAAAATAGTGCCATTGGACACTTAAGCTTTAACTTTCCAGAGTTAAATCTCATCGTCCTTGCACTCATCATGCTTATGGGGCGTTACACAGGATACAGACTCTTTGAACTCTATAGATTTCGAGAGTTTAAGGAGAAGTGATGCCACTCTTTGCCTCTCCATTTAAACTAAAAACCCAAGGTATCTTGGGGATGAATGCTCGAAATGTAAACTACATCTCCAAGTATAACGACCGCAAACTCTACCCGCTCGTAGATGATAAGCTCAAAACGAAACTCCTTGCGCAGAAGATGGGCATCAACACGCCTAAGCTCTTTTTTACGCTCTCAAGACAGCATGAAGTGCAGTTTTTGGAGCGTTTTTTAGAGGGACTTGACTCTTTTGTCCTTAAGCCATCTCGCGGTTCTGGCGGTAAGGGCATCTTGGTGGTGATGCGTCGCGAGGGTGTTCACTTCATCAAGTCAAATGGAGATCTCTTAAGCATTGATGATCTTATGCGTCATGTTACCAATATCTTAGCGGGGCTCTATTCGCTCAGTGGGCGTCAAGATATCGCCATCTGCGAAGATCTCATCATCGCTGATGCGCACCTTAAACGCTACTCTTACGAGGGTGTTCCAGACATCCGCATCATCGTCTTTCGCGGTTATCCCGTTATGGCGATGCTCAGACTCGCCACCAAGCTCTCCGATGGCAAGGCAAATCTGCATCAAGGTGCAGTCGGTGTTGGGATTGATCTTAAAACCGCACAGGCATCACACGGCGTTATGACACAAAACGAGATATTTGTCCATCCAGATACCAACAACAATCTCAGTGAGATCAAAGTTGAGAACTGGGAGATGCTTCTTGAGCTTGCTTCAAAGTGCTACGATATGACCAAGCTTGGTTACCTCGGAGCCGACATCGTCATAGATCAAAACCGAGGACCGATGCTCTTAGAGCTTAACGCTCGCCCAGGTCTAAGCATACAAGTCGCCAACAAAAAAGGACTGCTCCCACGACTCCAGGAGATAGAGAAGATAGAAGAGATAGAGAGTGATGCTAAAAAAAGAGTCGAGCTGGTTTTAAGTAAAAACTGGTTCGACTAGAACAAATAAGGAAAAAAATGCCAAGAATATACCTAGAAGAGCGCGAACCCATACACTTTAAGTTTGATCAAAATCAAGATGACTTCATTGTCGATGAGATAGGTTTGGAGTGGAAGGGCAATGGAAACTACACCATCATCAAGGTCCAAAAGATAGAGCTGACCACGTGGGATATGATCGCCGCGTTTGCCGCGTTTCTCAACATAAATGCAGAGAAGATAGGCTATGCCGGGCTCAAAGACAAGCACGCCACTACAACGCAGTATGTCTCCATAGAGTCCAAGTATGAAAATGGACTTAAAAAGTTTAAACACCCGCAGATAAAGATACTCTCAACCACTCGCCACACCCACTCCATCCGCATGGGTGATCTAGTTGGCAACAGATTTCGCATCAATCTTTTTGAAGTAAACGCCATCCAAGCGGGTCAGATAGAAAAACTTGCACGAAAAAGTGAAAAGTTTGGTCTACCAAACTACTTCGGCTACCAGCGTTTTGGACGCGATGGCGACTCCATAGAGCAAGCAAAAGAGATGATAGAGGGCGAGATCACCGTAGAAGATACGAAGGTAAAGAAGTTTCTCATCTCCATCTACCAGAGTGAGCGTTTTAACGACTGGCTAGCAGAGCGTGTCATGATGAGCAGGGAGCAAAATGGGGGGAAGTTTTTGCTGCTTGAGGGGGATCTTTACATGGATGCAAATGGAAAACTTTTCACGCCAAAAACGCCACAGCAAGCAGACTTTGAAGCCAAAAAAGTCTTTCCAACGGGACTGCTCTGCGGTCGTGGCGTTTACCGCTCACGTGGCGAGGCTGGAGAGATAGAAGCCAAGTATGACGATGCATTTTTGTATGAAAAGGGACACAGACGCGAAGCGATCATCTTTCCAAAAGATATCACCCTTGACTATAACGCCAAGTTTGACAAGATGAGCATCGCGTTTACACTCCCAAAAGGCGCTTATGCGACAGTCTTTTTAGAAAGTATCGCGAGCAAAGAGTTTAAACCTAAGAAGCTAAAAGCTAAGAAGTAGTTTTTTGTGAAGTTGTAAAGTTAGAAGCGGGTCATGCGACCCGCTTTATGATTTTGAAAGAGTTTTATTTTCTATGCGCCACAAAGCTTGCGTAGAGCTCTTGGAAGCCTGTCTCGCTTGAGTGTTCGACGCTCTCCATTACCTTGATGGACTTTTCAAACTCTCCTTTCTTCCACAGATCTACCGCCTCTTTTGTTTTTTGGTGGACGGTTGAGTGGTGAGAGCCAAGAGAGGAGATGGTTTTTGCATCGTCTTTTATTTTGAACTTGTTATCGTTGAACCACTGTCCAAATCTACAACTATGCTCATCAGTGAGATCAGACTCTCTTTGGTTGATGAAGAAGTCATATCCTTGAAGTTTGAAGAGAATGTGGTCGAGTTTTCCTGTTCCTATGCCCACTTCGTTGGTGATGTTTTCCGTGGCGTCGTTGATGCGTTTGGAGTTTGAGATGACATGATCGAGCTCATCGAAAAACGAGGCGAGTGTGGCGTTCATGGCGTCGGTGTTTTCTCTAAACATCACGGTGATGTCTTGGATCTCGGAGGTGTTTTGTTTGAGCTGACCGATGCTTATCTCGACCTCTTGGGTCGCTTTTTGCGTACGTTCTGCGAGTTTACGTACCTCATCGGCGACGACGGCGAAGCCACGACCATGCTCGCCCGCGCGTGCGGCTTCTATGGCTGCGTTTAAGGCAAGGAGATTTGTCTGGTCTGAGATATCTTTGATGAGACTGATGACATTTCCAATGGTGCTGACACTCTCATGGAGTGAGTTTGCTCCACTGTCAAGGTTCATCGCCTCTTGGGCTATGGTTTCGATGGAGGCACTGATGCTTTGTGATTCACTTTGTACCGTGTCTATGCGCAGAGATGTTTTGGAGTTGAGCTCGCCCGCTTCAAGAAGTTGAGCCACCGCTGACTCCATGATGCCGCGTGTGTAGGTGACACCGTCTCTGTAGGAGCGAAAAAGTAGCTTCATAACATGCTCTTTGGCTTGCTCTTTGCCGTGAAACTCTGAGAGCTTCTCTCTTTCGTTTTGCTCGTAAGCTAGCTGGCTTTTGAGTTCGTTGATCTCCCTATGGAGCGACTCGACCTCTTTTTCAAGAAGAGCGACTTTTGTTTTTTCTTCGTTGCAGTTGCTAAATAAACCCATGCTTAAAATATTCCTTTAAATTAAAATACTCGTGATTGTATCATTTAAAAGTCTCAAATAATCAAATTAATTTACCAATCTTCTTCCGCGTTTATATCTGAGTCATCATAAGGGTCCATATGAACCAAAACGTGAGTTTTTTTATCACAAAAGAGCATCTTTAAAGAGTGCTCTATCTTGTCGCTGATCAAATGCGCTTCGTACAAAGAGATGCTGACGTTGAAAACCGCATGGACCGAGATGAAGATGTGAGAGCCAGAGAGTCTTGTTTGGAGGAGGTGGTGGGCTTTTATGGCTTTGTGTTCGTGCAGTATGGCTTCTATTTTGGCTATGTCTTCTGGAGGAAGGCTGGCATCTAGGAGCATCAAAACACCCTCTTTAATGATGGGCGCGGCGGAGTAGATCATGTAGAATGCTATAGCGATGCCAAGCAGAGGATCGATGAGTGGTTCATCTGTATAGTAGATGCTTAAAAGTGCGAGCAGTATGGCACCGTTTGAGAAGAGATCGCTTTTGTAGTGAAGGGCGTCTGCGCGGATGACCATGTTAGAGGTTTTTTTTGCCACTGCGTTTAGAAAAATGACGAGTGCGGCTGTGATGAAAAACGAGAAGAGCATAACAGCGATGCTCTCTTGCATAAACGCCATCTCTCTTGGGTGCATGATCTTTAAGAGTGCTTCGTAGAGTATGAAGAGTGCGGAAAAGGAGATCACGACCCCCTCGATGACCGCAGCGAGGGGTTCTATTTTTGAGCGACCAAACTGAAATCTCTCATCTGGATTTTTCTCGGCGTTATGCAGGGCGAAGTAGTTAAATAGCGAGACCAAAAGATCGAGCACGCTATCTATGGCTGAGGCTAAAATAGCAATGCTTCCACTTAAAATGCCCACAATCATCTTTACAACAACAAGTGACGCCGCAACGGTAGTGGAGATGAGCGTGGCTTTTTTTTCGAGTCTCAACATTTTGCCTTTTGGGGAATTTAGCTACAATTTTATAAAAATAAAACTATTGTAGCGATTAAAATGAATCTAAATGAATTAAGGCAAGAGAGAAAAAAATGGATGGAGTGGAAAAACATAGCACCACTCAGGGAGATGCTACAAAATCTCAAAACGCAACAATGTAGCTACACTTTAGGCGATAGCCTCAAGATAGATGCTGATGTTGATATGCAGGAGATTGAGCAGATTGCTAAGAGTCTTATGCCTTGGAGAAAAGGTCCTTTTGAGATAGGCGAACTCTTTATAGATGCAGAGTGGAGAAGCAATGTAAAATACAATCTCTTGCGCCCCCATTTTAATTTAAAAAACAGACGAGTTGCCGATATAGGCTGCAACAACGGCTACTATATGTTTCGTATGCTAGAGGATGAGCCTAAGCTTCTAGTCGGTTTTGATCCCTCACCGCTCTTTAAAACGCAGTTTGATTTCATAAATCATTTTATAAAAAGCGATATTGTTTATGAACTTTTGGGAGTTGAACATGCGGAGTTTTATGAGGAGAAGTTTGATACCATCTTCTGTCTTGGCGTTTTGTACCACAGAAGCGACCCTGTGATGATGCTCAAACAGCTCTTTCGAGCACTCGACACAGAGGGTGAAGTGATACTCGATACATTTTACATACAAGGTGAAGCAGAGATAGCACTCACGCCAAAGTCGAGTTACTCAAAGATACCAAATATCTACTTCGTGCCAACCATACCAGCACTTAAAAACTGGTCGTTTCGAGCGGGTTTTAGTAGTTTTGAGGTTTTAGAAACTAGGGTAACGGACGCGAGTGAGCAGAGAAAAACGCAGTGGATAGAAGGGGAGTCTTTGGAGAACTTCCTTGATCCGAGTGACGCAAGCAAAACGGTAGAGGGCTACGATGCACCAGCACGGGTCTATGTAAGATTAACAAAGGAGAAAAAAAGTGGCAAATGAAAATGTAAAAGATGAAGATCTCGAGATCGCAGAGTATAGAGACGATGAGGATCAGGTCTTTATAAACACGCATAAACGGATCAATCAAGAGCTCTGCGGAGAGGTCGTCAAACTTGAGCGTGGCTATGTTGAGCTGCGTTTGACTACTACTGCAGATATGGTAGCAGATGATATAGGGCTTATCCATGGCGGCTTTGTTTTTGGCGCGGCTGACTATGCGGCGATGCTTGCGGTCAATGAGCCAAATGTGGTTTTAGTAGGGAGTGATTGCCAGTTTCTCTCGCCTGTAAAGTTTCACGATGAGGTGAGTGTCATTGCAAAAGTACGCCACAAAGAGGGTCGTAAACGCAATGTCCATGTTGAAGCACATGTTTTAGACATTAAAGTGTTTGAGGGAGAGTTTAAGACAGTGGTGACTGAGCGACATGTACTGCGTTTGAAGCTACTCGATGCAGCACAAGATGAGAGTAGCACTATCTACTAGTGCCACTGCGTTTAGATCTTTTTTGCAGTGAGTAGAAAAATATCGTAACTTCTCTCTGGCTTAGTAATAGTGTTGATAGTCTCTACTACAACATCACTAAAGCCGCATCTCTCTACAATTGCTTTAAGTGCTTCTGTCTCAAACCCAAAGTGATAAACGCCGCTATTGTCAGAGTGAAATGTTCCATCTTCACTCTCTAAATCGGCAATGGCAATAAAGCCATTTTTTTTGATATTTTTTAATATCGTGGTGAAAAAGAGTTCAAGATTCTCTATGTGGTGGAGTGTCATAGAGCTTACCATGGCATCAAAACTCTGCTTGAGTGGCGTTTGGATGATGTCTTGAAGGATTGGCTCTATGGAGCACTCTGGAGTGTTTTTACTTTTTACCTGTTCGAGCATCTCTTTGGAGGTGTCTACACCATAGACTTTTTTGACACACTTTGCTATCTCAAAACCTAAAAGCCCAGTCCCAACGCCAAAGTCCATAACTTCCATCTCTGTGTGAAAATGGTGGCGTTTTTCTATAGCTCTAGCGATAGCGAGTGTCCCATCTACTCGCGTTTGCCCTTTGTCCCAATCTTTTGCTTTTGCATCAAAACGGCTCATAGTCTCTCCATCCAAAAATCTGTGTATTGCTGTTCTGCGGCTATTGAGGTGGCGTTTCCATGTCCTGGGTAGAGTGTTTTGTCGTAGTTCATCGCTTTAAACTTTTGAAGTGATCTTTTCATATCGCTTGGAGAGGAGTAGGGAAAATCTGTACGCCCAATACTGCGTTCAAAGATGAAGTCTCCACTAAATATGGCATCTTCTATCTCTATCATAGAGCACCCTGGGCAGTGTCCTGGGAAGTGGTGAAATGTCACTTTAACGCCATCAAAATCAAAACTCTCATCAGGTTCAACAAGCACATCGGGAGTTGAAGGGGGAAGATCTGGCATCCAGTCGCTTGAAGTAAGTAGCATAGCATCACCTTTGGGTGTATAGAGTTTCACACCTAAAATATTTTGAAGTTCATCATTTGACCAGACATGATCGAAGTGTCCATGAGTATTTAAGATGGCAACGGGGTTGGTGACATTTGCTTTTACCCATGCAGTCGCACCTACACCTGGATCTATGATGAAGTCTTTACCATTGACTGTTGCTATGTAACAGTTGGTCCCATAGGGACCCATAGGCTGTTTTTTTATCGTCATATTTAGCTCTTTTTTACGAGGATTATAGCATTATGCCACTATGAATTTTTATAAAGAATTAGAATTAATCCTTGGGGCAACTGAGCCAAAACGCAAGCGAGAGCTTTTTAAATCCTTCTATGAAGCCTATAAAAGTGGCGATGTTGTTTTTGAAACACATAAAGAGAAAGTAGAGCTTCGCGAGCCATCCTACAGCAAAGTGTGCAAGATCATAGCTCCTCAAGATGTCCCAAAACGCTCCAATCTTGGGACTCCACAGGGGCAAATAAATCTGCTTCATGCCATCGCACATATAGAGTACAGTGCAATCGATATGGCGTTAGATAGTGCGTATAGATTTAACGATATGCCAAAAAAATATTATGATGATTGGCTGGAGGTTGCAGATGATGAGATTCGTCACTTTTGCTCTTTGGAGTCGCTTTTGTTTGCGCTTGGAAGTTTCTATGGAGATGTGAGTGTTCACAATGCACTCTTTGAAGCACTCCAAAAGACGCAAACGCTGCTTGAACGCATGGCTGTTGTGCCTCGCTATCTTGAAGCAAATGGACTCGATGCGACTCCGATGATCTTAGAAAAACTCAAAAAAGTTCCAAAAACGCCAATGCTTGAAAAAATAGAATCAGCACTACAGACAATACTGCTTGAAGAGGTTTCTCATGTCAAAAAGGGCGATGTCTGGTTTCAATTTGCTTGTCAAAGGGAAGGTCTCTCAAGTGCGGTCTATTTTGAGATCATAGAAAAGCACTATCCGCAAGGTTTTTTACGTCCAAAAAATCTCAATATCGTAGCGAGAAAAGAGGCTGGTTTTAGCTGTAAAGAACTCAATTTTATGGCAAAAAAGGAACTCTGCTAGCTCAAAAGGGAGTTTGTTACCAATATTAGTTATAATCAAAATTGTTAATAAATTTTAAAGGTTTTTGGCTAGTCGAGATGAGTAAATACGCACAAATAGCACTCTTTTTAGGTCACTTTTTAGAGAATGAAGTAGGAAAAACTGGAATAAAAAGTGTAGTCTTAGGGCTCTCTGGTGGTCTTGATTCTGCTGTGGTTGCGGTGTTGGCTCAGAGGGTTTTTGGAGACAATCTGCTGTGTGTAAAGATGCCCTCTCACTACTCTTCACAAAGTTCGCTTGATGATGCTGATGAGCTCTGTCGCGATTTTGGTCTTAGAAGCGAAGTGGCTTCCATAGAGCCGCTTCTTAAAGCCTATGAAGTGATGCATCCAGAGCTTGACAATCTGCGAAAAGGAAACTTTTCAGCACGCCTTCGTATGGCAACCCTTTTTGATATTTCAGCAAGAGAGAGTGCTTTGGTGCTTGGCACGAGTAACAAAAGCGAGTTGATGTTAGGCTATGGTACACTCTATGGCGATCTGGCATCTGCAATCAACCCAATAGGAGATCTCTATAAAAGTGAGGTCTATGAGCTTGCAAAGTATCTTGGTGTCTCAGACTCTATTATTAACAAAGCACCCTCCGCTGATCTCTGGGATGGACAGAGTGACGAGGCAGATCTTGGCTACACCTATGCAGAGCTTGATGCGGCTATGGAGCTCTATGTGGAGCAGAGGTTGAGTAGAGAGCAGATAGTGGAGCGGGGAGTAGATGCAAAGATGATCGATATGATCATTGAGCGTATCTACCGTAACCAGTTTAAACGCAAGATGCCGCTCATCGCAAAACTGACTGCACGTACGATAAATCATGATTTTAACTATCCAAGAGATATTCGACTTTAAATTAAGGAAAAAAAATGAAAGAGTTAAAGATACCGTTTTACAAATTTGAGAGTTCACTCGATGCACACTCCAATGTGAGTGATGCACTCGATGGGGAAGATATAAACCATGTCGAGCTTTTAGAGGAGGAGTTTGCTGAGTATGTTGGAGCCTCTTATGCTCTTGCTACATCTCATGGAACCTCTGCACTCCACCTAGCGATGCTCGCACTCGATCTTAAACGCGGCGATAAGGTGCTCTGTTCGGTAAACGCACATCCAAATGTTCCAGAAGTAGTGCGTCACTTCGATGCTGAGCCTGTATTTGTAGATATAGAAGAGGGGACTTTTAACATAAATCTTGATAAGCTCGAAGCCTATTTACAAAAAAATGAGTCTAAAAAACTCAAAGCCGTTATTATTACGCATGTGGGTGGTGTGAGTGTTGATCTCTCTCGTGTCTATGCAATGGCCTCGGAGTATGATATTAAAGTGGTAGAAGATGCAAGTGATGCACTTGGTGCGACTTACAAGGGTGAGAAGATAGGTTCAACGGGTGCAGATATTGTTTGTTTTAACTTCTCGTCGCATCTCAAAAAAAATATCTGCAACGGTGGAATGCTTGTAACAAACGATGAGGAGATCATCACAAGAGCAAGACTCCTTGCAAACCATGCAATTGCGCGTGATGAGAGTGCAACATTGGAGTATATCTACGATGTTATCGACATAGGAAACGACTACTCTATGAGTGAGCTTAATGCTGCGTTTATTCGTGCACAGATACAAGAGCAAGATAAAAACATCGAGCGCCAACGTGCAATCGCACAAGCTTACAATGAAGGACTCGATGGGGTAGATCATGTATCTATACCACTCAAAGACTCAGAAGAGAATCCATACTCGCTCTACATTATCAAGATAGATAAAAATCGTGACTCTTTTGCCCTTGAGCTCAAAGAGTTTGGCATAGGAACAGGTCTACACTACATTCCTCTGCACCTTTTAAGCTACTATAAGTCCAAATACTCTCTACGTGTTAATGATTTTCCAGTAGCACTGCGCTCGTTTCAGCAGATACTCTCTTTGCCAATCTATCCTAGCATGGATGACAAAGATGTCCAAACGGTCATTAGCACCATTAAAAAGATAGCAAAAACGAGAGTGTAAACAAGCGTGAAACGGAGTCTGGTTTTTTGGGTTGAGCAGTTTTTCTATAGCCCAACGAGACTCCAAAGGCTCCTCTCTTATCTTCTTTTTCCCCTCTCTTGGCTCTACTGTTTTGGTATGTATCTTCGTTTTAAGTCACTCACACCTTATGACTTTGGCATAAAAATCATTAGTGTTGGAAACCTCAATGTCGGTGGTAGCGGTAAAACACCTCTGGTGAGTGCCCTAGCATCGCACTATGCAAACGCAGCCATCGTTTTACGTGGTTATGGAAGAGTCTCCAAAGGAGTTGTCGTTGTAAAAGATGGCACTCGCATTCTCTGTGATGTGAGCCAAAGCGGAGATGAAGCGATGATCTATGCTACAAAGCTTCCAAACGCAGTCGTCATTGTGAGTGAAGATCGTCGTGCAGGAGTGCTCAAGGCAAAAGAGTTGGGTTGCAGTGTGGTGTTTTTAGATGATGGATACTCTAAACATGGGATAAAAAAGCTTGATATTGTCATAAATGTTGTCTCAAAAAATAGCTTTTGTCTTCCAGCAGGTCCCTTTAGAGAGCGTCTCTATGGTGAAAAAAATGTACTTCTTGTTGAAGAGGAAAAAGATTTTAAACGCCATGTCACACTTAAAGATAGATGTGCTAAAATGTCGCTCCTAACAGCTATAGCACGACCCCAAAGACTCGATGTTTATCTGCCAGATGTGATGAGTAAAAACTACTTTGAAGATCATCACTCTTTTAGCGCAGATGAGCTAGAAGAGATACTTTTGCGTGATGGTTCTGATTCGCTTTTAGTAACATATAAAGATTTTGTAAAAGTAGCCTCTTTTGGTCTGCCGCTCTCCTTGCTTGATTTGGAGGTGAGTGTAGATGAAACATTATTAGAGAAAATAGGAAAATACATTGAAAACAAAAATTGAAACAGTTAAAACACTGCTTGAGGCGCTCCCGTTTATAAAAGAGTTTCGCAAGGAGATCGTAGTTATTAAGTATGGTGGTTCTGCACAGACTTCTGAGGAGCTTAAAGAGAAGTTTGCTGAAGATATTTTACTGATGTACTTAGTGGGCATCAAACCTGTTATAGTCCATGGCGGTGGTCAAAAAATAAATGATATGCTCGATGCTCTCAATATAGAGACGAAGTTTATGGAGGGGCAACGTGTCACTACAAAAGAGGTGATGCGTATTGTTGAGATGATACTTAGCGGTGAGATCAACAAAGAGATAGTCTCTCTTCTAAACTCACACGGTGCCAAAGCGATTGGTATTAGCGGAAAAGACGCACACTTTATCTCTGCAAAAGCAAAAGATTTTGCTCGTTGGGGTCTTACAGGAAACATCACAGATGTCAAAGCAGATGTGATTCAAAATCTTTTAGATGAAAACTTCATTCCGGTTATTGCCCCTATAGCTGCAGGTGAAGAGATGGGACATCCTGGTTTTAACATAAACGCGGATCTCTGTGCTTCGTACGTAGCAAAGGCAATCGGTGCAAATAAAATCATCTTCTTGACCGACACTCCAGGTGTACTCAACAACAATAAAGAGCTCTTTTCTACACTAACTAAAGAGCAGGTTGATGCCCTTAAAGCCGATGGAACCATACATGGTGGTATGGTTCCTAAAGTTGATGCATGTCTTGAGGCTATTGAGGGTGGTGTTGCAAAAGCACACATAATAGACGGAAGATTGGAGCATTCGATGCTTTTGGAGCTTTTTACCTCTGAGGGAATCGGGACGCAAATCGTTAGAAATTAGCTGTTATAATGCAGCTCATTTTTAAATTTTGGGTGCATTTGGCACTCTTTTTAGTTTTAACTCAGTTATCTTTGGGTGCACAAACTTTTCGAGATGTGAAGAGTTTTACCCTCAAAAAAGATGAACAGAAGCGATTCCTCATAAAGTATGGTGCTTACGAGCGGCTCTTTAAGATGCGATGGACACTCTACACAGATGAAGTCTTGATTGTCTTGGACTCTTATGATCGTAATGTAGCACAGCATACACTTTCGCTCAAAGATAGAAACAGCAGTTTTCGTATCTTTTTAAGAGCAAGAGGAGAGGAAGAGATAGATATGACCTATATTTTGATACGGTTTAAAAAGTTTGATTTTGAAAAATACGAGGCTGCATTTGAGCTGCTGCTTGCTGATAAAAAAGAGCAGATAGAACTCAAAGAGCTCGGTACAAAGTGAGAGAGATGCAAAGAGTAGAAGCAGAGATTGCTAGATTGATAGAAGAGATTGAGTATAGTGAAGTGAGTCGTCTCTTTGGTATGTTGCAAGGTGGAAAGAGACTACGTGCAAAACTTATCTTAAAAATTGCGCCTCATCATAAAGATGCACCACTTTTGGCTGCTATTGTTGAGCTTATTCATGCGGCGAGTCTTTTGCATGATGATGTCATCGACGAGGCACAAACACGCCGTGGTGTGGTCTCGGTAAACGCAAGTGAAGATAGTAAAACGGCTGTGATGTTAGGTGACATTCTCTACTCAAAAGCATTTAGTGAACTGCTGCGTTTTGAGAGTGAGATAGCCTTTACAATTGCAAGCAGCGTAACAGCACTCTCAAAGGGTGAGATGATGGATGTGAAAATGGCACAGAGCTTTAACGCGGATGCCAATGTGTATCTCGATATGCTCTATCTCAAAACCGCTACACTCATAGAGGCTGCTGCAAAGGCAAGTGCACTTTTGGCTCAAAAAGATGCTTCAACATATGCCCTTTATGGGAGAAATCTTGGACTCTCTTTTCAAATTATTGACGATATACTAGACATCACATCGACTCAAGAGGTACTTGGCAAACCTGCACTCAATGACTTTGTGGAGGGAAAATGCACACTTCCATACATCTATCTACACCAATCACTCCAGAGCGAGGAGCAAGAGAGATTACGTTCTTTGCATGCCAAAATACTCTCAAAAGAGGAGAGCCAATGGATACAGAGTAAAATGCAAGAGCACAACTCTGTAGGGCAAGCGTATGCTTATGCTCAAAAACTTTCAAATGACGCAAAAGAGCTGCTAAAAAATGATCTTGAACTTGTTTCGATCTTAGATGCTATGATGCAAAGAAGTTTTTAATGCACTATCTCATCATAAGTTTTACCCATAAAAACTCTACGATGGAGATTCGTGAAAAGCTCTCATATCCTGATGATGAGAGTTTAAGAGGGTGTCTTAAAAAGCTACTTGAGGCTGACTCGATTTCAGAGGCTCTGCTTATCTCGACATGTAACCGTATGGAGGTGTTTTGTAGTTGTGAAGATGTTGCAAAAGCGACATTACACATCTTTGAGATGCTCTCTCGCCGCTCTGGTATAAACATAGATGCTCTCGAGGGACGTGCTGATATTTTTGAAGGGAGTGGGGCTATTGCTCACATTTTTAATGTGGCGGCTTCCCTTGACTCTATGGTTTTAGGTGAGACACAAATTGTAGGGCAGCTCAAAGATGCATTTCGCTTCTCTTATGACAACCATTTTTGCAGTAAAAAAATCGCTCGTGCTATGAAGGCTGCGTTTAAAGCAGCAGCAAAAGTGAGAAACGCCACTGAGATATCTTCAAAACCTGTCTCTATGGCGAGTGTAGCGGTAAGTAAACTTAAGTCACTTTTGAGTGATTTGGCTGGAAGAAGAGCACTTGTTATAGGTGTTGGAGAGATGTCTGAGATCACAGCAAAACATCTTGTCGCTGCTGGCATGGATGTGTACATTATGAACAGAACACTTCACAAAGCAGAGGCTTTAGCAAAAGAGTGCGGAGCAAAAGTGATGGAGTTTTCAAATCTCACAAACGCCATCAATGAGTTTGAGGTTCTCTTTAGTGCCACATCTGCCTATGAGCCTATCATTAAGAGTGATAGCATAGAAGCAAAAAATTTTGATAGATACTGGTTTGATTTAGCACTTCCGCGTGACATTAGCTACGATAAAGGCGAGCGCATTCATCTTTACATCATCGATGATCTTAAACTCATCGTAGATGAAAATATCTCTGCAAGAGAAAACGCAGCACGCAGCGCACAGATGATCATTCACCATGCAGTCGAGGAGTTTTTTGTTTCACTCCATTTGCATAATACAGAGCTGCTTATCAAAGAGATATATACAAAAGCTTATAATGCCGCAGCATTAGAGTCTCAAAGAGCCATCAAAGCAGGCTACATACCAAAAGAGTATGAAACGCAGGCACAAAAGATGTGTGAGCAGACACTCAAACGATTTTTACATGAGTTTACACAAAACATTCGAAGTGGCTCAGAAGAGGCAGATGTGCATCTGCTCAAAGGGGCAATACATTCAACTATGAAAACAGGGGATAATAATTAGACAATGAGAAGAAGTAGAGCATTTATACCAACAAGTAAAGACGCACCATCAGATGCGACATTAGCGAGTCATATATTTTTATCTCGTGCTGGGTTTATTTCACAGAGTGCGGCGGGGCTTTATAGCTATATGCCGCTTGCGAAACGTGTTATCAAAAAGATAGAAAATGTGATCAACGAAGAGATGGCAAGAGCAGGGGCACAGGAGTGCGAGCTGAGTTTTGTCACTCCCGCTTCACTTTGGGAAGAGTCAGGACGCATTGAGAAGTTTGGAAAAGAGCTGCTGCGTTTTTATGACAGAAAAGAGACACTCTTTTTACTTGGTCCCACTCATGAAGAGATGATGGTTGATCTGGTTCGTAACCGTGTCACCTCTTACAAACAGCTTCCGCTCAATCTTTATCAAATAAAGACAAAGTTTCGTGATGAGGCAAGACCGCGTTTTGGACTGATGAGAGGACGAGAGTTTATTATGAAAGATGGCTACTCTTTTCATGCATCTACAGAGGATCTCGATAGAGAGTTTGATGCCATGGAAGCGGCTTACAAACGCATCTTAACACGTCTTGGACTTGAGTATAGAGTTGTTGAGGCTGATAGTGGGGCTATTGGAGGGACTGGAAGTAAAGAGCTTATGGTCATAGCTGATAGTGGTGAAGATACTATCGCCATCTGTTCAAAATGTGAGTACGGTGCAAACATAGAAGCTGCAAAACGCGGTGTACGTAAAAATACTCCAGAGGCTCCTGAGGCTGCGTTTAACAGGTTTTTGACTCCAAGTGTTAAGAGCATCGAAGATCTCAGTAGCTTTTTTAAAGTCGATCCTTACTACACCATAAAAACAGTTGCAAAGAGGGTGGTGTATGAGGATGTTTCTGAAATAGTTCTCTTTTTCTTGCGTGGAAGCGATAACCTCCAAGAGGTCAAAGCACTCAATGCTACAGATGGACTTGACATCGTCGATGTGAGCGAAGAGGAGCTCATAGAAGCGGGCATCACGCCAGGTTTCATTGGTCCACTTGATCAGACAAAGGCAAAGCATGTCATAGATAATGAGCTGCGAGACGCCAAAAATATGATCTGTGGAGCTAATGAAGTTGACTACCATTTTGTCGGTGTCGATCTTGGAGTGCTTAGTGATGTGGCCTATTTTGCTGATATTGCAGAGGTAAATAGTGGTGATGGGTGTCCGTGTTGTGATGGAGAGCTCTCTTTTACAAAAGGAATCGAAGTTGGACACATCTTCAAGCTTGGTACAAAATACTCAGCGGCTCTGAAGGCGGAGTATCTTGATGAAAATGGAAAAACGCAGCCTTTTATCATGGGAACATATGGTATGGGTGTCTCGCGTTTGGTTGCTGCCATTATCGAACAGCATCATGATGAAAATGGGTGTATCTGGACAGATGAGAGCGCTCCATATATGCTCAATATTATGATCTCAAACATCAAAGATGAGGCACAAAATGCTCTAGGTGAGAGACTTTATGCGGAGTTTTTAAATGCTGGTGTAGAGGTGATGTTAGATGATAGAAAAGAGCGCTTTGGATTTAAGATGAAAGATGCGGAGCTCATTGGTTTTCCATACACTATCATTATAGGAAAAGAGTTAGAAAACAATCAAGTACAGATATATAAACGTCAAACGCAAGAGATGCAACTCGTTGGAGCAGATGAGGTCTTTTCTAAAATGATGGAGTCTCTTTAGTTTGCGTTTGTTGGTTAATTGTAGTGATGTAAAATCGCTTTCATTATTTTTTTAAAGTTCATAATTCAAAGGATATTTATGCCATTACTCTCTAAGATATTTGCACTTTCACTCCTAAGCGCTAGTATGCTATTTGCACAAAACGCCTCTTCAAAAGTAGAAGATTTTTTAAAATCCGAGTTTAGTCAAAATCCACGCATCAAATCTGTTGATGTAAAAGTTTCAGATGTTGTACCACTTCAAGATCTCAAAGGTTGGAATGCATATGTCCTTGATGTGAGTGCTTATCTCAAAGACAAACCATCTGAGAAGGTCAAGCAGAAGATGGTTTGGTTCTCTGATGGCGTTATTATCACCAAAGAGCTTGTACGTATGCAAGATAGTCAAAATCTTATTGATACTGTTAAGCCAGACATGAAGGGCTCACACTACTCAAAAGCAAACTTGATCTATGGGAATGCAGATGCTAAACACAAGGTAGCAATATTTTCAGATCCGCTCTGTCCATTCTGTCGTGGTTTTGTTCCAGATGCGATCAAAGAGATGAAAAAAGAGCCTAAAAAGTTTGCTATATACTACTACCACTTCCCGCTAGCACGACTTCATCCAGCAGCCGTTGTTCTTGTTCAAGCTGCTGCTGCTGCTGAACTAAAAGGCGCAAAAGATGTTGTACTCAAGCTTTATAGTGTAGAGGTAAACGAGAGAGAGACAAATGTAGAGACAATTTTGGCTGCGTTTAATAAGGCTGTGGGAACAAAGATTACTGCCGCAGATCTACAAGACCCAAAAGTGAAGGCACACTTGACATTTGATCAAGAGGTAGCAGCCTCTTTAATGGTGGGTGGGACACCAACTCTCTATTTCGATGGAAAAGTAGACAACACAAAGAAAAAATATAAAAGTGCCAAATAATGAAGCTCACTATTGCAACAAGAGCTTCAGATCTTGCACTCTGGCAAGCGTATCACATTAGAGATCGTATAGAGGCTGCGTTTGAAGATGTGGAAGTAGTCATTAACAAAATCGTCAGTAACGGTGATAAGGTTTTAGACAAGCCTCTTGCTCTCATTGGTGGCAAAGGGCATTTTACAAAAGAGCTAGAGGATGCGATGCTTCGAAGAGAGGCTCAAATGGCTGTACATAGTTTAAAAGATGTACCAACCTATACTCCTGATGGTTTACTCCTCGCAGCAGTGACTCGCCGTGAAGATCAGAGCGATCTCTTTTTGTCTCATAAGTTTGACTCACTTGAGTCGCTTCCATTAGGAGCAGTTGTTGGAACAACCAGTCTACGTCGCAGAATGCAGCTACTTCGCAAACGTCCTGATTTGAGAGTAAAAGATCTGCGCGGCAATGTGAATACTCGCCTGAGAAAACTCTCTGTAGGGGAGTATGACGCTATTATATTGGCTTGGATAGGTCTCGAAAGACTCAACCTTATCAAAGATATTCCATTTACACAGAGACTCCCACTCGATATGATGATACCCCCTATGGGTCAAGCGGCACTCGGGATCGAGATAGTAAAAAACGATCCAGAAGTCTCAAAACTCGCTGCGTTTTTGAATGATGCACTCGGCTCGTTGTAAAGCGTCAGCTCCTTAAGA
>CAZJRG010000010.1:0-30843 GCA_964548435.1 uncultured Sulfurimonas sp. | reverse complement strand
CGATAAATAGGGGTTTATAAGGTGCAGATACGAGTTTATTACGAAGATACAGATACAGGTGGGGTTGTCTATCATGCTAACTACTTGAAGTTTTGTGAGCGAGCTAGGAGTGAGGCTTTTTATGCTCTTGGATTGACGCCTGAGCTTGAGAGTGGGCATTTTGTGGCTCGTAGATTAAGTGCTGAGTTCATTGCGAGTGCTAAGTTGGGTGATCTCTTAGAGGTAAAAAGTGAGCTTATCAATATGAAAGCGGCTTCTTTTGATTTGAAGCAAGAGATCTATAAAGATGGTCAAAAAATATTTGAACTTGAAATTTTGCTGGCGTATATTACATTTGAAGGTAAGCCACAAAAATTAAACGCAGCTACAAAGGAGCTTCTACTCTCACTCTTCTAGCAGAGGAACAAAGCGAGAGTTTGATGCTTTGAGAAGCTCAACATCATAGACCATCTGTTGCTCTTGAAGCTCTATGTTGTAGCTTCGCTCTTGGGCTGAAAGTCGACTGTAGAAGTAGTCTACACCCACAGTTGTAGTGTAGTTTATCCAGTCATAAAGTATATCATTGCCTAAGAGTGCATTGGTTTCTATGAGTACACTATTTTTTTGTGTGATGGAGTTTGCTACTATCATATTTTTTCGATCGTTATACTGTGTCATTGAGAGTATGAGCGGATCATAATTGATCTGAGTGGAGAGAATATGACTTGGGCTTACATCATGAAGGGTGAGCTGTGACATAATCATGGCACTTTTAACGACTGGAGTATTGAGGATGGCTGAGCCGTTTTTTATAGAGCTGTTCCCTTTGAAAATATCTTGAAAATTGGTCGTCTTGGCTGAGAGATAGTATGTACGTGCACCGCGTTTAGATCCATTTGCTACTGTGTCATAGAGATACTGTTGCTGTGCTGTGATCTTTTTTGCTACTTGTGATTTATCTGAAAAGATGAAGAGTGGACTTTTGGCATATTTTAAAAGCATTTCACTCTGATGTCTGTAATCGATCCCTCCAAAGTAGAGTGTCGGAAGCTCTGTAGGAAGGTCGTTTTTGTTGATTGTTGGTAGATAGATATGTAGTGCAGGTTTAAGTGCGAGAAGGTTATTTGCCCCATTTTGTGTGAGGGGTGCAATCACATAGGAAAAACCATCTCTGGCAATCGCGTCGAGTGCTAAACGCAGCTCATTTGGAGACTCATTTTCTATTTTGTAGCTTTTGAGTAAAAATGGATGGTTTTTGGTCATCATATATGCAAAGACAGCATTGGTCGTGCTTGTAGCATACTTGCCAATTGTTTTGTATGGAAGTAAAAGAGCGATTTTGATGCTTCCCTCAGATGCTACTAAAACTTCAGGTGTGGCATCTCTTTGTGGCAGATACAAAAAGGTATCGACATTGAGCAGTGCATTGTTTAAGTTTCGCGCCTCTTCGAGTTGGGGGTCTTGAAGAGGTGTTTGGGCATTTGCTAAAAATGAGAAAATCATTCCTTGCTCAAGATATGCTCGAAGGCACTCTTCATCGCACTTTTTTGTATCAAGGTTTTGTATGTAGAGTTTAGGGAGTGGAATGGTTGAGACGATATAGCTTTTGGCAAAAATAACCATTGGAAGTAGCAGAAGTAAATGTTTTATCATGACAGCTCTTTTGTTTTTGTTATTTTAAAATTTGAGATTTATTATAGCCACTATGAACTTAGAGTTAAATAGCGATACAATTATGAAAGTAAGAGGAGAGAGAGATGCAAATTCGTCAGATGACACTCAAAGAACTTTATGAGGCATACCCTCTTGTCGTGCAGCTTCACACAGAGCTTAGTTATAAGGAGTTTGAAGATCTTGTCTACGAGATGCGTCATATTGAGTATCAGATGTTTGGTCTTTTTGAGCGAGGGGAGTTGATCTGTTTTTCAGGTGTTCGCATCGTTACCTCTTTGGCTTACAAACGCCATCTTGGTGTTTTCGACTTTGTCACAGATGAGCCATGGCGTTTTATGGGGTATGCAAAGAAGATGCTCTCATTTTTGGAGGATTATGCCAAGAGTGCGATGTGCAGTGCTCTTGTTGTTTATGTTGGAGATGATCAAGAAGATGCTCTGCATTTTTGTACCAAATCGGCGTTTAAGAAGCATGAAACAAGATTTGTAAAAAATCTTCTACTTTAACCGCAGCATTTTTTGTACTTTTTACCACTTCCACATGGACAGGGTTCATTGCGCTCTATTTTAGTGTTGTAGAGTTCACCATCTTTATACTTCCAAACGCCATCCTCTTGAACAAAACGGCTCTTTTCATGAAGCACTTTGATGCTCTGTGCATCTTTGTAGTAAGCTTTGAACTCTACAAAATCTCCAGAATTTTTGATGATCTCAAGCTTGAGCCAAGTGACATTAGCACAAAACTCCTCGATGAGTTTGGCATCTTCTTCTATGCGCTCCTCTTTTGCTGTGCTGTAGAGAAGATAGGGTGCATCTCCTCGGACATAGGCACTGTATCTACTTCTCATGAGTTCTAAGGGTGTGAGTGCATCACGTTGTCTAGAGATGATAGCCCCGCAACACTCCCAAAAATCTTTTGCTTCTCCGCATATACACATCAATTTTTTCCATTTTTTGCTAGAATTATAGCTACTTTGGAGTGTTTAAGGAGCATCATGAAGATTAAATCACTCTATATTTCGGCACAAGAGATGTATGCTGGGGCACTTTTTGTCTCTATGGGAATGATGGAGATTCTTAAACGCAACCTCCATAGAGTAGCCTTTTTTCGACCTATCATCCCTTCAAAAGATCTTCTAGATAACGATATCAACTTCATACTCAAACGCTATAAACTCGATATGAAGTATGAGGAGTGCTATGGTTTTGATGTGGATTATGTTGAGAGCATGATTGCGCAAGACCGTTTTAGCGAACTCTTAAATGAACTCATCGTAAAGTTTAAAAAACTAGAAGAGAGTTATGATTTTGTGTTGTGTGAAGGGATTCGACGCTCTTTTTTTAGCTCAAGTATGAATCATAACATCAACATAGAGATAGCGAAAAACTTTGGTTCTCCTTGTATAAATATTTTGAGTGCTGCTGGTAAAAACGCTGAGGAGATTTTGGAGAGTCTGCTTATAGAGAATGATCAAAATGCTAAACGCGGCTGTGTTCATTTCGCTACATTTTTAAACCGAGTAGCACCGCAAGAGAAGAGTGCATTAGAGATCCTTTTGCAAAAGGTGGAGTACAACACTTACATCTTAAAAGAGGTTGAAGAGCTTCACAGACTCACAATTCATGATCTTATAACTGGTTTAAATGCCAAAGAGGTGATGGTGCGTGAACATGACTACTCTCGTGAAGTATGTGGGGTAAAAGTCGCTGCACTTACACTCGATAATTTTCTGGCGTTTATTGAAGAGGATGATCTTGTCATAGTTCCTGCAGATAGATCCGACATTATTTTAGGGCTGCTTGGGGCATTGCACTCAAAGGCGTATGCAAATATTTCTGCCATTATTTTTCCACTTGGAATGCAGATGCATCCAAATCTCGCACGACTCATAGAGGGGCTTGATGGTTTTTCTGTCCCACTGCTGAGTGTCGATACTGACACCTTTACTACAGCAAATAATATCTCTAAACTCCACTCGCGTTTGCATGTAGATGCCCATAGAAAAATAGCACTTGCTCTTGGTCTTTTTAATGCAAGTGTGGATGTTAAAAGCATAGAAGAGAAGATTGAGAAGACCTATAGTGATCTTCTTACACCGCAAATGTTTGAGTACAAGCTCTTTAGTCTTGCTAGAGAAAAAAAGCAGACCATTGTTCTTCCTGAAGCTGAAGATGAGAGAGTTTTGCGCGCTGCTGAGATGGTTCTGCGTCTTAATATTGCAGATGTTATTTTGCTGGCAGATCCTCTTAAACTCAAAGAGCGTTACTTGCGTTTAGGACTAGATCTTCACAAGGCAAAGATTGTTGATCATAAAAACTCTGAGCTTATGGAACTCTTCGTTGAGCGATTTTATGAGATGAGAAAGAGCAAAGGCTTAAGTAAAAAAGCAGCACAAGATGCGATGGTCCATGTAAACTACTTCGCAACCATGATGGTTGAGCTTGGATATGCAGATGGAATGGTAAGCGGGGCTTCACATACAACAGGAGATACAATACGACCTGCGTTGCAAATTATTAAAACGCAAGAGGATGTAAGTGTGGTTTCAAGTGTCTTTTTTATGTGTATGGAGACAAAGGTGCTCATTTATGGTGATTGTGCCATAAATCAAGATCCTGATGCTGCAACTTTGGCAGATATTGCTATCGCTTCAGCTAAGACATCAAGTGCATTTGGTATAAATCCAAAAGTTGCAATGCTTTCATACTCTACAGGTGAGAGCGGGAGAGGAAAAGATGTGGATAAGGTACGCGAAGCCACGAAAATAGTACAAGCAAAAGCACCCACACTTCTTGTTGATGGACCGATGCAGTATGATGCGGCAGTTAACAAAAGTGTCGCAAAAAGCAAACTTCCAAACTCTAAGGTAGCGGGCGAGGCGAGTGTGTTTATATTTCCAGATCTCAATACTGGAAACAACACCTACAAAGCAGTGCAGCGTTCATCAGGTGCTATCGCCATTGGTCCAATTCTTCAAGGACTCAAAAAACCCATCAATGATCTCAGTCGTGGCTGTCTGGTTGCCGATATAGTAAACACAGTCGCCATCACAGCAATTCAAGCAATTCAATCAGGAAAAAAATTATGAAAATAGGTGTAATCAACGCAGGAAGCTCTTCACTGAAGTTTAAACTTATAGAGACCAAAACAAAAAAAATTCTCTTTTCCCAACTCATAGAAAATATAGGTGAAGAGGGTTCTAGCATAAAAAATCATGAAGAGGCACTTGCAAGTATTGATGTGGACTTTTCAATTATTGAAGCTGTTGGACATCGTGTGGTTCATGGAGGAGAGGCATTTTGCAGCTCTGTGCTTATAAACAGTGAAGTAGAAGAGGCTATAGAGAAACTGACTCATCTCGCACCCCTTCACAATGGAGCAAACTTAGAGGGGATAAAAATAGCGCGTCAAAAGATGCCTAATATTCCTCATGTTGCTGTTTTTGATACCGCGTTTCATACCACCATGCCAACAGAGGCTTCGCTCTATGCACTCCCTTTTGAGATCTATGAGAAGCATAATATTCGTCGCTATGGTTTTCACGGAACATCGCACTCTTATGTTATGAAAGAGGCGGCGTGTACACTGCTTAAAGATGTCAATAGTGTCAATCTTATTACTCTACATCTTGGAAATGGTGCGAGTGCTTGTGCTATAAAAAATGGAAAAAGCATAGATACATCTATGGGCTTTACACCTTTAGAGGGCCTTATCATGGGTACAAGAAGTGGAGATATAGATCCAAGTGTGGTCTTTTATATGCATCGTGAACTTGGAATGAGTTTGGATACCATTGAAGATATGCTCAACAAAGAGTCTGGACTTTATGGAATTTGTCATGAAAATGATGTAAGAAATATTTTAAATAGTAAAGATGAAAAGGCCAAACTAGCACTTGATATGATGATCTACCGAATTCAAAAGTATGTAGGGGCATATCTTGCGGTACTTGGGAGTGTTGACGCTGTTGTTTTTACAGGTGGCATAGGTGAGAACTCTTCATACATACGTGAAGCGGTTATGAGTAGTGATTTGCTTAAAAATATTAAATTTCTTTCAATAGCAACAAATGAGGAGCTTGAGATAGCAAATGAAGTTGTAAGTTTAGTGAAAAAATAGAAGTGAAGCAGACTCCATAAGAGATAATCTTATGGATGTCTAAAAATTTAGAGAGGAGTTACGTTCTCAGCTTGAGGGCCTTTTTGACCTTCACCGATTTCAAATGTTACTCTTTGACCTTCAGCAAGTGAAACACGTCCACCACCGTTGTTGTTAACTTGACGGAAATGTACGAATACATCTTTTCCACCATTATCTTGTTGTATGAAACCATAACCTTTTTCGTCGTTGAACCATTTAACTGATCCGTTTTGTAATTCTGCCATTGCATTAGCCTTGTATAAATATTCACTAAAGAGTTAGCTCTTAAAGTGGAGTCAAAAATTGGAGAGTCTTTAGGAGGTCTAAATGCAATAAACGCAAACTTACACACTAAAGATGAACTGGGTCCTAATCTTTCATCGGTCAAAGTATATCTGAAATTCCTCTCAAAATCCTATTTTTATGCTAAATTTGGAAAAATAGTTTATAAAAATGAGTAGTTTTTTAGTTCATTGCTATTTTGTGTCGATATGTAATAGATAAAGAGAAAAAATATCATTAAGGAGCTATGGATGAAAGTCTCTCAAAATATTTCAAACATGATGCAAACTACAAATGCGGCGAGTCAAAAAAACAACTTTACTCAAAAAATATCACAAGATGAAGCTGTGGAGCTCAAAGCACAAATAGAGCAAAACTCCAATAATTATGTTTTGGAATCGCTTAAGGCACAAAATATTGCAACAGGAAAAAAAGCTACTCCTGAGAGTGATTTTGCTGAATATTATCAGGATTTTCAAGCCTTTTTAAAAGATGTCGGATACACTGGAAAACCTATAGCAGAGCTCTCTAAAGAGGAGGCGAGCGCACTTGTAGCAGATGATGGCATCTTTGGGATAGAGCGCACAGCTAAGAGAATCGCTGAGTTTGTCATAAACGGTTCAGGAGGCGATGAGGCAAAAATGCGTGCTGGACGCGAAGGAATGCTCCGAGGTTTTGCAATGGCTGAGGAGATGTGGGGTGGTAAACTTCCAGAAATCTCTCAAACAACAATGAAAAATGCAACCGAGATGGTTGATAAAGCGATGGCTGATTTTGGATTTTCGTTAATAGATAAAGAGGTGTAAAGAGGAGTTTTTAAAAGACTCTTAAAAGTCTTTTAAAAGATGTAGAAGTGGTTAGTCTTCTACAGTTACTTCTACAGGTGTACCTTCCCAGATACCGTGTTTTGTACAGTAACCGTGTGCTACAAGGTTAAGTTTTTTACCAGTTGGGATGATAGTAAAAGTTGTAGTGTTGTGTGCTTTAACATTTCCAAGTGTCCCTGGAACATAAGAAGCTTTTGCAAGTTGTGTGTCACCATTGAAAAGTGTTACAGACTCGATGTAGTGGTCAAAATCATCTGGGTGAGTGTACTCGTTACCCATTTTTACAGTTACTTCAAACGGCTCACCAGCTTTTGCTGTGCTTGCACAGTGAATAAATGGAGAGTGACGGTCGATGAGGTCTTTTTTTGCTTCTCTCTCTACAGTGTCGATGTCTACGTACTTGTTAATCTTTGGCATTTTTTTTCCTTGTTTAAGTTTGGTTTGGCGTTATTGTATCTTCAAAATCTTTTACCTAAACATAAATTAGAGTATATTTGTCTTATTTAAGATTTTTTCAAGATTTAAAACTTCCAGATATTCTGCGACTCGTTTGAAAAATCTCTGCACTATAATCTAGAAACAACTAAAAAATTATTTGCGAAGTAAAATCATGAAAAATAACATACACTGGATAGGCATAGGTGCATCAGCTGGAGGGCTTGAAGCACTCAAAGAGTTGCTTCAGGAGATCAAGAGTAAAAGTGCTACTTACATAATTGCACAGCATCTTGACCCCAAACACCCCACAATACTTAAAGATCTTCTTGAGCGTGTTACATCGATGAAAATACACCTCATAGAAGAAGATACCAAGCCAAACGCAGGAGAGGTCTACATCATCTCCCCAGGACATAACGCCATCATAGAAAATGAGAAAATCATCTTAAAGCCCGCAGCTGCAATAGGTCCTAAACCATCTATAAATGAATTTTTTGCTTCACTTGCCTCATCGCTTGAGGAGCGTTCTATTGGTGTTATTCTTTCAGGTACGGGTAGTGACGGTGCTCAGGGTGTTATTGCTATTAAAGCAAATGGAGGGATTGTTTTTGCACAAGATGAGATCTCTGCTAAATACACTGGCATGCCAAGATCTGCCATTGAGACTGGTGTAGTTGATTTTGTACTCACACCAGCAAAGATAGCCCAAGAGATCAACGCCTTCTTGGAGCTCTCGCTTCAGGAGCGTACTGAACTCTCAAGTCCAAAATCTTACAGTAGTCTAGAGAAGATCTTTCAGCGTTTGTATGATCAGACAAACTACGATTTTAGCGGTTACAAACTCAAAACAATCCAAAGACGCATACAACGCAGAATGGTTGTCAACAAAGTGGTTTTGCTTGATGATTATGTCACACTGCTTATGAGTTCTGGATCTGAGGTAGAGTCTCTTTTTCGTGAACTGCTCATCTCTGTGACATCATTTTTTAGAGATAAAGAGGCATTTGAAGATTTAAGTCATGTCGTAGAAAACTTAGTAGAGAGTGTAAACGCAGGCAACTCACTACGTATCTGGGTGCCAGGGTGTGCCAACGGTGAAGAGGCTTACTCCATAGCCATCTTGGTACAAGAGGCAATATACAAGCTCAACAAAGAGGTACAGTATCAAATATTTGCCACAGACATTGACGATGCCGCACTGCTTCGAGCGCGTCAGGGAAGCTACTCATATGAGCAGATTAAAGAGATAGATAGTGGCGTTTTGGCGAAGTATTTTAATGAGTATGAGAACTTTTATATCATCAAAAAACAGATACGCGACCATGTCATTTTTGCAAAACAAAATCTCATTATGGACCCACCATTCTCTCATCTCGATCTCATCAGTTGCCGCAATGTGATGATCTATTTTAATTCGCAGACACAAAAAGGCGTTTTTGGAACTTTTCATTTTGCACTTAAAAACAGCGGTTATCTATTTCTTGGGAAGTCCGAATCAGCTGCAAACGCAGTTCCAGAACTCTTTGAGATAGAAAAAAGTGGCTCGCAAATCTTTAAACGCCGTTTCGTGGAAGTGGGTAGAAAAGAGAGTTATGCGAAGATGAATCGCTCTTCTTTGCCAAGCTTTCCTATTGTCGAGCAAAAGATCAAGTTTAAAGAGACACTCTCACTTCAAGAGAAGATGGAGCAAACGCTTATGAACGAGATCATCCCCTCCGCTGTGGTCATCAACTCGCAAGGGCATATGCTCCATGTTCGCGGAGATATGAGCCGTTATTTACGTATTCCTGAGGGAAGAGTCGATAACAATATTTTGACGATGGCACAAGAGAGTCTCAAAATAGATATTCGTTCGCTTATGCAGCGTGCTAAACGCGGTGAGAGTGCTTCTGCTCAAGCACTTTTTTATCAGCATGAGAAGAAAGATCACATCCTTTACCTGATGATAACGCCACTTGAAGGGTATGAAAAAGATGATCTTTTTGTTTTGGCATTTTTTGATCTCAAACTTCATGAAGAGATACATCCAAAGATACTCTCAGATGAGTTTAGAGGACTCAACAACGACCAGCTCCAACAAGAGGTGGAGATCTTTCGTCAAAGACTTCAAAACTCTATTGGCGATCTTGAGACTACAAACGAGGAGCTTCAATCTACAAATGAGGAGCTCCAATCAGCAAACGAGGAGCTCCAATCAGCCAATGAAGAGCTGCAAACAGCCAATGAAGAGCTCCAATCAACAAATGAAGAGCTCTCAACAGTCAACGAAGAGTTGGAAGTGAAAACTTTTGAGCTCTCTCAGGTAAACAACGACCTAGAGAGTATGCTCACAAACATCGACGAAGTGATTCTCTTTGTAGACACACGACTGCGAATACAGCGTTACACTAACAAAGCCGCCAAGCTTTTTAAACTCAATCGTGATGACATCGGACAGGTGATTGCAAGTTACGACTTGAGTCTTGATATTCCAAATATTCGAATAGAGATACTTAACATAATAGAGACAGAACAAGAGCGTACCATTGAACTTAGAAGCAAATCTATGCGTTATAACCTGCGTTTGGTCTCATACAAGGCGAGTGATGGCGAAGTTGTGGGAGTGATGCTCTTCTTTGAACGCCATACGCTTAACTTCGAAGAGCGCGACAAGATGCACTTTGAGTATCTCAAGCTCATAGATGAGCACTCCAAATACTCAATGCTCTGTTTGACCAAAAATCGTGAAATAATCTATGTTGGCAAGAGCTTTGCAGATGCCTTGGGGTATGAGCAGAGTTTTATCTTAGAGCATAAGATGGAGCTGCTTTTGGCACAAAAGAGTATTAATGAGGACTTTTTTACACCAACACTCGCAAATGAAGGATGGCGTACACTCACACTTGAGCGTTCCGATGGAGAGCGTGTGGTGACAAAGTATAAGGTCCAAGAGTGTGTAGATAAGAGTGTCTCTGAGATTATTCTCTTTTTTCAGGTGTAGCGGAGTAGAAGTTTATGCAAGAGTTTGTCGTAAGAGATTTTGAGGCATACCAAGAGGCGGTTTCGGCACTCTATGAGATTCAAGAGAGTCTGCAAAAAAGAGTCATTGAGCTACAGCAGCAAAACGATCTTCTTGAAGAGGAGCTTGAGCTGCAACTCAAAAAAGAGCAGAGTTTTGAGAGTGATAAACAATTTTTTCTCGCTCCTGCGGCACTCATTGTCATCAACGGGCATGGGATCATACGTAGTGCAAATGAGCGTTCAAGTCACTTTTTGCTCAAAGAGTCTAAAGAGCTTCTTGAGGAGTCTTTGCGTTCACTGCTCTCAAAAAACAGTTTTCATGACTTTACGAAGTATTTCTCCGCGTTTAAAGAGTCTAGTGAAGAGAGTACAACCATTCATAACCTTCAGCTTAAAGATAAACGCCAGTTCTCACTGGTTTTGCAAAAGTTACGAAATACCAAAGACGCATACAGCAGCAGCTTCATAGGGCTACTCCTCTCCATTGACTCCAATTTTGCGGAGTTTTCTGATTATCTTGGCAACATGGCGATCGATCAGATGCACGAGGGGATAACCATTACTGATGAAAATGGCATTATTTTACGGGTCAACAACGCATTTACCGGCATAAGTGGTTATGCTCGCGAACAGGTTCTTGGCAAAACGCCGCGTGTTTTGAAGTCTGGACGCCATCCAAAAGCTTTTTATGAGAAGATGTGGGAGAGTATCTTGCACCATGGATGGTGGGAGGGGGAGATCTGGAACCGTCGCAAAAATGGGCAGATCTATCCGCAGTGGATGCAGATAAATCGCATTAACGATCCTGTGAGCAAAAAAGTCTACTACATGAGTATATTTTCAGATATCTCTGAACGTAAACGCCATCAAGAGAGACTCGATCAGCTCGCACACTATGATGAGCTTACGGGTCTCATGAACCGACGCTTTTTGATGACGACACTCCAGTTGATGCTTGAACGCCAAAACAACTCCGTTGCGCTTCTCTTTATAGATTTGGATCACTTTAAGCAGATTAACGATCAGTTTGGGCATCACGAGGGGGATCTGCTTTTGCAAGAGGTATCGCAACGCATCTTAGCCTCTGTAAGACAAAATGACATCGTAGGTCGTGTGGGTGGAGATGAGTTTGTAGTGGTGCTTAGTCGCATAGAGGATGAAAAAGTGGTTGAAAAAATCGCTACAAAAATTATTAGCGAAGTGAGTCGCGTTTATGAGATCTCTGCTACTCACTATATTGGAGCGTCTATAGGTATTGCTTACTATCCAAAAGATGGAAAAAATGTCAATGACTTGATGCGTCATGCTGACTCTGCGATGTACAGAGCTAAAAACTCAGGAAGATCGCGTTTTGCGCTTTTTAGCGAAGAGGATGAGGATATGCTCATCTCTCAAAAAGAGATGAAAAACCTTCTCAGGCGAGCTATAGAGGAGCCACAAAAGTATCTTGAGGTCTACTATCAGCCCATTTATGATGGGCAAACGCAGCAGATAGTATCGGCGGAGGCTTTGGTGAGGTTGTTGGACGAAGATGGAGTGCTCATCTCTCCAGATCGTTTCATAGAGATTGCAGAGAGTGAAGGGTTTATCACAGATCTAGGAGTGCGTATCTTTGAGAGAGTCTGTAGCTTTGTGCAAGCATGCAAACAAAAGCAGCTAAGTCTGATAAAGATCGCCATAAATCTCTCAGTCAAACAGCTCGTGCAAGAGAGACTCTATGAAGATTTTTCACAGATAGCCAAAGAGTGTGGCCTAGATATAAGCGGCTTTAGCTTTGAGATCACAGAGACGAGTGCAATGCAGCACATCTCGACCATTTTACGAGGCATACATCAGTTTAGAAACGCAGGATCGACTATTATGCTTGATGATTTTGGGACTGGTTATGCGTCGCTTTCCCAGATCTATAAACTCCCAATAGATGTCATAAAAATCGACAAAAGCTTTACTGATCTCATAGAGAGTGAAGATGACTCTTCAAAGAAACTCATATTTGCCATTATATCCATGGCAAAGGCTTTGAGTATTGAGATAATTGTTGAGGGTGTCGAGAGTCAAAGACAAGTTGAGTGGCTCTTGGCGCATGGCGTTCTTAAAATGCAAGGGTACTACTTTAGTAAACCCTTAGAGCAGTTGCGTTTTGAGCAGCTCTTAAGAGCTAGAGAGTAGCATTGCTGGCGTCAAAATACGATCTCTCGATCACTATTGACAAAAACAACACCATCATAGCTATCTCAGAGGAGTGGGGAAGCATTGCGTTAGATGCTGGTGTGGCTCACATGGCTCCAAGAGAGGCGTTTATAGGAAAAAATATAGAGAGCTATTTAGGTGGAGATGTGACACAGATGTACTATGATGCACTCTTTAAGCTTGTGCGTTTGCGTCGCGAGAAGATAGAACGCGAGTACCGTTGTGACTCTTTTACGCATGAACGCCATATGCTTATGCGTCTCATACCCTTAGAAGATGGTGCCATAGAGATGCAGCATAAGAGACTCCACGAGAAAGCGTTTGCGCATAGCGTGACCATCGAGAGTGACTCACAAAATCTTCAAAGTACGTACGAGTACATCAAACGCTGTAGCGTTTGCAATGCTCTTTTGTTCCCTCATGAGGCTGAGTGGATGGCACCTGAGAGTCTCAGTCAAGAGAAGGCACTGCATCTTAAAGTCATTTACACCGTCTGCCCTCTCTGTAAAAATAAAAACTGGTTTCCTTCAAAAAGCACTTCTTAACCAAAGAGCGGGTAAAATCGCACCAATTTCAGAGACAAAGAGCAGAGATATGTTACAACCTTTATTGATCGAGATAGGTGTCGAAGAGCTTCCAGCGGTTCCACTCTTAAAAGAGTTAGAAAATATAGAAAAAAAGTATTTAAAGATTTTAGAAGAGTTCTCTTTAGTGAGTGACTTTGAGTTTTACTACACGCCACGGCGTTTAGTCTTTTGGCACAGAGAGTTTCCACTCTCTCAAGCTGATAGTGTAGAGGAGTTTTTTGGAGCACCCCTGAGTGTAGCATACAAAGATGGAGTGCCAACTCCTGCAGCACTTGGCTTTGCTAAAAAGTGCGGTGTAGAGATGAGTGAGCTAAGCAGGGCGCTCAAAGATGGCAAAGAGGTGCTTTACTATAAAAGAGAGCTCAAAGGGAGAGCTTCAAGTGAACTCTTAGGCGAGATCATTGAGCGATGGATCAAGTCGCTTGAGTTTGGAAAAAGCATGCGTTGGGGAAGTTTGGAGGAGAGTTTTATTCGTCCTATAAGATGGGTCAATGTAATGCTAGCAGATAAACTCGTAGATCTTGAGCTTTTTGGCGTGCGTTCAAGCAAGGTGACATTTTTACATCGCATAGCGAAGTTTGGACCGCTTGAGGTGAGTGGTGCGAAGGAGTATTTTGAAGTGCTTGAAAAAGGGGGTGTGACCCTTTTCCCGCAGAGTCGTGCGCAAAAAATAAAAGCCGATTTTGAAGCACTACAGAGTGAACATGCAATGAGTATTGAGGTAGATGAAGATCTTTTCCTTGAAGTTGTTGCCATCACTGAACATCCAACCGCACTGCTTGGCTCTTTTGATGAGGCATTTTTGCGTCTGCCACCTGAGGTTATCATCACCTCTATGAAGGAGCACCAGCGTTATTTTCCAGTATTTAAAGATGGCAAGCTTGTAAACAAGTTTGTTGTTGTTTCAAATGCACTCACAGATGATTTTTCTGAGGTCATTAAAGGAAACGAAGTGGTCCTTCGTCCGCGTTTGGCTGATGCACTTTTCTTTTGGGAAAATGACATTAAAAAAGGTCTGAGCACTGAGGGCTTGGAGAAGATCACCTTTTTTAAAGGTTTGGGAAGTGTGCAAGAGAAGATAGAGCGTGAGCATGCCATTGCCATGAGCCTCTTTGATCTCTTTGGACTCAAGGAGTCTAAAGAGGATCTCTCTCGTGCCATAGCTCTGGCAAAAGCCGATCTTATGAGTGAAATGGTGTATGAGTTTACAGAGTTACAGGGGCTTATGGGGTACTACTATGCCAAAGAGCAAGGGGAGAGTGATGCGGTAGCACTCGCCATCAAAGAGCAGTATCTTCCAAATGGCGAAGAGAGTGCGCTTCCATCTTCGCGTCTCAGTGCGGTTGTGGCTCTTAGCATCAAGCTTGACACGCTTTTAGCACTCTTCTCGGTCAATGAGATTCCAACGGGTTCTAGAGATCCTTTTGCACTTCGTCGTGCGGTCAATGGTGTGGTACGTATCGTCAATGCCTATGGTTTTGATTTTGACATCAATGCCACTTTAAAACTCTTGGCACAGGGTTATGCTCCTATCGATTTTGTAAAACTTGAGGCATTTATCTTAGAGCGCATTAAGAAATCGTACAAGATAAATCCTTCCATTATTGAAGCGGTTTTAGCATCAGGGGAGCGTGACCTTGTGAAGCTCTCGCAAAAAATTGCAGCACTGAGTGCGCTTGTGGATTCGGATGGTTTTGCAGAGGTGAGTTCAACTTTTAAACGCGTGGCAAATATCACAAAAGATATGGATCTAAACGCGCCACTCACTCTAAACGCAGCGCATTTAACAGAGGATGCGGAGAAAAATCTTTATGAACGTTTTAGAAGTGTCGAGGTGAGTGCGTTTAGTAGCTATGAAGAGGAGCTCGATGCACTTCTAGGGCTTCGTGATGCACTCGATAGTTTCTTTGCTGATGTGATGGTAAACGCAGAGGATCTCTCTCTAAGAGAAAACCGCAAAGCCCTTGTTGCGAGTATCTACAAAAGTATCCTTAAAATCGCTGACATAAAAGAAGTGAGCATTTAAAGGAGTCGGTGTGATACTCTATATTCACGGTTTTGGTGGGCATGGTCTTGGAGTGAAGTCTTCACAGCTTCGCAAATATTGTGAGCAAAATGGTATTGCGTTTTTAGCACCTTCACTCTCTTACATTCCAGATCTTGCCATTGCCACACTTGAAGAGATCATACAAAATCTTCAGACAGAGATTACACTCGTTGGCTCTTCACTGGGTGGATTTTACTCCATATACCTTGCTAAAAAGTATGCGCTTAAAGCCGTACTCATCAACCCTTCTATCTACCCTTATGAGACTCTGCAAAAGACAAAAGGCACATTTCCTCACTACTATGATGGAACTCATTTTGAGTGGAGTGAGACTCACTTAGAGAGTTTAAAAAAGTATGAGTTAGAGGGTGCAGTGGAGGGAAGATTTCTACTGCTACTCCAAAAAGGCGATGAGCTTCTTGACTATACCAAAGCCCTCCAAAAACTCCCAAACGCCACTCAAATAGTAGAAGAGGGCGGAACACACACTTTTGATGGTTTTGAGAGACATTTTACTGCGATAGCTGCGTTTTAGATGTACGATGTAGCTATTATCGGTGCAGGCATTAATGGTTGTAGTGTTGCTTATGCACTTCAAGAGAGCAAAAAACGGATTTTGCTCTTAGACAAAGAGGGAGTAGCCGCAGGTGGAAGTGGTGCAGCTGGAGCCTTCATCTCTCCAAAGTTCTCAAAAGCAGGAGAGCTTAAAGAGCTTCTGCATGAGGCATTTCTCTACTCCATGGCGTTTTATGAAGAGCACTTTAGTCATATTTTTAAAAGAGTGCAGCTTGTCCATTTGGCACAAGACGAGAGTGATGCGCAAACACTTCGTATCTACAAAGAGCAAACCGAGCTTACACTTTTGGAAGTCGCAGGAGAGGCAAGGGAGTACGTCTCCATAAACGCCGGAGTTGTAGATGCCAAGCGAATGTGTGAAGCGATGGCACAATCAGCAGAGTTCGTTAAAGAAGAGGTGACTTCTCTCATCTATGATGATGGCGTTTGGATCATCAACGATGCCTACAGTGCCAAAGAGGTTGTCCTTGCAACGGGTGCGTATTTGCCAATCCTACGCGAGCCCTACATTGAGCTTCGTGGCGTTTGGGGTCATCGCATAGATGTAAAAACCACTACACCAAATCCTTATGCTTGGCATCAGTTTGTCTCTATCTCCCCAAGTAGTGATGGCGTTTTGGCAATCGGTGCAACCCATAACGTCCACTACCACCCGCAAACTTCAGAGCAGCCTTATGATTTAGACGCAGGCAGAGAGGAGCTTTTAGAAAAAGCAGCAAGAACCCTTGAGCTTAAAAACATTGAGATCATACAAGACTATATGGGACTGCGTAGCGGCTCATATGATTACTTGCCTATAGTGGGTCCACTCGTACTTTCACAAGAGACGCTACAAAACACCTCGCTACGTTTAAAGGTGAAAAATGCTGACTATGAGGAGTTTAGCTACTATCCAAATTTGAGCATGATAAATGGTAGCGGAGGGTATGGTTTTGTCCTAGCTCCCTATCTTGCCAAAATACTCAAAGAGCATATAAAAAGCGGAAAAAAAGTGAGTGACATAGTTGCACCAGCGAGATTTTTTGCTCGCTGGGCAAAGAGGCTTTAGAAGTTGTAGATGTAGCTCACAAAGAGATTTCTTCCCTCGCGTAAAACGCCACCTGCATGCTCATAGTAGTAGCTTGGATTTTTCACCTCAGTGTCAAAGAGATTTTTAATCGTTGCTCTTACTCTGCTGTTTGAAGAGAATCTATAGGTGATGGTTTCGTCGAAAACATGTTGGGCTTCAACTACTCCGTCGTTTCCAGGCCAACTCTCTGGTCCTGTGTAGAGTCCATTTGGAGATGTGCTAGACTCATAACGCCATGACGTACCGAGTGAAAGATGTGTAAGTGGTGTGTAGATATACATGGCTTTTAGTAGCACTTTTGATATATCTGGCATACTCATATCTTGTGATGGTGTAGCACCATCAGCGGGAAGAGTGTATGTCGTGTCGATATAGGAGCTGTTAAAATAGAGACTATGCTTGAGCTGAGGACGAAAACTGTACTCAAACTCAACACCTTGGCTGATACGAGAATCATAATTCATATATCCTGGAATCGTATCTCCTTGCTCCTCTAAATCAATAATGTTATTGAGTCTGGAGTAGTAGGCATTGAGTGAAAACTTATTTTTAAAGTCTGGGGAATATATAGCTTGAAACTCAAAAGTATCTGTCTTTTCAGGTTCAATGTTTTCATCGCCAGCTCTAAAGTTTATGTGGCCATTATGATAGTTTTCTGTAAATGTTGGAGCTCGAAACGCAGAGCCGTAGAGAAGTTTAAAAACTGTTTTATAGTCACTTCTGAAGACAATCCCAGCTCGACTGCTCAGCTGCGTTTGAATATCTGAGTAGTCATCAGCGCGCAGACCTAAAACCACATCTACAGAGTCGTTTATGGAGATGAGATCTTGCACATAGCCATAGAGAATGTCGCGTTTTAAACTCTTTGGATAGAGGCTCGTAGTAGGATTACTCCAGTATGCTGGCTCTCTTATCGGTCCCCATCTGAAATTATCGGGAATTAATGGTAAGTTCTCCATCATCGTATTTTCTATACTACTATAAAAATCATCATCTATCATCTGGGCCCTACGCAATCCAAAACCGAGCGAAATATCGTTTGAGGCAATTTTTTCTAGAGATACAATAGTCTCAAACTCGAGATTTTGTTCTTGCGACTTTTCGCTGTACCAAAAACCCTCTTGCATATCGATGCCTAAAGGAGTAAATCTTCTAGCTACATCATTGGATATGTTTGCTAATGCTTCAAACTTTCGATTTGAGTAGTTGACTTTTGTTTCAACTTCAAAACCATCAAAAGGGAGCTTATAGGAGAGCTGTGTGAAAAAATATTTGTCTTTACGATCACCATCTTCCTCTCCTATGGGGTTTAAAATCTCTTCATAGCCATAAAAATTGCCATAGGTACTCTGCTTATACCTTGTGAGTAGTTCAAAGGCGCCATTGGTGATTTTGAGTCCAAATGTTTCATTTCGCATAGCTTCATCTGTTTGTGTACCATACTCAGAGAACTCTTCTGGCATATCAAGACGTTTGTTATTGGACTTGTGATAGGCATCTGCATGGATTGTCCAACTCCCTATCTGTTCATGCAGGTTTGTAGCGATAGTTTTGTTGCTGTAGCTTCCCGTTCCTAGAAAAACTTGATCGCTGTTTTGTGAGTTTCCCGCTCTTGTTATGATATTGATGGTTGCATAAAAAGCACCCGCACCATAAATGGTCGAACCTGGACCACGAAGCACCTCTATCTTCTCAACAAGTTGCATTGGAAAGTCCATAAAGTGGCTCGCACTTCCTTGTGCTTCGTTGTTGATGGCTACACCATCTACGAGAATTTTTATCTTGTCTGAACGATAAGCGTTAGGGTTTTTAAGTCCTCTGATGGTTGTTGTAGTGTAACCGAGTCTATTTGTCTGCATCTGTATGCCAGGGAGCATGTTAAGTGCTTCGCCTATGTTTTGAATACCCGCATCTCTGTATGTTTTAGCATCAACGACTGTTACGACAGAGGGGAGGTAGTCAACATTGATGGACTTTTTTGTGGCAATCTGACTCATTTCGTCGAGTAAAGACTCTAACTCCTCTGAAGCAGCCGCACACTAGAAGAGCCATAAGAGAGCAGCGGAATAAAAAGAAGCGAGAGAGTATGTTTTCTTTTCACTGAGACCCTTTTTTGTTTTATTTTGTTTATGTGATAGAGTATTTTTTGCAAACTATGTTACAATAACTCTCTTATAGAAGAGTTAAATATCTTACAACATAGAGAAGATCATAGGTAGCATGCTTAAAAAAGTAAAAATTTTTTCTATTGTTGTGCTTCTTAGCACAAGCACTCTCTTTGCTGCTCACTATGATGATGATATACTCAGTATGTATGCAAAATTGTCTCCCCGCATTATTTTAATGAGCACTCTAAAGGAGAAGAGGGAGCAGAAGCTAGAGATATGTCTGCTCCATCAAAAAATCGATGAGCAAGCTGCACTAGCACTTCAAGAAAAAATAATCAATAATTATCAAACTAAGATCCAAAGCTATGATTTTGAGATCAAAAGAACACTCTATGAAAGAGAAGAGGAGTGCATAAATAGTAGTCTGCTCTTTTTATTTGCAGGGAGTGTGAGTCAAGTCAAAAAGAGTGTGGCGTTTTCAAAAGAGAAGAAGATACTTACACTCTCTTACGATGCAAAACTCTTAGAAAATGGTGTTGATATCTCTTTGTTTATCGGTCGAAAGGTAACGCCATATATCAATGTGGGTAGCATTCAGAGCAAAGGCATTACAATGGATAATATGTTACTGCGTGTTTCAAAAATTTATAGAGAGGCTGAACAATGAAGAGTATAGAGTTTAGAACAATAGTAAGTGTTGTTTTGTTTACAATACTCATTGTCGCTTTAGAGCGCTACCAACTCTCAAAAAGCATAACGCAAGAGTTTGTGAAGTTTAAAGCATCTAAAAATAGACTTCTTGCAGAGACTATCGCTCCAGTTCTTGCACTCAATATCTCACTTGGACTTGAGAGTTCAAATAGTGAGTATCTTCAAGAGATTTTAAAACAAAACAGTGATTTGGAGTATGTCAGTCTTGTTGGTGTAGATGGTTTTGTCTACTATGAGTTTTTTGACGATAAGTTTTTAGACAAAAGTTATGAACCTTATAATAAACTAGAAAAAGTCTTAAAAGATAATCTAACACAAAAGAGCATCGCCACACTTACACTCAAATTTTCTAACAATGAATATGAAAATATGCGTCGTGCAAATTTAAAGATTACAATCAACATGACTATTATTTCTGTTGTATTGCTCCTTGTGTTTATAATATTTATGAAACATCTTTTTAAAAACCTCAGTGAGCTTAAAGAGATGGTCTTGGCATACGATCCAAAACGCAACAACTTTCCACTCGAGCTCTCTACTAAACGCGATGAGGTGAGTCTTATACGCAATGCCATCATAGCTATGGTGCAAAAAATCACCGTTTATACAGAAGTGCTCGATCAGACTAATACCCTGCTTGAAGAAAAAGTGCTCCAAAGAACGCTTGAGCTTGAGGAGTCCAATAAAGAGCTCAAACTTCTAGCATCAGTAGATCCGCTCACTTCACTCTACAACAGACGCTACTTTACAAACTCCTCTCATCAAATCTTTGAGCTCGCTAAACGCAATGCAACGCCACTAAGCATTTTGATGATGGATATAGATAATTTTAAGTCTATCAATGACAAGTATGGGCATCAGGTGGGAGATGATGTCATAGTTATGGTTACTAGTATACTTAAAACTATGAGTCGAAAAAGTGATCTTGTTGCTCGATTTGGTGGGGAAGAGTTTATTGAGTTGCTTCCTCAGACTGATATGGCAGGTGCATACAGTATGGCGGAAAAGGTTCGAATTGCCATAGAAAATGAGCAGATACAAACGCAACTAGGGGAGAAGTTTTCTGTGACCGTGAGCATTGGTGTGGCGGTTTTAGATGTTGAAAATGACATAAACATTGAGTCTCTCATCCGTAAAGCCGACGATGCTCTTTATGAAGCAAAACATAATGGCAAAAACATCACATGCAGTGCAGATGGGTTTTGTAGTTGAAATTTTAATAGTTCTTTAACTATTTTCATCTATAATGCCAAATATTTTTTTAAAAATTAAGCTACAAGGACGGTTTTTCTTGCATTCCAATAACTCTGGAGACAGGTGTTTTTTTGACCCATCTCTTTTAGGAAGTGTTCTATGACACTTTTACTCACTTATCTATTCATCGCGCTTTTTATCTCCTTTATATGTTCTGTTTTAGAGGCAGTTTTACTCTCAAGTACAAACTCATATATAGAGACACTCTCAAAAGATCACCCAAAAGCCATCTCACTTCTTAAGAGCCTCAAGGCAGATATCGATAAACCTATCGCATCCATACTCATACTCAACACATTTGCACACACTATGGGTGCAGCAGGTGTTGGTGCGCAGGCACAGATACTCTTTGGTCAGGAGTGGCAAACACTCATCGCGTTTGTACTTACACTGCTCATTTTGTATATCTCTGAGATCATTCCAAAAACTATCGGGGCTCTTTATTGGAAGTCGCTTTTGATTCCTGCTGCGTTTACTATTTCGTTTATGATTAAAGTGACATACCCGCTTGTACTCTTCTCCTCTTTGATAACAAAGTACATCTCAAGAGGAAAAAAACAACACATTAACTTCTCTCGTGAAGAGATTATTGAGATCGTCTCTATGGGTGAAAAAGAGGGCTCTATTATGAGCAAAGAGAGCTATCTCTTTAAAAATCTCTTAAAACTTAGCAATGTAAAAGCGAGTGATGTTATGACACCAAGAAGTGTTGTCTTTGCACTTCCATCCTCTACCCGTGTAGAAGAGGCTATCGAAGATGATAGACTCTACATTCACTCCCGTATTCCTGTCTATGATGAGACGGTCGATCACATCACAGGTATAGTGCTTAATCAGACAGTTCTTGAAGAGAGTCTTGATGAGAACGATATGAAGACACTCGCAGAGATCTCAAACCAGCCGCATATTGTTTCAGAAAATATCTCAGTCTCGACACTTATAGATCTCTTTATCAAAAAACGCACACACCTTTTTATAGTGCATGATGAGTATGGGCAGATGAGCGGTGTTGTTACTTTAGAAGATGCTATTGAGACACTTTTGGGTGTGGAGATCGTTGATGAGATGGATGAAGTTGACAATATGCAGACACTTGCAAAAGATAAAAGCAAGTTCATTCAAGATCGTATGCGTTTAGACAAAAAACGCCGTGAGGCGCAGGGGCACTAAACGCCACACTTCGCACTTAGGTGAGTCGCACTACTTGCGGCGGCACACTTTTAAAGACCTCTTTAAAAGCATTTGCTCGTATCTCTCTCATTTTCCCTGTTGCGTTTGGATCTATAAAATAGGCACGTGCGAGTGCTTCTTCGTAGGTGTAGTTTCTGTCATAGATGAAGAGCACTGTTTTATCAAGCTTTTGCACATGTGCAGAGAGCGCTCTTGCATACGCTTTTATGGCTTTGTGGTGTCTGTCGTAGTTGCTTCCCATACCAAAAAAGACAAACTTTCCGCTTAAGCGTATGTTTGGTATGTCAAGATAGTTGAGATCTCTGTCGTAGCGTGTGTACTGCTCTGAGGTGAGTTTGTCCAAATCAGCATCAAACTCCTCAATAATAGGAGTCGGAGCGATATTTTCTCTGTTGTAGGTGAAGAGATACTTGATCTCTACGAGTTTACCGCGGTACTCTTTTTTCAGCCCTGCATTTATGATGAAGCTCATAGGGTCTGGATTGAGCGGGACAAATTTTCCATAATCACTAAAACCATCATTCTGTAAAAAACGGCTCATTTTATATCCCACAGGAGATTGTTCTGGGTTATATAAAAATATAGTGCCACATACTGTTTTGCGTTTTTTTGCAAGCATCGCTTCGAGCTCTTCTACACTTATCTTCTCATCTTCGTCACCGCTTATGTAGATGTAGTGCTCTGCGAGATAATCCATGTCAAAATTAGTAATAAACTTTCCAAATATTTGCATCTCTGTTCCTTCGATTGTAAACGCCATTATACTCAGACAATACCAAGAAAAAAATTAGAGTTTTATGCGATTTTTGATGATAATTATTGTGAAAATAGGCATAAAATGGAGTAAAATAAGGTTTTAAAATTTTGCCAAAGTGCACTTATTTTAAAATCAGATAATTTTTATTGGGAGTATAGTATGAGAGAATTTGAAGATGATGACATGGAAGAAGTAGAAGAGAGTGAAGACGAGTATAGCTACGACTACAACAGTGAAGACTTCTTTGAAGATGATCCCTTAGACTACGAAGAGGAAGAGTACGAAGAAGAGGAAGCTGACGACGACTACTGTGACTAGGCTAGACAACTTCCTTGTGGCGCACTCTTTTTGCGAGAGTCGCAATAAGGCTCAGAGCCTTATCAAAGAGGGCTTGGTCTTTGTAAATGGCACAAAAATTCTCAAGAGCTCTTTTGAAGTCAAAGAGAGTGATACTCTGAGCATCACACAACATAAAGAGTATGTCTCCAGAGCCGCGTTTAAGCTGCTTGATTTTTTAGAAAGACTTAGCCTCGATCTTCATAACAGAGTCGCATTAGATATAGGCTCATCCACTGGAGGTTTTACTCAGGTACTTCTTGAGAAGGGAGTCAAAGAGGTTTACTGTGTAGACGTTGGCTCACAACAGCTCCATCACTCCTTGCGCCAAGAGAGTCGCTTAAGACTCTTTGAGTCTTGCGATATCCGTGATTTTGAAACTACAGAGCGTTTTGACATTGTTGTGAGTGATGTCGCGTTTATTTCACTTTTGCATATACTTGATGCTGTCGATAGGCTCTCAACAGATCTTATCATCCTGCTTTTTAAACCGCAGTTTGAAGTAGGTCGTGAAGCAAAACGCGACAAGAGAGGAGTTGTTCTTGATCAAAAAGCTATCTCACAAGCGATGGCACGTTTTGAAAGCGCGTGCCAAGAAAAAGGGTGGAGACTCCAAGAAAAATCCCCTTCACACCTTACAGGCAAAGAGGGAAACTTGGAGTATTGTTACCTCTTTACGAAGCACTAAGCTGCTTCATCCCTCCCACAAAAGTGCAAAATCAACAATAGCAATATCACTGCGTTTGGCTTTAAAAACGAGCGATTCAAGAGGGTAGTTTTCCAAGGTATACTGCTTTTGAAGAGTGCTTTGTTGTGCTCTAAACTGCTCTTGAAGCAGCTCTTTTTTTTGGGTGAGCTCTTCAAGCATCGCTTCAACATTTGCCACATCTGAGCGCTCTTTAAGCATGCTTTTGCCTTTTGTGAGAGAAGACGCACCCTTGGAGATGGTCGAACTACTGAGCCCTTTTTTTGAAAAAAACGCACTTACAAGTGTCAAACCTATACTGATGAGCGTGTCGGCTGTTTTGGAAGCTGCTTCATTTTGCTCTTTGTCGCGTTTGAGTAGCAGTGCATCATATTTTTCCTCAAGCTTTTGCAGCTCTTTTTCGTGGAGCTGTGTAGCCTTTTGAAGTGCACTTTGGTGGAGGTTTTCTAGCTGCGTTTGCACCCTTTGAAGAAACGCCACTCTGCTTTCGCCAACGAAAGACTCCATATCGAGATCTTTTTGAATAAGTAGCTCAAGCTTGATATTTTGGTAGAGAAAGTCACTGAGAGTTGTTTGAAAACTTTTGAGTGAATTGCTCTTCTTAAAAAGCTCTGAGAGAGGAGCAAAACGCAGAGTCTCTTCAAACGCAGTGCTCTTGTTGTGCAGTAACTCTTCGTGTGCTTGCTCCCACTCAATTGTTAAGACACTCGCATCTACTGGGAGTTTGTAGTAGAGCTCTAGAGTGTGGTCTAGTGATCTTTTTTGGTCAAAATAGCTCACCTTCGCCTCAGCATAGAGGTATGGATAAAGCAGAGCATCTTTTGTTTTGGGACTAAAATACTCTTTGATGTTTTTTCCTAGCATCACTTTTATCTCTTGTGGAGTGCTTGGTTCTTCTTCTTTTTGGAGTCTTTGAGGACTCTTTTTGTTTTGCATGAGTCGTTTGATCTCCTCTTTGCTCATAGGTCCTTTGAGATAGGAGAGCACCCAGCGTGTTGAGAAGTGCTTGAGCTCATTATCGTGTGTGTTTTTGAGGAAAAACTCTCTGCCTTTAAGGGTTGCAATCATCTCTTTGAGCTGCGTTTTAGACTCTTGTGATTTTGCAGCCACACCATCTATGACCCGCTCTATATCTTGAGAGGTCTGCATCTTTCCAATAAACCAGCTTCCAATGTTTGCAAGTCCTTTGTAGTCAAGATCTACAGGGTTTTGTGTGGAGAGAACGATGCCGCATCCAAATGCCCTTGCTTGTTTGAGAAGCAAGAGCATAGGTTCTTTTGAAGGTGGGTTTTTTGAAGGTGGAAAAAATCCAAAAATCTCATCCATATAGAGAACAGAGCGTAGCGAACTCGTACCAGTGAGGCTGCGCATCCAAGTGATGTAGGCATTTAAGAGAAGTGTGACAAAAAACATTCGCTCATCGTCATTTAAGTGTGCGATGGAGAAGAGAGAGACTCTCGCCTTGCCATCTGCATCATAGAGCATCTTTTGAATGTCGAGTGCTTCACCTTCTCTCCATGGGGCAAAGCTAACTGAAGAGATGAGTGTGTTGAGTGCTGTGGCAAGCTTGAAGCGATCAGCTTCTGTATAAAAAAGCTCCAACTCAAGCATCCCGATCTTTTTAAAGGGAGGTGTGATGATGTTACTAATGAGTTTTTCGATGTCGAGTGAAATTTCTTGCGAGAAGTAGTGTTGCAGGATTGTAGAGAGGAGCAGATACTCTTTTGAGGTTCTCTCTTGACTCTGCTCTTTAATGAGGGCTAGCAAAGAGAAGACAATAGCGTCAATGTGTGAGGCAAAGCTCTCAGCATCTTCGATCACCTCTCTTGATGGAGCAGTGAAACTTCCTAAAATATTTACTCCCACACCTGCACTGCTTCCTGGTGTGTAGATGATCTTTTCGATAGCTTTGTAGCGTTTTACTTTTTCAAGATCTTGGAAGGAGGCTTTGAGCCCTGCGAGGTTTGTTTGTGAACGCTCTTTGGCGATGTTGTCTATGGTCGTGTTGTGGAGCGAGGCTTCACTAGGATCTATCCAAGGAAGATACTCCTGCGCCGACATCTCTTCAAAGACGAGTGCGAGGTTTGAGAGGTCTCCTTTTGGGTCTATGGCGATAATGGGAGTGTTGTTGAGTGCTGCCTCTTCAAGCAAAGCGACTGCAAGTCCAGTTTTACCTGAACCTGTCATTCCTATGATGGCTGCATGGGTAGTGAGGTCTTTTGCATTGTAGTAGAGTGGCGTTTGGGTTTTGAGATCTTTTCCTAGATAAAATTGTCCTGATTTCTCTTCTTGTAACATTGTTGCTTCCTGCTTATTTGGTGCTATTGTAGCAAATTAATTTTTACTCCTCAGTTAATGATTGGTTTTAATGTGATACTATTAACACATTTTTTTAAAAGGAGCACTATTGAAGTTTTTTCCCTTGCTCGTCTTGAGTGCACTTCTCCTTGAGGCACAGACACTTCAAGAGCTTGTCGATCTCGCACAAAAAAACAGAGTCGTAGAAGCTGCGGACTTTGCTAAAAAAGCAAAAGAAAAAGCCTACGAGAGCACAAAAAGCGGCTACTTGCCTACACTTAGCATAAACGCAAACTATCTCAATACTTACAATGAAACGCCAGCTTCTGCCAGAGATACTCTTAGAGGCGGAGCAAATCTACACTACACACTCTATGATGGAGGAAAACGTGAGGCACTCTATGAGAAGCTCCTCTATAGCAGCGATGCGAGTAAAGAGTCTTTGGAGTCCACAAAAAACATCATTGCGTTAGATGTGAGTAGACTCTACTTTGAGTATCTCACTTACGATGCGCAAGAGCAGAGTCTCACACAGGAGATAGAGCAGCTTCAAGCAGAGCTTGCACGTGTAAATATGTTTTACACTACTGGTTCGGTAACGCGTGATGAAGTTGACAAGATAGACTCCCGTCTTAAAACACTCAAAGTTTCACAAAGTGAAGTGACACTTCAAAAAGAGAGAGTGCTGCACACACTTGAATACTACACCAACCAAAAAGTAGAGCAGATTAGTGCGGGCTCTTTAGTGAAGATGCCAAAGAGTCAGAGCATGAAGATGCGTCACGACCTCAAAGCGCAAAAGCTTGAGACGGAGTCTTTGCTTTATGAGGCTAAGAGTGTAAATAGCGCCAACCTTCCAACGATAAATTTTGATAACGCCTACACCTATTCGGAGTATTTCTTTGCAGACAAGGCTCTCAATGGAGGCTTTTTAGTCAACACACAAAATGTTGCAACACTCAATCTTACTTGGAATGTTTTTGATTTTGGTGCAATTAGCGAGGCGTATGAGTCCAAGCAGTATGAGTATCTGAGTAAGAAGGCTGCGTTTGATTTTGAGGTGAGCAAGGCAGACGTAGAGCTGCGTTTAGCACAAAAAGAGCTTGAGATCTTAGAGATGAAACGCTCCGCGGCACTCGCTTCGTATGAAGCTGCATCGCAGACCTATGAGCTCATTAAGATCAAGTACCAAAATGGTGCAGTAGATAATGTCGCCTACTTAGAGGCACTGAGTGAAAAGTTTAGCGCTCTTTATACGTTTGAGAAGGTAAAAAACGATCTTGAGATCAAAAAAGCAGAGCTGCTCTACTATAGTGGCGAAACAATAAAGGAGTTTTTATAGATGAAAAAAATAGTATTAGCAGTGAGTATTTTAGGACTCATTTTAGGTGGATGCTCCTCTGATAGCGCTACAAAAAACAAACAAGCACAGATGCAGCTTCCGCCGCTTCCTGTAGAGGCATATGAGGTGGTTTTGCAAGATGCAAACTTCACGAAGCGATACTCGGCGATTTTAAAGCCTTTTGAACAGGTGGCAATCACAGCGCGCATAGATGGTATTTTAGAAAAAGAGCACTTTGTCGAGGGGAGTTATGTCACCAAGGGGAGCAAACTCTATGAACTTCAAAAAGATGAGTATAAAGCTGCGTTAGATCTTGCAGCAGCGGCAGAGAAAAAAGCGCATGCAAATCTTGTTAAGGTGCAAAAAGATTTTGCAAGAGGAGAGTATCTCTTTAGCAATAAAGCGATCTCGCAACAGCAGTATGATGATCTACTCTATCTCTTTGAGAGTGCAAAAGCTGAGCGAGATGAGACAAAAGCCTCTTTAGAAAAAGCAAAGATTGAGTATGGCTATACGACTATCAAAGCACCTATTAGCGGTCAGATCGGTCTGAGTAGAAGTGATGTAGGGACACTCATAAACAGCACAAACGCAACACTAAACACCATCACAGCACTCGATCCTATCTACGCTGAGTTTTCACTCCCAAACAGCGACGCATTAGCATTTGCTTCACAGATAAAACTTGGGGCTTCCATCACTCTCAAACAAGCTGACAAAAACTACATTGGTGCGATAGACTTCATAGCTCCAACACTCGATGCCGCCACAGACACTCTTTTAGTGCGTGCTACATTTAAAAACAGTGATAAGCGACTTCTTATTGGCTCCTATGCTGAGGTTATTCTTGGTGGATTTAGCTACAAAAATGTTGCCATTGTTCCACAAAATGCACTCATCAAAACGCCAGAGGCTATGGTGGTCTATGTGATCTCTGATGAGGGTGTTGTGAGTATGCGCCCAGTCGAAGTCGCACAGAGTAAAGAGGGCAGAGCTATTATCACTTCGGGGCTTGGCGCATCTGAGAAGATCGTCACAAGCAACATCGCAAAACTCAGACCAAACGCCAAAGTCACCATAGTGGACGGAAAGTAAAATGTTAAGTGCATTTTTCATTAACAGACCCGTTTTTGCATCTGTTATTTCACTTATTATTCTCCTTGCAGGAAGCATCTCTATCTTCTCGCTTCCTATCTCTGAGTACCCGCGTGTCTCTCCACCGCAGATCTCTGTTGCTGCGTTTTACCCAGGGGCGAGTGCGCAAACTATCTCGCAAACTGTGGCTGCACCTCTAGAGCAGGAGATAAACGGCGCAAAAAATATGCTCTATATGAACTCTGTGGCGTCTGATAGCGGTACACTAAGCGTGAGCATCTTTTTTGAGATCGGAACGGATCCTGATGATGCAAAAATCGAAGTAAACAACCGTGTACAAGCCGCACTTGCAAAACTCCCAGAACAGGTCCGCAGACAGGGTGTAACGGTGAGTGAACGCTCACCTGATATACTCCAGGTGGTGATACTCAACTCTCCAGATAAGAGCCGCGATATTACATTTCTCTCTAACTATGCACTCATGAACATCGCCGATGAGCTCAAACGTGTCAAGGGTGTTGGAGATGTGCAGATTTTTGGTGCAAAAGATTATGCCATCCGTGTCTGGATCGATCCGCTCAAACTCAAAAAGTTTGGTCTGGGTGTGAGTGATCTCATAGCTGCAATCCGTGAGCAAAATGAGCAGTATGCGGCTGGAAAAGTAGCTGCTGAGCCTGTGGCTGGACATGAGATGTTTACTTACACTATGGAGACTCCGCCGCGTTTGAGTGATCCAAGTGCATTTGCAAACATCGTTGTGCGTTCAAACGCAGATGGAAGTGCCTTAAAGCTCAAAGATCTAGCCACGGTAGAGTTGGGCTCGAAGAGTTACTCCATGAAAACAAAGCTCAACAATGCCCCAGCCATTCCTATGGGAATCTTCTTGCAAAGTGAGGCAAACGCCATTGAGACCGCAGCCGAGGTGCGCAAAACTATGGAGCGTGTGAGTGCCTCGTTTGTCGATGGACTCTCTTATAAGATCCCTTACGACATCACTGATTTTGTCGAGGTCTCCATTGAAGAGGTGATTAAGACCTTTATTGAAGCACTCATTTTGGTTATATTTATTATCTACCTCTTTTTGCAAAATGCCAGAGCTACACTCATACCGCTTTTAGCAGTGCCTGTCTCCATCGTCGGTGCTTTTGCTGGAATGTATATGCTTGGCTTTAGCATCAATCTACTCACACTCTTTGGGCTTGTGCTTGCCATAGGAATAGTCGTAGACGATGCCATCATCGTCATCGAAAATGTCGAGCGTCACATAGCCGAGGGACTCACTCCAAAAGAGGCATCTCTAAAAGCGATGCAAGAGGTCTCTGGCGCACTTGTGGCAATCGTGCTTGTACTGAGTGCGGTCTTTTTACCAGTGGCGTTTTTGGGAGGACTCAGCGGTGAGATGTATAGACAGTTTGCCGTAACCATTGTCATCTCGCTTGCTATTTCTGGTTTTGTCGCACTCACACTCACACCTGCACTCTGTGCTACCATGCTTCGCCCAGTGCACAAAGAGCCAAATGCATTTTTTAGAGCTTTTAATCGACTCTTTGATGTGGCAACACGCGGTTACACCAATGCTATAAAACTTACACTACGTTACACACTCATTACATTGCTACTCTTTGGAGGTCTGCTTTTTGTCACATATGATCTCTTTAAAGAGCTTCGCACGGGGCTTGTTCCTGATGAAGATAAAGGGACTATCTTTGTCTTTAGCTATAACCCTCCAGCTGCGTCGCTTACACGTACAGATACTCTGGCAAAAGAGATCTATGCCATGGCTGCACAAGATGAAGGAAACATTAAAAATGTTGTACAGTTTGTAGGGCTTGATTTTATGACATTTTCAGAGCGAACAAACGCAGCAGCGACTATACTCAAACTTACAGATTGGGATGAACGCCAAGAGCCACAACAGCATGCTCTTGCCATCACGCAAGATTTTAACAAAAAGCTTTTTGGTACAAGTGATGGTTTCTCTTTTGCTGTCGTTCCTCCTCCGATTCGAGGAATGGGAATCGCTGGTGGATTTGAACTCTATGTGCAAGATAGAACAGGTGGCGACATCAATACCCTGCAAAAATACGTTTCGCAGATCATTCAAAAAGCATCACAGCGTCCAGAGCTTACAGCGGTGCGTACAACACTCAATACCAATGTTCCTAAGTACGAGGTGAGTGTTGATGTAGAAAAAGCTAAGTCAAAGGGTGTTGCTCTTAACACTATTTATGAGACG
>CAZJRG010000009.1:0-31713 GCA_964548435.1 uncultured Sulfurimonas sp. | reverse complement strand
CAAGTGTTAGAGCTGAGGATTTTAGAAAACTCAAACCAAATGTTTGGACTGCCCACACTGTCAATGATGCAATCAAAGCAATGTACGGGACAACTGACCTAATTGAAAATGGTAGTGTTTTCTTAAAAGCTTCAGGTGAGGTGTACAACAGTGGTAAAAAAGCAGTTGCAAGTAGTGGTGGTGCTATTCCAGTTGTGTTTTCAACAGAAGTTCCAGCAAAAACTATCGCAGTATTCCAAGATGCAAATCCAGAAGCTGCTGTTATTGTTTACACTGTAACAAAATACTCTGTTAACAACTACGAGATTAAAATTAAAATGGGTAAACCAGGAACTATTACTGTAGTTGTAGAAGGACAAGATGGCAAGCTTTACGCTGCTAAACAAGAGCTTGATGTTGCACTAGGTGGATGTGAAGGTTAATCCTTTTTTCACCTCTAAAATAAAACATAACAATTTAAAGGAAAACAAATGTCTGATATCAAAGTAAAAGCAAAACTAAAAAATGGTGTAGTTAAAGTTAAAGCTATGGCTAAACACGATATGACTACATATAACCAAATGGAAAAAAAGACTGGTAACAGAGAAGATGCAAACTTCATCACTCGTCTTATGGCAACAGTAAACGGTGAGACGGTTTTAGATACTTCTACGAGCCAATTTTTATCTAAAAACCCTATTTTCAAATTTGAATTCAAAGGCATCGGTGCAAAAGGCGATATTTTAGAGATGACTTTTGAAGATAGAAAAGGAAAAAAAGGCAAAGGTAAAGGTAAAATAGCTTAATTTTAAGTAATTTTTCCACCAACAAAATACGGCTTTTTGCCGTATTTCCATCATAGATATAAAAATACTACACTAGTCAACTAACCCCAAAAAATCAACAAAAGAGAGTTCATGCAAGGTAAAGTCCTAAAACTTTTTCTTACTCTAGATAATCCACAAAAAGATCGAATCAGCAAAGATAAAATAGATGTTGATGAGAATGGAATTTTAAATGATAAATTTTATGCTAAAGACTCACAAAGAGCTATACTTATTAGCTCAATAGAGAGTTACTCCATAGCTAGAGAATCAGATATTTCCATAGAAGAAGGAGCTCTAGGAGAAAATATTCTTATAGATATAAATCCATATCATTTATTACCTGGAGAGAAGATTCAGATAGGAAATATTGTATTAGAAATAACACAGAACTGCACCATATGCAAAGGGCTCTCACAAATTGACAAGAAACTACCATCATTACTAAAAAATGACAGAGGTATCTTTGCTAAAGTGGTAAGCACAAAAGGAAGCATCACCTTAGAAGATGCAGTAGTATTTTAATTCATTAATATAATTTATATATAAATGATGATAAAGTGCTATCGACTTTAATCAAACACAAAAAAAGGAATACATAATGAAGAGAGTATTTACACTCATTACTGCACTCATTGCAGCCATTACATTTAGTGCTTGTAATTCTGCTGAAGCAAAACCTGCTACACCAGCAAAAATACAAAATGTTCAAGTTTTTTCAGCTCCAAATGCAGATGGTGCTATAACTGTTAAAACTATAGAAGCTGGTTTTGATGCTGTTGGTCTTACAATTGCTGGGAACAATGACATGAACAAACCATTTGGACTTAGATTTGGAAAACTCCACTATAAAACATACAATTTGGCCATGTTTAGTAATGCAGACTTAACACTTAAGCTCATTAAAAAATATCCAAATTTTGGTGCACTAACGCCACTTACTATGTCAATCTGGTCAGATGATACAGCAAAAACAATCAATGTATCTACACTCAATGTTCATGGTATGGCTAGAGCTACAGGAATTCCTGTAACAGATCCGGATCTAGTTGCGTATGCTGCACTTGTTCAATCAGCACTTACAAAAGCAATGCCAAATGGTAGCTTTAAACAACTAGAATATACAGTTAAATTTCCAGATAAAACACTTGCAACAGACTTTGTAGTTGAAGTTCCTGAAGATGAAGACCCAGCAACATTTGTTGAAGATTTCGAAGCAGAGTTTGAAGCTGAACTTGAACCACTTGGTTTCTTACTACCAAACTACTCAAATCTTCAAGAAGAGATCTTTGATGAAGCAGGCTACACTGGCGTTTATGACTTCTACCACACATATTCTATTTGTAAATTTGATGTAATCTATCCAGTATCAAAATTACATCCAGAAGCAGGTGCTTGGGCTCCTTGTTCATTTTATATTTACAAAAAAACAGGTGAAAATGTTATGAAGATGGGATTCCTTTCAGTTGAAAACTGGATAACGACCCTTGATATAGAAGATGAAGAGTCAATCAAACCTCTGCGTGAAGCACAAGGTATGATTGAAAACATCATCAAAAATATTACCGAGTAATTCAGTAAGCATATAACTATTTCTCAGCATCTAACATAGTTGATGCTGAAAATAGACTAGAGAAACTCTTGAGTTTTTTTGCTCTATTTTTTAACAGGAGAATTTATGATAAAAAATGTACTGCTAACATCGCTTATACTTACCTCATTTGCAAACACACTTAATGCACAAAGCTTTATACCTAGCAAAAATGACAAATTGGCTGTTGAATATATTTTAGAGAAGACAGATGCGGCAACTGACCAGAAGTTTTTTGATTTTACTCAAAAACCCCTAGAAGAGATAGGATTCTTTGTCAATGATGCCCACCATAATGTTAATAATGTTTATGAAAAACAAGTAGGTAAAACATCTCTTGAACAGCTATCTTTCTCATCTCTTATTAATGACGACAAGGCAAGACCACTCTTCAACGTAGATCCTAAGCTTGGTGGCTTCACACCTTTTAATCTCGTTATATATAGAAAAAAAGAGGATAGCAAAACAGTTATTACACACATTATGCCTGAGGCTGCGCTCGATATATTACAAATCAGTGATCCAAAAGTCAGAAGTTCATTTATCAAAATGTTTGAACCTCTTGATGCCAAAATCGAAAGCACATTTAAAGCTACCAAGTCATACACGAAACTCCATGGATATGCAAAAGACAGCATGATGACATTTGAAATTCCTTTTGAAGAACCTGAAGATATTGATGATTTTTTCGACGAGTTTCAAGAGAAGTTTGAGAGTGCATTTGAAACAAAGGGGTATATTATCGCAGGGTATTACAACATGAAATACAGTCTCAATACAGAAGCAGATGTATTACCCGATTTTGATCAATATGTAGTGTGGTCACTTTGCCATATTCCATTTTCATACACAATCTTTGATGGTCCAAATCCACTTCCAAAAGCTGCAATGTTCGCACCATGCTCAATGTATGTTTACATCAAAAAAGGTGAAAATAAGATGGTAGTAGGTATGCCAACACTGGGTGCCTGGGCAGCAGCTCTAAACATTACAGACAAACTAAAACTTCAGAAAATCGAACAACTCGACACCGAGATACCTCAAATTATAGAGTCACTTGGTGGCATAAAAACATACTAAATACTTAAGAGCTTAGCTCTTATAGTATCCTACAACACCTTGTATCTGTGATCCCATATTTAAAAGTAGCATATCTGCTATTACTAGTGCCGCCATCGCCTCGCAAACTATCGTTCCTCTGATCGCCACACAGGGATCATGTCTTCCTTTGAGCGAAAACTCGACCTCTTCATTCATTTTTGTAACTGTATGCTGAGGCTGAAATATGGACGGTGTCGGTTTAAAATAGACATTTAGGATAATATCCTCTCCATTACTTATGCCGCCAAGAATTCCACCCGCATGGTTTGATGCGAATCCATTTGCATAGATTTGATCATTGTTTTGTGAACCAAGAAGCTTTGCACTCGCTATGCCATCACCAATCTCGACAGCTTTAACTGCGTTTATTCCCATCATAGCATCAGCCAAAACGCCATCAAGTTTATAATACAAAGGCTCACCTAGCCCCTTAGGAACACCTTTTATAACTACTCTTGAGACACCGCCAACAGAATCATGGGTATTTTTAGCTTTGAGTATTGCCTCTTTTTGTACTGACTCTTTGTTTGGGTCGAGTGTGTATATCTGACTTAATTTTGCACTCTCGTAGTTACACTCTTCTCCTGCTATACCTGCTACTTCACTTAAACCACTCATAACTTCGATTCCTAACTCGCGAAGCATCAGTTTAGCGATAGCCCCTGCAGCAACTCTTGCGGCTGTCTCTCGAGCTGAACTACGCCCTCCTCCTCTATAGTCACGGATTCCATATTTATGAAAATAGGTAAAATCAGCATGTCCAGGTCTAAATACATCTTGAATGTTTGAATAATCTTTTGATTTTTGATCACTATTATAAATGATCATCGCAATAGGTGTTCCTGTACTTTTTCCCTCAAAAACTCCACTTAAAAGAGTCACACTATCAGCTTCTTTTCTTGCTGTTTCAAATTCATTTTTACCAGGTTTGCGACGATCAAGCTCAGACTGAATAAAACTCTCATCTATAGCTAAGCCAGCAGGAATGCCATCAAGTATACACCCAAGTGCCATCCCATGAGACTCTCCAAATGTACTAAAACGCAATCTTATTCCAAAACTATTCACTTCTCTTCCTTTGATAATAGTGCTACAGCTTCTTGTGCAGCAATCTGTTGTGCAATTTTTTTACTTTTGCCACTTGCTCTGGCATACTCTTTACCCTCTATAAAAACACCAACTTCAAACTCTTTTTTATGATCGGGGCCACTGCTTGAGAGCACTCTGTACTCTGGCGTTATACCTAAAGTCGCTTGTGTCATCTCCTGAAGTGAAGTCTTATAGTCACAAAAAAGAGAGTCAAGCGATATCTCATCGTAGTTACTCTCTAAAATTTTAATCGCAATCTCTTGAACCTTTAAAAGACCCGCTTCAAGATAGATAGCACCCATAATAGCCTCAAAAGCATTTGAAAGCAGTGAAGGTTTCTCTCTGCCACCATTGTTGATTTCTGCATTTGAGAGTAAAATGTATTCGCCAAGATTCAAGAAGCAAGCAAGTTTATAAAATCCACTCTCATTGACTAAAGATGCACGAATTTTAGAGAGTTTACCCTCATTGGAGTTTCGAAACTTCTTAAAAAGATACTCGCCTACTACCAGATCTAAAACCGCATCTCCCAAAAACTCTAAACGCTCATTATCATAAGTTTGCTTATAGCTTTTATGAGTGAGTGCCTCAACAAGAAGCATCTTGTTTTCAAACACATACCCTAAACGCAGCTCTAAATCAGAAATATCTTTTGCCATGCCTTTATCCTATTTTTGGAGTGAGATTTTCATCTCTAATGCTGCATCACGTGCAAGTTTATCACAGCGCTCATTTTCAATGTGTCCATCATGTCCACGTATCCAAACAGCTCTAATCTTATGGGGTGCAGAAACAGTTAAATACTCCTGCCACAAATCTGGATTTTTAACCTTACTAAAGTTGCGTTTCATCCAGCCATCCAACCACTCATTAATACCTTTGACAACATAAGAGGAGTCAGAGATAATCTCAACTTCACAAGGCTCTTTCAGTGCTTTTAAACCCTCTATAACACCTAAAAGCTCCATTCTATTGTTGGTGGTATAGGCATCGCTTCCTGAAAGCTCCCTCTCTCGCTCTCCAAAACGAAGTATTACTCCATAACCCCCAGGTCCTGGATTACCCAAAGCACTACCATCACTGAAAAGAGTTATTTTCTTCATAAAGCTCCTTAAAGCGATCTTGACTCACTCTGTACTCTACCTTGAGCGATGCGATTGTATGGCAGTTTGTGCAGCGATGAAACGCAAATGGGTAAACTGTTTTGCAGTGTGTACAAAGATACTCAAAGGTAAGTGTTGCATTAGATCTATTTTGTAGTTTAATGAGTAGGTCAAACTCAAAAATAGCACTTGCGCTCTCAAGAGAGCATACTCCACGAGCAGTATAAAGTTCTCGAAGAAAGCCATTTTTCGCAATTATATCAAAATCCAAATCTTTACTCGGAAGGTACCAAAAAATATCGCTCATCAACTCGCTTTTTGAAAAATCAAAATGACTCCATGCCAATTTTACATCTACACGAAAGAGATACTCAAAAATGAGACGTGTGAGTGCATGTGAACTACCATAAAGTGCAAGCAAACGCTCTGTTTTTTCCTCTACATTCAACTGCGTTTGCTCTAAAAGCATTAAAGCACTGAGATAACTCTGCTCAAGTTCAATATCCTCTTCAAGTGCATCCAAAGAGTCAAGCACATCAAGTGCACTTTTATAGTTTCGCATGCTTTCATAGACTAAAAGTAGATAGTGTAGTGCTTGAGATGTATGGGGATGTTTTTTTAATATTTCAACAAATATATGACGAGAACGCTCTAAAAATCCAGCCTTAAAGTAGGTCTTTCCAAGTAAAAACATCGTCTCTTTTGCATTTGTGTTGCCCAGTTGCAACATCATCTTGTATATATCTATACTTTTTTCATAATCACCGCTTTTAAAATATGCGCTCGCCAAAAGAAGCCATGCTTTTTCTGAGAGCTCCCCTTGTGCGATGAGATGATGCAGCTCATCTTTTGATGGTGCAACTCCAAACTGATGTAAAAAAGCATCCAAAGAGGCTGATTGTGCCCTATTGGTATATTTGCTCCACCAGTATGAAAAAAACGCCACGATGAAGATAATTACGAAGAAAAGTATGATAGAAAAGAGGGGGTCTCGAAACTCTATAAAATAGTTATGCATTACTCATACACCACAACCGCATAATCATCCTTGAGTCTATAGTAAGTCGCATCTGGTGTAATCTCCAAATCTTTGAGTTTGCCCAGATGGACAAGAGAATTTTTTGGCAATATGATGCCATTTTCTCTAAAAAACTTTTTAAGATTGACAAATTTTACATCTTCGACAAACTTATACTCAAACTCCTTATGAAGTCGCATTTTCTCATATGAAAAGAGATGCTCATTCACATGAAGTTGATCAGATGCATATTTGATTGGAAGATATCCTGAGAGATCTGTGAGTATCGGCTGCACATGGAGATGCTGCTGCGGCAGTGTATCTTTTTTAATGAAGATATATTTATTGTTGAGCTTGAGAGTCTGTGTGTTTTTCCAGTATTTATATGCTGGGTTTGAGAGATGAAGTTTTGAGCAAACCTCTCTCCAAAGCCAAAAGGAGTTAAGTTTATTTGGCAACTGTGACATAACTCGCTCCTCTCCTGCTCTTACTCGCTTAAAAAATGGCAACCATCAGTTTTGTAACCACAAAACCACCAACAACAAGCCAGACAAACATTGCTCCAGCTGTATAAAGCGGTGCAAGTCCTAAGCCTTTAAATTTTGCAAAAACGGTTCCCATACCAAGTGCTGTCATCGCCATTGTGAGCAAAAATGTATCTATTTCATTGATAATATCGACGATATTTTGCGGCACAATTTGCAATGAGTTGAATCCCGCCATTGCAATGAAATAAACTGCGAACCAAGGAATAACCAGCGAAACGCCACTTGCTTCTCCCCCGCTTTTTTTAGCACTCATAGAGAGATAGATACCAAGCACAATAAGCATAGGAGCGATCATGATCACACGTGTCATTTTAACAATGACTGCAGAGTTTGCCATCTCCGCAGGAGCACCTGCGACTGAAGCTGGAACTGCGACCACTTGAGCAACCTCATGAATAGTCCCTCCAACATAGATACCAAACTCTTGAGGTGTCATGTGTAAAAAACCTGTTGCAGGCTCAATGATGGAAGCATACAGTACAGGATACAAAAACATAGATATGGTACCAAAGAGTACAACCATACTTACAGCAACTGCTGCCTTGTGTCCTTCGGATTTAAGCACAGGCTCAGTAGCCAAAACTGCAGCAGCACCACACACAGAAGCTCCGCTCGCTGTAAGCATGGAAGTATCTTTATCGAGTTTAAAGTACTTCACACCCAAGTATGTCCCAAGCACAAATGTGGTCACAAGCATGATGAGTGAAACCATAAAGCCGCTCATGCCTACATCGACTATCTCACCAAAAGTGATTCTAAATCCATAAAAGACGATAGCAAAACGCAGTATCTTTTTTGCTGAGAATGTGATCCCTCCTGCCCAAGCATCTGGTGTTTTATTGTGTAGAGTATTTGCATAAAAGATACCCATGACAATACCGATGACCAGAGGTGAGATACCGAGTGACTTCACAAACGCAAGATCGGCGATCATCGTTGCTGCAGCGGCAAATATGGCAACAAAGATGATTCCTGAGAGTGTTCCTTTTCTATTTTTAGCTGAAAATGGCATTGATTTCCTTTGACGAAATAAAATGAAAATGCATTATACCAAAATGCTATTTGAGTTCTATCTCAAGGAGCATTTTGACAAAGATTTCACTACTCTTTTTTGTATACTTATACTCTTTTTGAATAATACGATCATGTGGAACTCCCCGTATGTTGACCAAATGATCTAAAATATTTTGTGCTCTTGTTTTTGCAAGCACTATAAGCTCACCATCATCAAAAGGCTGTGTATCTCTGCATAGATTTATGAGCTCTTTATTGTAGGCTCTACGAAATGCTTCTTTATCACTATGGAGTCTGCCAAGTCGCTCTTGCATCTCCTCAAGCATGGCATCATCATGATACTCCTCGTAGATCTCCTCGAGCATCTCAATGGTCATAACGCTTCGGTGGTCTTGAATATTTTTGATACCACTTTTTTCTACTACAAGGTTAATAAGTTTTTGCATCTGGAGTGCCTGCTTATCTTTTTTTGCCTCATACTGTCCAGCCAAGATCAGTTCAATATTTGGTTTTGAGAGCAAAACAGCGGCTATCCTATCGAGTTTCTCACGCTGCGGAGGATCGATCTGCGCACTTCCTGCTTCAAACGCGACATACTCAAGCTCTTCGCCTCCAAGACCTAACATCGACCCTAAAAAACGAAACGGTGAAGTGACGGCACTTGTTATGAGTGTTCCCATGCTGTCTATGAGAATCTTTCCATAGCGAAAGTCTGGGTTGTCCATATCGCCCTCTATGGGCATACTCACATCTATAACACCATTAGCATCTTCAAGAAGACCTATTACAAAGCCTAAAGGCAAAATGGTTGCGTTTTGTTCTTGTGATTTTTGCCCAAGTTTAATCTGCTCTATCAAAATATTGTTTTTGGCGAGAAGATGCGCATTGGAGATCTCATACCCAAGATCCAAGTAGAGTTTACCGCCATCTATCTCATGTCCCGCAAAGCTCAAACTGTAACCACTCAGCGAACTCATATCTATATTTTTAAAATTAAGATTCATATCAGTATAAACGCGAGGATCGCCGCTATCTATGCTCCCGTTGACTTTAACAGAAGCGTATTTATCTATCTCCCCAATCAAGTCGACATAACTGGTGTCTCCCGCTTCGCTCGAAATGGAGTATATAGAACCATCAAGATCATGAATATGTGTAAAAAACTTGAGTGGAATGGAGTAGTCAGCGAACTTTGCACTTCCTGATTTTAAATTGGCTTTAGCGATCTTGTATGGAAATGAACGACTGTTCGTTTGTGTTAAGACCTCTGCTCTCTCTTGAGAAGGAGCTGACTTTATGAGTTTTGAGAAGTTGAGCCTACGCTGTTCATCTACAGAGGCGTCAACATAAAAAGCATTGACATCGAGTTCATCGACATAGAGTCGATTTGGCGAAAGTTCAAATGTATAGCTTTTGGCGTTTACATCTGCAAAAGTAATGAGCTGCGTTTTCTCCAAGGAGTCATAAAGAAAAAAGGAGTGGAGTCTTGCACTCCCCTGAACACGCAAATCTGGTGCAAATGAGCTTGGAGTGTACTCACTTTTACCACTGAGTGAAAACTTTCCATCCTCAACACTCACATGGGCATACTCTTGAATGTAGGGTGTAAATTGGGTTAACGCCAGGTCTTTAAGCTCAAAACTCCCATTTTGACTCAAAGGAGAGTGAGAGAGCTTCCCCTTAGATGTGAGCATACCGCCTCCTAGTAGCTCGACTCTTAGATCATACGCCATAGGGGTTTTGTTTTGAGAACTCGCACCATAAAGATTGGCATATATATTGTGCAGTTTGTGTTTGAGAGGTTTTTGGAGTGCTTTATCTTCAAGTGTCACTGCCGCATTTTTAAGACCAAAGTGATTAAGAAAAATAAAATACCCTGCTTCACCTGAGCCTGCTACACTCTTTTTTGGCTCTACGAGATCCGCTACATTAAAAGAGCCATCTTTTTCACGCTCAAGAGAGAGTGCAGGTTTGTTTAAGATGGCTTTTTTAATCTTAAGACTCTTTTTGTCCGTTTGCAAATTAATGCCACTCAGAGCCAAGGAGACAAAATGCAGCAACTCTCTCTTCTCCTCTTGCGTTTGCACTATTATGTTGTTTAACGCAAGATTTGCATCAATGAGACGCAGTGCCATGGAGTCTCTGCTTTTATGTAGATTGATGGCACTGCTCATTGAGAGACTCCCTTGTTTGAGCTTGAGTCCGTAGTGCTCAAGTGCCTCTTTTGCACTCTGATTTATATAGGGGTCAAAATGCGCTATCTCTAATCCCTTACACTCCAAAAAACTCTGAAGCTCAAGAGTCTCATGTGTAAAGATACCTTGAGAGCTGCAGCCTCCCTTTTTGTTGAGTTTAAACTCCAGAGTGTAAGGCGATGGCTTCTCTCCCTGCAAGGAGACTGCTTGCACATAAAGATTGAGCTCATCTATGGTGCTGTCCACTTTAGGAGTGACCCCGCTATCTTCAAACACCATAGAAAAATCCTCTAAAGAGAACTCTGCGAGATCTATGCTCCAAGGTTTTTGCTCTTTGTCAGCACTCTGGCTACTGTCTGACTTATAAACGAGATAATCGCTCCAGTTGATCTTGCCTTTGCTACTGCGTTTTAACTTGAGCACCATACCACTAAGTGCCAAATCTTGAATCTCTCCTCTTTGTGCGAATGGAAAAATTGTGGCATCGTAGAGCATTAAATGTTCAAGATTGAGAATGTCGTTTGTCTTGCGTTTTGGTTTAATACGCAGCTTATTTAACTCCAAAGAGAGATTTTCCAAACGAGTTATGTTTGTATCGTTGGCATCATAATAAAAGTCACTAAAAAAAGAGACCCTTCCATCTGCAACCTCAATGTTTACCCTATCTTGAATATAGCGCCATTTATTGTAGAGCTTGCTCGCTTCAAAATTTAAACTCCCATCAAATACCAAAGGTTCTAGGGAGTGAAGCTGCGTTTTAAGATCTACAAAACCTCCATCATGGAGTGTCGCAAAGAGTCGTAGCTTTGCATCAGTCTGCTTGGTATCAAAATCTTTTAATTCAAAACCAATGGCATTGAAACGCAGTTCAAAAGGCGTTTTTGAGCTATAATCTTCAAAAACGACTGCTCCATCTTTAACATTTACCTCATCTAAAATAAAACGCCCTAGAGAGAAACTGCTATTTGACTCACTACTATTTTGCTCTTTGACAATAGTAGAAAAATTGAACGAACCATTGGCATCTTGGACGAGTAAAACTTTTGGATTTTTAATAGTGACTTCATCAAAATGCAGTGCCTGTCTCAACAGAGAGTAGAGCTCAAAATCGGCATAAAAGGAGTCAACTGTGAGTATCTCTTTGTGCTCGAGATCGTAAAGGCTTAGATCTTTAATTTTGAGTTTAAACAAGAAAGGATTAAAGTTTACAGAGTCGATGCTAAGAGAGCCATGCAGATACTCTGAAGCACTCTTACTCAACTGCTCTTTGAGCCAATATGGAAAGATGAAAAATCCTAGCAAACCATAAACTAACAGTGCTAAGAGAGTGATCTTTTTTAGTAGTGGTTTCATAGCAAACTCTCCTCAAAACTATTGAGTAAGAGTTTATCTATTTTTAAGTTAAATAATTATTTAGCAGCTTTGAGAATCTCTTCTTTTGGAAAAATAAAAGTCGAATCTCTTACAACCGCTATTTTTTCACTCTTTGTTCCATCTGGATTGAGAGCATAAGCATGAATCACAATAGGTATAACAGTATCGTGACGTGAATCGAGCACCAAAACATCTGTAGTCGAGAGCGTAACGATTTTTTTGTTTTTCGCTCCTGGATTTGCCATGAATGGCTCTGTTGGTTTAATGATCTCAATTTTACCTTTTATATCTGCTGGAGCCTCTACATCAAAGTAGAATTTCATAGGCTCATTTTGTGTGTTTTGTAGCAAAAACACATACGAGTTGTCCACTTTGACTTTACCGTCTGGAAGCTTGTGTGTCGCATAGAGACGAGTCTCTTTGTTGATGTTTAGAAGCATATGCTCTTTCGTGCTTCCCATCATTCCTAAGATGATAGAGATGATAACAAGCAGTGCTCCATAGGCTAAAACTTTTGGTCTAAAGAAATTCGTTTTGCCTTTTTGATCGATGATCTCATAGTCACTCGACCAAGTTACAAGAGAAGGTTTCCCAAGTTTTCCCATGACCGTCGTACAAGCGTCGACACACTCCAAACAGTTGATACACTCAAGCTGTAAACCTTGACGGATGTCGATGTGTGTTGGACAGACTGTCACACATGACTCACAAGTGGTACACTCAGCAGCAGGCTCAAATGCTTGAAGCTCTTTTTGTTTCGTAAACTTTTTCTCATGCCCCTCATAAATGTCACCACCACGATGGGTATCATAAAGCGCCATGATTGTGTGCTCATCATAGAGTACCGACTGAACGCGAGAGTATGGACAGACATAGACACAAAAATTCTCTTTTAAAAAGACGATGTCGTAGATCAAAAACGCCGCAACTCCTAAGACAAAACCTATCATAGTGAGGTGATCCATAGGGTTTTGCAAGTAAGCAAAAAAGTCTGCAGGAGGCACAAAATACCAAATAAAATCAGCACCCGCGATAATTGCCAAAACAGACCAGATCAAAATTGCAACTGCTTTTTTGACCTTGTTTTCAGGCTTGCTCATATCTGGCTCTTTTTGTTTGTCTTTGATACGTTTGCGAAGCCCTAAGATTTTTGTCTCAATGAGGTCACGGTAGATAACACGAAAAACAGTCTGCGGACAGACCCAACCACAAAAAACGCGACCACCCACGACCGTCATCCCAAAGATACCCAAAAAGAGCAGCATCAACAAAAACGGCATGAGGTATAACTCTTGCATATCAAACTGAATAAACGCAAGGTGCAACTGCATCTTGTCAAAACTCAAAAGAAAAAACTGATTTCCATCGATAGTAATCCACGGAAGTCCAAGTGCAATAGTTGTTGCTATTGCATACATTACATAGCGTTTGTATCTCCAAGGTGTAGGTATCTCTATACCTTTTACATTTTCACTCATTTTTATATTCTCCTAAAATATATCTATTGTGGGCAGGTTATAGTGTTTATAACCTGCTCCTCTGCGTTTACTTGAAGCTCATAGACTAAAGAACCAAGCGCGATCTCTTTGAGCTCGCGTGACTCTATAAAGTCTTTAAGTGAACTTCTGCTTACTCCAAGTAAACGTGCCATTTCGCTTACACTCTTCTTCTCTTGTATAAAATTAATTATCTCATTTATGTAAAGATCAAACTTAGAGCTTGATCTACTTCCTTTTGGTCTTCCTATGAGCTTTTTGGACTCCTCTTGAAGCTTTTGGCGCAACTGATCCATCAGTCCAAGGGTGAGCATCGTCGAGCTCTCCTGTGTCATTATAACAGATTGCTTAATGAAATGCACCTGAAACTCATTCTTAAGCAAACATGAAAACATCTGGATCAAATCTTCCATATTTGTTGTTAAAACCCAAACATCATAAACTAAAAGCACTGCCTTTTGATGAGACTGAAAGTAGTGTGTTATGTGTGTGCGTTCACTCAATCGTCTGTTTTGAGAGATCTGATCAACAAACTCGTCATCTATGTGTAGATTGTTTTTACTTGCATAGGAGTTTATCTGTTGGAGCTGCTCATGCACGGTGATAAAGTTTTTGTCTGGGCGAATATATGCTAAAATCACTTAACGATAAAACCTCACTTATTTTTTAATTTCATCGTCATTATATCTATGATTGACGACAAAAGTCAAGATATTTTTATTTTATTTCGTCAACTTTTTTATTACAGCATCCTTTATGAAACGAAATGCTAAAATAGTTATCTCTAATTTCAATCAAACAAAGCACTTTAAATGACAACAAAAGAATACATACTTCAAACAATAAAAAAACGTCCCCTCATCATCGATGGTGCCATGGGAACACAGCTGCAACAACGCGACGACAAAATCCCAAAAGAGGCTTGGCAAGGCAATGAGGGGTGTAACGAACTCCTCAATGTCACCGCTCCACAAATTATGGAAGAGATTTTTAACGCTTATCTAAATGCAGGGGCAGATCTTATCACCACCAACACCTTTGGCTCTTTTGCTTGGGTTTTAGATGAGTACCAGATTGGACATCGCGCTTATGAGCTCACAAAGGCTGGAGCAGAGATAGTCAAACGCAAGTGCCTTGAGTTTTCTACTCCAGAACACCCGCGTTTTTGTCTTGGCTCGATTGGTCCTGGAACAAAACTCCCATCTCTTGGACACATCACTTATGATGAAATGTATGAGGGCTACACGGAGTTTTGTAAGGCCCTTATCGATGGAGGAGTTGACATCTTCTTGCTTGAAACGGCGCAAGATCCCCTTCAGATAAAAGCCGCCCTTCATGCCTGCCAAGATGCAAGTCGTGATCGCGGGGTAGAGATTCCCATCATGGTTTCAGTTACCATAGAACTAAGCGGTACTATGCTTATCGGAACCGATGCGGCAACCATTGCAACCATTTTGGAGCCTTTTGACATCATAAGCCTTGGCTTTAACTGTGGAACAGGACCAGAACAGGTACTCAAACATGTCAAAACCCTTAGTGAAGTGTGGCACAAACCCATTTCAGTCCATGCAAACGCGGGTCTACCACAAAACCGTGGAGGCTACACCTACTACCCAATGGGACCTGTTGAGTTTGTAGAGCACACGAAGAAATTTTTAGAGTATGACGGGGTGGCGTTTTTAGGCGGATGTTGTGGAACTACTCCACAGCATATTAATGCCCTTGCAAAGGGCGTAAACGCCATCACCCCAAAAGCTCCTACAGGAAGCCATCCCACCTCCATCGCTTCTCTTTTTGGCACCGTGGCGCTCATGCAAGAGCCAGCCCCTCTACTCGTAGGTGAGCGCTCAAACGCCACGGGATCCAAAGCTTTTCGCGAACTCCTTTTAGAAGAGAACTATGAGGGAACGCTCAGCGTCGCGCAAGAGCAAGTCCGCTCAGGAGCTCACGTACTCGATGTAAATGTCGGCTTTGCGGGACGCGATGAGACAAAAGATATGACGGCTGTTATGGCGATGTATGCACAAAAAATCGCTCTGCCGCTCATGCCAGACTCGACACAAACCACAGGTTTGGAGACTGCACTCAAACATATCGGAGGCAAGCCGATCCTTAACTCTGTTAACCTTGAAGATGGAGAAGAGAAGTTTGACGCCGTCTGTGCTTTAGCTAAAAAATATGGAGCTTCTCTTGTTTGTCTTACTATTGATGAAGTTGGAATGGCAAAAACAGTAGAAGATAAGATAAAAGTAGCTGAGCGCATCATCGAACTTGCTACCAAACGCCATGGCATCAAAAAAGAGGATCTGGTCTTTGACGTCCTCACATTCACCCTTGGAAGCGGAGATGAAGAGTATTATGATGCAGGTGTAAACACCATAGAAGCCATTAGAGAACTCCGTCGTCGTCACCCTGAAGTGGGAGCGATTTTAGGACTCTCAAACATCTCTTTTGGACTCGATAAAGATGCACGTCCATATCTGAACTCTATGTTTTTGCACCACTGTGTCGAGGCGGGGCTCACCTCTGTCATCATCAATGTCAAACACATTATCCCCTTAAGTAAAATCCCACAAGCCGATCAAGAAATTTGTGACGATCTCATCTTCAACCGCAAGCCAAATGGAGAAGCGCTCTTCGCGTTTATAGAGCATTTTTCTAAGAAAGAGGCGGTGGACAACGATGCTGTAGATGAGGCATATTTGGCAATGAGCACGGAGGAGAAAATCGCCAAACTCCTTATGGATGGAGACAAGGAGCGTATGATTCCCCTTGTAGAAGAGGCTCGCCACACTATTGCTCCAGAGGTGATAGTAAACGAAATACTCATCGATGCCATGAAAGTAGTCGGCGAACTCTTTGGTTCAGGACAGATGCAGCTCCCATTTGTCCTTCAAAGTGCTGAGACTATGAAAAAAACAGTTGACTATCTCAATCCATTTTTACCAAAAGTAGATAAAAAAGTAGACACCACACTTATACTTGGAACCGTCAAAGGGGACGTGCATGATGTTGGGAAAAATCTTGTCGACATCATCCTCTCAAACAACGGCTATAAGGTCATCAACCTTGGTATTAAAGTCGAACTCGATAAATTTTTAGAGACACTCAAAGAGTCTGGAGCCCAAGCACTTGGTATGAGCGGACTGCTGGTAAAGTCAACACAGGTGATGCTAGAAAACCTTAACATCCTCAAAGAAAAAGGAATCACCATTCCTATATTGCTCGGTGGGGCGGCACTGACTCGCTCATTTATAGATGATTTTTGCCGTCCAGCATACGATGGGCCGATCTTTTACTGCAAAGACGCCTTTGATGGTGTGACCGCTATGAGCCGCATAGAGGCTGGAAACCTTGACACTAACCTCCACCCCGATGCTCCAGAGATTGAAGTTAAAGAGAAAAAAGAGGTCGTCATTCCTCCATTTGAAGAGATCAAGATGCCATCTCGCGACGTGAAAATCCCAACGCCTCCATTTTGGGGAAGACGCGAGATGAAGCTCACTCAACAACAGATCGAGATGGCGTTTGAGTGGATTAATCATCGCATACTTTTTAAATCGCGTTGGGGGTACAGCTCAAAAGGGATGACACCCGAAGCATATGAAAAGCAGCTCGATGAAGTGGTCTGGCCAGCCTATGAGCGACTTAAACGCCAGTTTTTAGAAGAGGGTCTCTTTGAACCGACCATCATTTATGGCTACTGGCCATGTCGAAGCGATGATAATCGACTGCTCATCTTTGATGAAACGCAAGGGTATCACTCAGAGGCGCAAGTAAATAAAGAGCCGTTAGAGAAACGCCGAGAAAATGCCATCAAAGAGTTTCACTTCCCTCGACAAAGTAAAAAACCACACAGAGCACTCAGTGACTTTTTTCATAGCGAGCGCGACGATGTCATCGCCCTTACTTGTGTGAGTGCGGGAAGCAAGATCTCAGAAGCGGAGCGAGAGATCTATGAGAGGGGTGACTATACCGAGTATTATCGTTTTCACGGGCTTGGAGTTGAGCTCGCTGAAGCATTAGCTGAGATGGTACACAAGCAGATAAGACTCGATCTTAACATCGCCGATACAGAAAAGCCAACCCTTGGAGATGTGCAGATGAACAAATACCAAGGCTCGCGTTACAGTTTTGGTTATGCAGCCTGCCCAGACCTAGAACTCAACCGTCCACTCTTTGACCTCTTAAAGCCCGAAGAGTTTGGCATTGAACTCAGTGAGACTTTTCAGATTCATCCTGAACAATCCACTTCAGCCCTCGTGGTTTACCATCCAAACGCCACCTACTACAATATCTAAACGCAGTCAAACGCAGAAGAAAAGTTATCTTCTTCTGTAGCTGAGTGCTTCAAGAATATGGTGTTTTTCTATCTTCTCACTTGACTCCAAGTCGGCGATTGTTCGAGCCACTTTTTGTACCTTTTTAATGCTTCGAAAACTCAGCGCAAAGTTTTGTGTAGCCATATCGAGTATGCTTTTAGCCTCATCGCTCAAGATACAAAACTGCTCAACCTCTGCATCACTCATCTTCGCATTAAAACTCTTTTGACCCCTGCGTTTGGCAAATATATTTGCCTCTAAAACCATTTTGTGCATCTCTTTGGAAGATAAGGAAGGTCTGTCATCTGAACGAACATTTTGCATCACAACATGCAGATCTACTCTATCCAAAAACGGCTCACTCAGTCTATTTTTGTACTTTTGAATATCGAGTTCGTTGCATCTACACTCTTTTTCTTGGTTGAGCAGGTTTCCACATGGGCATGGATTCATAGCACCAACAAACAAGAAGTTTGCACTATAAACACTCTTCTGACTGACACGAGAAATTCTTATCTGATTATCCTGCATCGGCTCCCGTAATGACTCTAAAATACTCTTTGAAAAGTGTGGTAGCTCATCAAAAAAGAGTATCCCTCCATTGGCAATAGAGACATCACCTATCTTCGCCTGAGATCCTGATCCACCGCCGAGTACACTTGCTGGTGTTGCTGAACAGTGTGTTGTAGTCATACCTCTACGTGGTTTAAACTCTACCTCTCTAGCCTCAAGTGCTTGAATCTTTGCCTTATCGAGTATCTCCTCCATCTTCATCGCAGGCAATATATAACGCAGTCTTGACGCGATCATACTCTTGCCACACCCTGGACTCCCCTCAAGTATGATATTGTGAAAACCTGTAGCACAAATAATTGCTGCTCGTTTTGCAAACTCTTGACCTTTGACATCCAAAAAATCTTCATCATACTCTTTGAGATAAAAGTACCTCTCACCCTCAATCTCGTAAAATGGATATTGAAGTGACTGATCTGGAGTGTATGGCAATGCGACACTTTGATTTTGTAGGAGTGAGACAGCTTCGCTCAAACTCTTTACTCCATAAAATGCCACATCGGGAATCTTTGAGAGCTTTTCTAAAGCCTCAAAAGGGACTATCGCTTTTTTTACTAAAGATTGATTTGCCAATGAGAGCATCAGCGGATAGATCTGTTGTGACTCTTTGACACTTCCATCAAGTCCCAACTCTCCAAAAACAAACCACTCTTCAAGATTGATGTCGAGCTCACTTAATGCTATGAGAAGTGATATAGCAAGATCAAATTGGCTTCCATTTTTTGACAAATCTGAGGGTGCTAAGAGTGCAGATATGCGTTTTGGAGGAAATTTAAAATCAGTAGAGAGAAGTGCCGACTTGATCTTCTCACGAGACTTTTCAATACTTGAAGATGCACCGATGATGGTAAAGGAGGGAAGTCCTTTAGTAAGTGTCACTTCAACATCCACTACCTTGGCATCTAAACCCTCATAGGTGGCACACTGAACACTTTTCATAGAAATCTCCTCACTTGATATGCGAAAAGAGTCTATCCAATATTTTAAACTTTGTGATTAAATATGACTAAATGTCATATTATTTTGCAGATTTTTTCTCTTTTTGCATCCGTTTGTACTCTTTTTCAAACTTCTTTCTACGGGCATAGGAGAGTTTGTCTATAAAGAGTATGCCCTCTAAGTGATCCATCTCATGTTGGATGGCAATGCTTAAAAGCCCCTCAGCTTCAAGCTTTTTGTGTTCACCAAGACGATCTTGATAACTTATAGTAATCACATCGTGACGAGATACATCTTCATAAAACTTAGGCACACTCAAGCACCCCTCTTGATAGATAGTCTCCCCTTTTGTACTTACTACTACGGGGTTAATTATCTCCAAAAGATTCTCATCTCTCTGCTCGCCCTCTTCATCTGGTATGTTTAAAATGAGTGCTCGCAAAGGATGTGCGACCTGAATCGCTGCAAGGCCTATCCCATTTGTTGCCATCATTACTGGATACATTGCATCTAGCAGGCTATGTAAAGATGCATCAAAGCTATCGACTACCTTAGAGACCTCTCTGAGTCTCTTATCTGGATACTCAACTATAGACAACTGCATATCTAAAATCCTAATCTCTCAAAAATACTGCATAGTCACACTCTTTAAATGTGTATGCTTTTTCTATACCGTTCATTGCGCTTACCACTATCTCTTCAACTGAGTGGTTTGGCGTTATATCTGTTATACCTATTGAAATTTTAAGCTGTATCTCTCTATCTGCTAAAAAGAAATTTGAGTTAGAGACTAGATACGCTAAACGCTCACTCGCTTTTTTTGCACTCTCTATATCGGTGTGTTTAAGTAGCATAGAAAAGACACCATTTCCATAGTGAGAGACAATATCGCTGCGACGAGATGTTTTGAGTAAGAGTCTTGCTATTGTACGCGTCATAAGAACGATGGCTTTTTCATTTTTTACACTACTTTTGAGTTCACGAGAGAGCTCTATCATAATGAGTGAACTCTTGTGCCCGAACTGCTTTATAAGCCCTATTTCCTGCTCTATTTTCATCAAAAGATAGCGTTTGTTGTAGACACCAAATTGATTATCAAAAATGGTTTCGTTCTCTACATTTTTTACAATAGCGGCAGTGTCATCATAGATGCTTTTCATTTGAGCACTTTGTGTTTTGACAATGGCGTTTAACTTGGAGACATCACTCTCTAAGATGGAGATTACCTCGAGTGCTTCATTCAAAGCGATATCGTTGGAGAGTTCCTCTTTACGTTTTTCAAGTATCTTACTCATTAAAACCATATTTTTATAGAGTGTTGCTGTAACGCTGAGGATGTTCTTAATAGAGCTAAATCCTAGCTTGAGACTCTGCTCAAGCTGAATGGTTTTTTCACCTTCATTGCTCTCCTCTAACTCAAGCATAGAGATAATCTGCTTGCGAAGATTTGCACTTTTGTCCTCAAGAAGTCTGTCAAAATAGAGTGAAAAGTTGTTTGGGGTTGGCGGAAGGTTGTCAGCTACAAGTGCAGAGAGTACCTCTTTTGCATAGAGCTCTACATCACTTGAGGGGTTGTCCATATCAAAGATACTAGGCATAGAAGTTTGCGCTTCATAATTTGGTGATCTATTTTGATCATCATCGAGATTTCTACGACTCTTACTTCTAAGCACTCCAGACATGGTTGTACTACTCCTTACTCTTTGTCGTTTTTAATCAACACTTCGTCTATCATACCATACTGTTGTGCCTCTTGTGCACTCATAAAGTTATCACGATCTGTATCTTTCTCAACAACTGTTACATCTTGCCCTGTATTTGCTGCAAGGATCTCATTGAGCTCTTTTTTCATACGCAAAATCTCTTGTGCTTGTATGGCGATGTCAGTCGCCTGACCTTGCGCACCACCTAGAGGCTGATGAATCATGATGCGTGCATGTGGAAGTGCATAGCGTTTACCTTTTGCACCACTTGAGAGCAAAAACGCACCCATAGAGGCAGCCTGCCCAATACAGATGGTCACTACATTTGGACGAATGTAGTTCATGGTGTCATAAATCGCCATACCTGCTGTTACCACACCACCTGGAGAGTTGATATAGAAGTAGATGTCTTTTTCAGGATCTTCTGCTTCAAGGAACAAAAACTGCGCAACTATCGTAGAGGCGACTTGATCGTTCACCTCACCGCTTAGCATAACAATTCTATCTTTTAAGAGGCGAGAGTAGATATCGTAAGAGCGCTCACCTCTTCCCGTTTTCTCAACTACATAAGGAATATAACTCATGATCGTTACGCTATCTTTTCATTGAGAAGACCAGAGAGTACTCTGTCTTCTATCATAGACATCTGAATCGCTGGAAGATAGCCTGCGTTTTTGTAGTGTTCATATGCCTGTTTTGGATCTTGTCCCATCTGCATCGCTTCATAGTATATAGCTTGCATGATCTCGTTTTCTTGAACTCTCACACCTTTTGCTTGCGCCAAAGAGTCGATGATAAATGTCGCTTTGACACTTTTTGTCGCGTCTTCTCTAAATGTTTCACGAAGCTCTTTGAGTTTCTCTGCGTTTTGACGAAGTTCGTTAATCTCCTCTTCACTCATCTGTGCAGCTTGTTTATTTACAGCCATATCAATCTCTTGCTCAACTACAAACTCTGGAAGGTCAAATGATAGCTTCTCTACAAATGTATCTAAAAGTTGTGGTTTTAAATCTTCATTATAAAGTTTAGCAAGTGCTTCATGTTCAAGTTGCATTTTTACTTGGCGTTTAAGCTCTTCTAATGAAGCATTCTCTTCACCTGGCATCAATTTTTGTGCAAGTTCGTCGTTTACTTCGACCTCTTCTTTGACCTTGATCTGATTTACTTTTACTTTAAACTCAGCATCTTTTCCTGAAAGTTTTTCAGAACCATAGTTTTCAGGGAAAGTCACTTTTACTACTACCTCTTCATCACGCTTTACACCGATGAGTTGGTCTTCAAAACCTGGTACGAAGTGTCCAGAACCAAGCTCTAATGAGAAATCTTTTGCAGAACCGCCTTCAAAAAGTTCACCATCAATACTCCCTTCAAAGTCGATAACAGCAACATCACCTTTTTTCATTGCACGGTTGCGTTTAATATCTACAAGTGGTGCTTGACTTTGAGCGAAAAGCGTAATTCTCTCTAAAATTGCTTCATCACTAATTTCAGGTTTTGAAAAATCTGGAACAAATGAAGCATAATCTCCAAGATCAATCTCTGGTCTCATAGCGATTTTAATACCCACCTCAATAGCACTCTCTGATTTTTCAAATTTTGTAATGTTTGGTTCACCAATCATTGACTCATTTGTAATAGCAAGATCATTAAGTCCTTGAGAGAGAACACCGCGAAGCGCTTCTGCTTCTGCATCTTCTATAAGTTTTTGTCCATACTGTTTCTTAATTACATTTACAGGAACTTTCCCTTTACGAAAGCCTTGAATATTTGCTGTTTTTGAAAGCTGTTTTGCTATTTTTTCTATATTTGCATTCACATCTTCCATAGAGATTGTTGCAGAGATCTCCGCATTTGCACCGTTGATTTTATTTGATTTGACTTCCATCAATTTCCTTTATATGTTTGATATCATAACTTTTTTTATGACTAAAATTTTGGGCAATGGTACCTTAAAAGTGCTTTTAGTTAGCTTTTGCAAAATTTGGGTTTAAAGTTTAGCACAAGAAGCCAAACAACTCCCAAATCAATCATCACATCGGCAAAATTAAATACGGCAAAATTAAATCCACAGTGCCAATAGACCATATCTACAACACCGCCGTGAATAAATCTGTCATAAATATTTGAAAAAGCTCCACCAAGGAGTAATCCTGTAGGCAATGCATAACAGAGTTTTTTGAGATAAAACATATAACCCAAAACAGCTGCCACTATAAAAAGCTGAATATATTTGAGATACTCCTCTAAAAATGCAAGCATTGAAAACGCCACACCTCGGTTGTAGACAAGTATAAAGTCTATACACTCAGTGTAGTAGCGAAAGCCCTCCACAAAAAGCATCTTGATGTTTTGATCAATGATAAAAACACCAACAATACTTAATAGTAAAATAGCACTAAAACGGAGCATAAAACTAGGCATGGAGTGCTTTTTGAAAAAATGCCACAAGTAACTCCATCTGCTGCTGCATCACTTTGGCATCTCTACTCTCGAGTAAAATTCTTAACTTGTTTTCAGTGCCTGAGTAACGCACTAAATGACGGATATGGAGAGTATCAAGCTCACGTAACTTTTCCTCTAGCCCCTCTATCTCACTCAAAGGTTTCTTAAAACCGACTTTGAGATTTACAAGTTTTTGTGGGTAGAGCGAGAAGGGCCTGAGTGCTTCTGAAGCCTGGCGTTTAGTCTCTATAAGGAGTGCTAAAACCTGAAGAGCGCTCACAAGTCCATCACCTGTTTTTGCATAATCATTGATGATAATATGTCCACTCTGTTCGCCTCCGAAGTTTATGCCCTCTTGATGCATAAGTTCAAGTACGTGTTTATCTCCCACATCACTTCGCAGAAGCTTAAGCCCATGTCCATGCAGATAGTCTTCTAAACCTTGGTTACTCATCACTGTCGCAACAACACCATCGCCTTTGAGTGTTTTTTGATTTTTTAGATGTACACCAAGCGCTCCTATGAGAAGATCTCCATCAACCACCTCGCCCTTTTCATCTACCACAACTAATCTATCTGCATCACCATCTAACGCAATCCCTATATCTGCACGATATTTTAGTACCGCATCGCTGACATCTTTGGGATGAAGTGCTCCACACCCTTCATTTATATTAAATCCATCTGGTTTGTTATGTAGTACGATTACTTCAGCACCCAGCTCTTCTAAAACCGTTGGTCCCACTTTATAAGCGGCTCCATTAGCGCTATCTAAGACGATGCGCATTCCCTGAAGTGTCATCTCAACGGGAAATGAGTTTTTAAGCTGCACAATGTAGCGACCAATCACATCATCGATGCGTTTTGCCTTGCCAATAGCTTTTGCAGTGACTTGAGCCTCTTGGAGTTTTTCATGGTTAAAGTAGATGCTCTCTATCTCTTTTTCAACCTCTTGAGGAAACTTATTTCCATGTCCATCGAAAAATTTTATGCCGTTATCTTCAAAAGAGTTGTGTGAAGCGGAGATCATGATTCCTGCATCACAGCGCATGTTTTGTGTTATAAATGCTATGGCAGGAGTTGGCATAGGACCCACTTGAACTACATCGTAGCCTATGGCTGTGAGTCCACTCACAATAGCATTTTCTATCATATAGCCACTTCTGCGAGTATCTTTTCCTATAAGTATTTTATTTGTTATAGCAGATGATTTTAGATAAATCCCAGCTGCCATTGCAACTTTCATAGCGACTTCAGCACTCAAAAAGCTTCCAGCTTCTCCTCTGACTCCATCTGTTCCAAATAGTTTCATTTGCTCTCCCATCATTTCATAAATCTCGCAAACTTTTCTAAATGTATCATGAAGAGACTCAGAGCAGAGCGAGGATTTGCTCTCTTTATGGTGCATTTAGAAAAGTTATTCAACGATTTTAGCACCCTTTAACTTAATTTTAATTATTTTTAAGCTACTATTGCGGACCTAAAATTCCAAGAAGGACTCATAATGGCAAATCATAAGTCATCAGTTAAGAGAATTCGCCAAACGATCGTTCGCACTGAGCGTAATCGTTTTTACAGAACTCGTCTTAAAAACATAGTAAAAGATGTTCGCAGCGCAATCGATGCAGGGAACAAAGAAGAAGCGACTGCTACACTTAAAGTAGCTAACCAACAAATTCACAAATTTGTAAGCAAAGGTGTTATCAAAAAAGAGACTGCTGCTAGAAAAGTAAGCCGTCTACACAAAGCTGTAAACGCTCTTTAAGGCTAACTTTTTATGTTAGCAGATAAACTCACACCGTTTATCAACCGCTATAATGAGCTTGGCAATCTGCTAAGCTCCCCTGACATAACCTCCGACATCAAACGCATGACCGCCCTCTCAAAAGAGCAATCCTCACTTGTTGCTATCGTAGAAAAAGCAAAAGAGTATAAACAACTTCTCCAAGAGATAAAAGATACAAAAGAGATGCTCAGTGATCCTGAAATGGGCGACATGGCAAAAGAGGAGCTCAAAGAGCTTGAGCCCCAAAAGCCTCTTTTAGAAGAGGAGATCAAGCTACTTCTCCTCCCAAAAGATCCAAACGATGATAGAAACATCATTGTGGAGCTCCGTGCTGGTGCAGGTGGTGATGAGGCTGGAATATTCGTAGGGGATCTTTTTGACGCCTACACACGCTATGCAGATCTACGCGATTGGAAGATTGAGATTATCTCCAGCTCTCCTTCAGATGCAGGTGGATACAAAGAGATTACAGCACTCATCAAGGGCGAACAGGTTTATAGCAGGTTGAAGTACGAAGGCGGAACACACAGAGTGCAGCGTGTTCCAGCTACAGAGTCTCAAGGAAGGGTTCACACCTCGGCCATCACCGTTGCGGTTATGCCTGAAGTAGATGATGTTGAGATAACGATCGCCGAAAAAGATCTCAAGATCGATGTTATGCGCTCTTCTGGATGTGGTGGACAGTCAGTTAACACAACAGACTCGGCTGTTCGTATCACTCACTTACCTACAGGTATAGTCGTGACAAACCAAGACCAAAAGTCACAACACAAAAATAAAGACAAAGCTATGAAGGTTCTCAAAGCAAGACTCTATGACCTCCAAATGCAAGAGCAACAGTCTGAAAATGCAGCAGAACGCGCAGCGCAAGTCGGAAGTGGCGATAGAAGTGGACGTATTCGTACTTACAACTATCCGCAAAACCGCATAAGCGACCACCGTATCAATCTCACTCTCTACCGCTTGGCAGAGATTATGGGCGGAGGACTCTTAGATGAGATAGTCGAACCACTCATCACAGACCATCAAGCAAAGATTGTCGAAGCCGCAGGATTATAAACTACTCACATCTCACACTCCGAGGTGCAAAATTATTTCTCTCTTGCTGTGAGATAAGTAGTTCTTTGTGCCGTTGGAGTGAGAAATATCTCTTGAATATTTACATGATACGGTTGCTTGAGAGCAAAAAGAATCGATCTTGTCACATCTTTGGCGTTTAAAGGGGTAAAACCATCGTAAACGCCACTTGCCTTCTGAACATCTCCATGAAAACGTACCAAAGAAAACTCTGTCTCTACAGCTCCTGGAGCCACATTTGTTACTTTTACATTCGTTCCAAAAAGATCTATATTCATCGCTTTGGAGAGTGCATGCACCCCAAATTTTGTGGCATTATAAACACTTCCTCCAGCATAAACTTCGCGTCCTGCGATACTACCAAGATTGATGATATGTGCATCATCGAGCTCTTTCATCATAGGAATAATGAGACGACTCACATAGAGCAGACCCTTTAGGTTTGTATCGATCATTCTGTCCCAATCAGCAACATCAGCAGTGTCGATGGGGTCGAGTCCTTGAGAGAGTCCAGCATTGTTAATGAGTATATTTGGAGTGATATTACGAGCTTTGAGCTCTAAAGCAAGCTTTTCTACTGCATCATAATCACTCACATCAACACCGTAAACATTTACAACTACATTATATTTTTGGAGTTTTTCTTTAAGTTGTTTGAGTTTTTTTACTCTTCGAGAGATAAGCACAAGGTGAACTCCTCGCTTAGCGAGCTCTTTAGCACACCTCATCCCAATACCAGCAGATGCACCCGTAATCAGTGCAGTTTTATCTTTAAGTTTCATCTTCACTCCTTATGGAAGCGAATTATAGCCGCTAAGAGCAAAGGAGTAGAAAAAAATTTACTCAGGCATAGAGATCAAGCTTGCTCATCTCAACTGCAGGCTGCACCTCTTGCGTTTGTGTTGTTTGAAACTGTTGTGCTTCTTGGAGTTTATCGTTTGTTTGTGTAAGCAGCTCCTGAGTCTGTGACTCATCTTTTTGAGCATTCGCATTGGCTCTGCCAAACTGTACAGGACTTGCATAGGGTGACTGATAGCTGTATGTGGTTACTTCCATAGCATCCTCCTTCAAAGGTAGTCTAAAATTATAAATCCTCTAAAATTAACCCTCTCTTAAGGGCAAATTGCAGAAAAACTACTTCTCCCCAATCACTCAATTGGGTACAGATAAAAAAGTTCCTCATTTAAGCAATAAGAAGTAGTTGATATAGGTTGCAAAGCTAGAGCTTTTGGAACAAGGAAACAAAAAAAACTTTCTCTATGAGTATTTAGATTAACTGACGTCTCACAAACTCGCTATAGTGTCCCTCTTCCTCTTCAAGCTCTTCGTGCGTGCCACTTTGGAGAATTTCGCCTTCACCTAGGACATAGATCTTCTGGGCATTCTTTACTGTGCTGAGCCTATGAGCGATGGTGATGATGGTTTTATCTTTGAGTATGGGTTCTAACGCAGCTTGAAGACGCTGCTCGGTGTGGACATCCAGAGCTGAAGTGGACTCATCAAAGATCACCACCGCAGGATTGGCGATAATCATACGTGCAATACTTAAACGCTGTCTTTGACCTCCTGAGAGGCGGATGCCATGACGTCCGACAATGCTCTCTAAACCATCTCTCATTCCCTGAAGCATCTCTGAGAGCTGTGCAATTTTAAGTGCCTCATAGATTCTCTCATCGCTAATATTTTCTGCACCCATAGTGATATTGAAACGCAAACTAGCATTAAAAAGTATGGGCATCTGCAGCACTAAAAATACTTTTGCCCGAAGAGAGGCTTTTGAGAGTGCCTCTGTCTCAATACCGTTATAGAAAATACGACCGCTACTCTTCTCGTAAAATCCTGCAATGAGTTGTGCCAAGGTTGTTTTACCGCTTCCACTTGCTCCGATGAGTGCTATTTTTTCGCCTGCGTCTATCTTGAAGCTAATATTTTTGAGTATCTCTTTTTCACTGTTATACCCAAAACTCACCTCCTCAAACACAATCTCGACGCCATCTCTATGGAGTGTTGCCTCGCCGCTACTCTCCTGCTCAAGAAGAAGCACTTTGTTGATGCGCTCTAACGCCGCTTTTGCAGCAGAGAGAGAGTATTGAAGCGAGATGAGCTCCTGCACGGGCGTCATAATAAACCAGATGTAGCCAAACATCGCAAGCATCATACCAATGCTTAGATCACTATACGCAACAAGCAGAAGCCCTGAAGCCCGAATAATCTCAAACATTACCAAAAACAGAGTGCTTGAGAGCTTCTCATAGGCTACATTTTTATACCCAAACGCATTAGATGTGGTCTGCACTTTTTTGGCAAAACTCTCAGAGCGTGAAAAGAAAAACTCCTCTTGATTGCTCGCTTTTATCTGCCCAAAGAGCTCTAAAGTTTCACCAACATCCTCTTGAAAATCTGCAACAGCTGCGTTTTCTCTCGATTTTAATCCACCGACTCGTTTGGACATTTTACGGCTCAGCAGCATCATAAGCGGCTGAATTATAAGTATCATCAATCCCAAAATAGGCTCAATCGCCAAAAGCACAACACCGACACCAATGAGTGTAAGCACAGAAGAGAAGATCTTTGCACTGGCGTTTTGAATAAAACTATCGAGTGTATTGACATCGGTGACCAGATTGGCCGTGATGGAGCCGCTGCCAAGTGTCTCATACTCATTCATAGAGACAGCTCTAAGATGCCAAAGAAGCCGCTTGCGAATCTCAAATGTGACATACTTTGCAATAGCTGTGAAAATCTTTGTCATAAAAACACCAAGCACATAGTAAAGCACTCGCAAGAAGATAACAAAGAGCGTAACAATGGCTATGTAGACAAACGCGGTAGTGCCATCTGTAAAATAGTCTATGGCGTTTACAATGTAAGAGGGCTTTTGAAGTAACACTTCATCTACGAGCACAGGCAACAAGAGCGGAATGGGCACAGAGATGATGATAGCCAACAGTGTAATGATCTGCCCATAAATGAGACTGCGTTTCTTCTCTAAGAGAAGTGCGAAGATGGTTTTAAGGGTTATGGATGTTGTATCGTTTCTATTTTTCATGGGTGTGATTTTATCATATCTCTGCTTTTATGAAGTGGCTCGATTTTTTAACTTGGCATAACCATGAGCAGACTCTAAGGAAGCCTCACAAAATGCTATAATGAGCCAAAAAATGGAGCACTACAGATGAAAATCGCAAAAGATATTTTAGTCAACATAGAGTACACACTCAAGGATACAGAGGGAAATCTTCTCAATGAGGGCGAAGAGGAACTCATCTATTTGCATGGTGGGTATGGGCAGATATTTCCTGCACTTGAGAGAGCTCTTGAGGGCAAAAAAGAGGGCGATCACTTCTGTGTCACACTCGAACCCCAAGAGACTTTTGGGCTCTACAATCCAGCATGGGAGCTTGAGGAGTCACTAGAAAATTTACCTGAGGATATCTGTGTAGATATGGAGCTTGAGAGCGAAGATGAAGAGAGTGGCGAACTGCTCGTATTTGTCGTAGAGTCCATCAACACAACAACGGCAAAACTGAATGCAAACCACCCCTATGCAGGTTTGACACTCACATTTGAAGGTGAGATTTTAGAGCTTCAAACACTTACGCAAGAGCAGATAAAAGAGCTTTTAGAGCATGAAGAGCATAAGCACGATTAACACAAAAACATCTCTGTTCTCATTGTTTTGAGAGCTGCTGCGTTATGAGATTATGCAAAAAGTTGGTTATGACCTCTATGGTTATCCACTCAACATTGACTGGTCAAGTACGGTTCTTTTTATACTCACGTTTGGTGTTTTAGGACTTACTGGGTTTGCGTTTATTTTGGTCATGGCATGGAAGATAGGAAAGAGCGAGGGTGTTTTTGATGGAGAAAAAGATCCGCTGCTCTCAAGACTTGCAAGCTACTCTCTTTATCTATTTAGTGCTTGGATAGTTACATTTTTTGGATGGGGAATGTTTGTACTCTTTAAAAATACAATTTAGTCTAAACCAAATGAGCCCAAACGCCTAAGCAGTATGTGCTATGGCGTTTGCGATGCGAAGGAGTGTCTCTTTTCTTCCGATGACAGACATAATGACATCGATGTTTGGTCCACCCATTTTTCCAAGAAGTGCCACACGCAGTGGCATACCAATCTTCCCAAAACCTATGCCCATCTCACTTACTACCTCTTCCATTATGGCATGATACTCAGTCGGAAGATGCGGCTCATCACCACTTGAGAGTTTCGCTCCAAAAGCATTGAGTATCTCTACAGAGTCCTCTTTGAAGGCTTTTTTGAGTGCTACTTCATCATAATCATGCGGTGTTTGCAAGATCTCTTCGACAAGTGTTGCAAGCTCTTTGAGTGTTTTGGCGCGCTCTTTGAGTGCATCTAAAAGTATCTCTTTTTTATCGTGTGAAGTGAGATAAACATCATACTCCGTAAGAAGCTCCGTAAGCTCTGCGTTAGAACTATTTTTAATGTAGTGAGCACTCAGCCAGTCAAGTTTTTCAGTGTTGTAGATGGAGGCTGATTTGTTTATATCTTTTGGATCAAAAAGTTCGATCATCTCACGAAAAGAGAATATCTCCTGATCTCCATGACTCCAGCCTAAACGCACCAAGAAGTTAAGCAGTGCTTGAGGTGTGTAGCCCATCTCTTTATATGCCATGACATCCGTTGCACCATCGCGCTTAGAGAGTTTTTTGCCCGCAGAGTTATGAATCATAGGAACATGATAAAACTTGGGAATCTCAAAGCCAAGTGCCTCATAGACTACTATCTGCTTTGGAGTGTTTGAGAGGTGATCATCCCCACGAATAACCTCTGTCACACCCATAAGATGGTCATCGATTGCCACTACGAAGTTGTAGGTCGGGCTTCCATCTGAACGCGCGATAATAAAGTCATCTAAGATATCTTGGGCTTGAAACACGATGTCACCTTTCACACCGTCTCTTACAACAATCTCTCCGCTCTGCGGTGCTTTAATGCGAATAACGGGCTCAACTCCCTCAGGCGGTGTCCCTGTAAAATCTCTATAGCGACCATCATACATCGTGCGCTCTTTGTTTGCCATCTGTGTTTCACGAAGTTCTGTGAGTTCCTCTTTAGTCATATAACATCTGTATGCTTTACCCTCTTGAAGAAGCTGTTGGATATAGCGTCCATAAATATCATCGCGTTTACTCTGAAAAAGTATCTCACCATCAGCATCAAGTCCAAGCCAGTCAAAAGCATCCAAAATCGCCTGTGCTGCGGCTTCGGAGTTTCTCAGCTTATCAGTATCTTCAATACGTAGTAGAAATTTTCCACTATTTTTTCTCGCCCAAAGATAGCAAAAAAGTGCAGTTCTCAAACCGCCAATATGCAGATAACCCGTAGGTGAGGGTGCAAAACGTGTAACAACCATAGAAAAACCTTTAATTTTTATTGGCGAAATTTTAGCTAAAGTTGCTTAATGCTATACTCTATCTCTTTATTTCCCTCGTAAGGCAAACGATCATGAAAATATTTCTCTTTATACCATTTTTTACACTTGCGCTTTTCGGTGGCGTT